>CAZIWA010000015.1:0-53722 GCA_964542875.1 uncultured Phycisphaeraceae bacterium
ATGAGGAGGGTCTGGGGCTGGGGCAGGAGGGCAGGGGGAGATTTGAAAAGAGGGGCCTGCGGCCTTTTCGGGTTTCGGGGTTCGGGTCGCAGAATCAGATGGCTTGCTGATCGCTTCCGTTCCTCTTTATCCGATCTTTCTTTACCTGAAACC
The DNA here is from genome assembly GCA_964542875.1 of uncultured Phycisphaeraceae bacterium. GTDB lineage: Bacteria > Planctomycetota > Phycisphaerae > Phycisphaerales > Phycisphaeraceae > CAZGOM01. The sequence continues at coordinate 154 of CAZIWA010000015.1, forward strand.
CGAAAAGGACGTCAGGCCTCTTAGCGCCAGCCGTTGGTGCCGGAGTTCATCGCGAAGAAGAAGGAGAACTGGGATGGGGACCAGATGGCCCAGTTGTCGGTGAAGTCGCGCACGGCGATGGCGCGGTAGTCATTGATGGGGTTGCTGGTGATTTTTTTCCAGACGACATGGCCGTCCCAGCCGAGGTGGTTGGAGCCGGTTTCGCGGAGAATGGGCATGAGGTTTGGGATGGTGACGCCGTCAGAAGCGTAGGCGGGGAGGATGCGTTTGGCACCACCGCCGTCGGTGGTGTGGGGGTGTACGAAGCGGCCGGTGCTGCGTTCATAGCCGATGGCATCAGACATGAGTGGGGTGATGCCAAAGGGCTCCCAGTTTTTGCCGGAGTAGGCATTGGGGATGCCTGTGGTGGTGAGGCCGACGCTGGAAGTGCCGGAGCGGATGTAGAGGTAGGCGCCCGCGGAACTGCGCATAACACGCTTGCCGTTGGTATGGGCAGCGGCAATTTCAGAGATGCCCTGAGGTGCGTAGCCAAAGCCGTAGTTGGTTTTGAGCCGGGCGTTGGTGATTCCGATGTTCAGGGGTGCTGCTGCGGCGAGGGTGGTTTGAAAGCCAGGACACATCCGGACTTTGTGATCGTTGAAATAGCTGCCGAATTCATCATCGAGGGTGGGGACGGGGAGGTTTCCCTGGGTGGGTTCCCAATTGAAGACGGGGAGCCAGTCCTTGTAATCGACCTGATAAGCCATGAACCCGATGCCGCATTGGCGGAGGTTGGATGCGCAAAGGCTGCGGCGTGCGGATTCACGCGCATGGCTCAGCGCGGGAATGATGAACGAAAGCAGGGCGCTGACGATGGCGATGACGACCAGGAGTTCAATAAGCGTGAAAGCGTCATGTCGTGCTGAAAGTGATCGCATCGGGGATCCTTGAGCGGTGGATTGAAGATTAATGAGCCATCGGGCGCGGTCTCTACTTTACACGATCAATAAAATAAGTAAATCAATAAATATGCAATGATGTGAGGCGTTTTTTTTCATTTTATGGCAGTTTGAACTTACGCCGGGCAGAAATAATGTTGCTGGAAACGCTTAAAGCTTAAGTTCTCTTTCGATGACGCCGGCGAGCCAGGCGAGCTCTTCGATGGGGCGGTGTTCGAGGTATTCGGGGGATTGGCGGACGATGCCGCGGTATTGGACTTTGAGGCAGAATCCGCCGCCCATTTCGGCACGGGCGACGCGGACGGCGCGTACACGGTCGCGGGGGATCCAGGAACGGGTTTTACCAAAGGGCGAGATACGGCAGACCTGGATGCGCCTAGGGGTGATGCGGAAGACGACGCGGTCCTGTTCGGTGAAGAAACGGTTGAGCCCGCCCAGAAACCATGCGATGACGATCAGGCTGGCGGGGGCCTTGGCGTAGTTCAAGGTTTTATCGACGCCCAGGTGGTAGACGCCGACGGCAAAGAGCGCGGCAAGAATGATGACGCAGGTGAGCGGGTGGGTGACGAAGCCCGGGAGCCTGTGGGTGACGCTTCGGGTGCGGATGCTGAGCGTGCCGGCGATGTTGCGGGTGGTGATGCCGGGATGGACGGGGGTTTCTTTTCCGTCCTTGACGCTTTGGACTTCCTCGCGGATTTTGAGCCAGTCCACCACGGTGATCTGAGGGTCTTCGGGAGGCTGGGTGAGGATGCGCGAGGCGTATTGGGGGAAGCGCTGTTTAAGGTCCTGGAGAAGCTGAGCCATGGCGTCAGGATTTTGATAGACGGCAACAGCGGTGCGTGTCCAGGAGTTTTTTTTGATGTAGAAGAGATCGACCGGATCGGCGTTGGTCTGTTTGTACGCGTAGGACCGGGCCAAGCCCAGGTAGCGCACTTGATCCATGGGCCAGCCGAAACCGATTTTGATGAAGCCCAGGGACTGGCGAAGGCGGATCTTGCCGTGGGTGAGCATGATCTGGGTGTGGCCAAAAAGCTCCATGAGGATGGTGCCCACGAGGTAAGCGCTGACGATGAGGCTCAAAACAGGAGCGCCAATGGCGACGAGTTTGGGGGTGGAGGTGAAATACTTGAAGTGCATGAGGATGGGGAGGCCGATGATGGCCGCCAACAGGAGGAGCATGAGGATGATGCTGGAGATGTTGGGTGCGGTGCGGGGGAGGAGATAGACGACGCCGTAGCCTTCATCACGAATGATGAGCGGAGGGGCCGGCTTGCGGGCGGCGTCGTGCAGGAGGTTTGGGGCGTCGGTGGTCATGGGTCAGGGCTGAGGAGCGGGTTGCTGGATCTCACTGGCGTTTGGGCGAAGGACGGGAAAGCTGTTTTCGGCGATATCAACAAGCGCCTGAAGGAGGTCGCGGACGACCATGAACAACAGGGCCAGGCCCAGGGACCGCAGTGCTTCCCAGAAAAGCGAAAGATCCATCTGGGAGTTGTCCCCCTGCATCTGAGACATTTGGTGCATGATGGCGTATTTGAAGAACTGCCCCATACCCCAGACACCGCAGAAGCAGGCAATGATGGTCGCTACGAGAAGCAGGAGAGTGGCTATGTTGAGCCATGGGTAGCGGTTCTGGAAGGGATTGCCGGAAAGGGGGATGGCCATTAAAGCAGGCTCCGTTTGTGGATGATAAACAATGAGTTTATCAGCGGAGCATGGCGATGATGATGGCGACCATGCCTGCGATGGAGCCCAGCCCGACGACAAGCAGAAGCGACCAGCCCAAAAATTTGGCGAATGTGCTTGCACCGGCGATGGGGTGTGCGGCAGCCGAAGAGGAAGCGAGCGTGGGCGATACGGGTTGGGCGGCGAGCTCTTCATCACGCTTTAGGATCTGCACAGCGGTGACGGCGAGCAGGCCGGCGGCGACCATCTGGGCGTGCTTTTGGGAGTCAGTTGAATCGTTTTGAGGCGTGAGATCGGTATCGCGGGCAGGGTCGGATTTTACATCCACGATCTGCTGGGGTTGCTGAGGTGGGACAGGGTTGTTGCTCATGGTGCTGCCTGTCTTCTGCCTGCTGCGGGACCGGTGCCTTCAAAGCCCCAGAGCGGGCGGGATTTTTCAAAAAGCCAGCCCAGGGGGAGGGCCAGGAGCGCGGTGTAAACCAGATTCAACATTCCGCGGGCGAGCTGTCCAAGGCCATGCCAGCCGGAGATGGGCTCGGTGTAGACGCCTCGGCCGGTGATGATCATGACGGTCAAAAGGAGCGCCATGATGCCGGCTAAAAAGACGCAGACCACCAGGGTGAGAGGCGATTCACGTTTGAAGACGCCTCGGATCTGTACAACAGTGTAGGCGGCAAGGAGAAGGCCAAGTGCGTTTGGTCCCAAAAGGGCAATGACGGCCCGGCCGTCGGTACCGGGGAGGCGTGCGAGGCAATCCGTGAGAATGCCCAGAAAGAGCCCGGCCCAAAGGGCGCTGGACTGAGGCGCCCAGAGCGCGACGAAGCCAATGAGCAGAAGCATGAAGCTGGGAACGACATCGTAATTGCCGATGTGAATGACGATAAGCGGCTGGGCGCCGGCATCAAAAGCGCAGGCGAGGAAAGCAAAGAAAGCAAAGAGAGTCCAACGCATCAGGCGCCTCCTGCGGGGAGAAGGGGTGATGGGTGGGGGGTATCCAAAGCGAAAGAAAGAGCACTCTTACCCCGGCCCTCTCCCTGGGGGAGAGGGGGGAAGAGAAGGGGTGTGTCGAGGGTGGCGCGGCGGCCGGAGGGCGGGGCGGGGGTTGCCGGAGCAGGGGTGGGGCTGGGGGCGTTGCCTTTGGTGCGGTCCGCTTCGGTGGGGAGGAGGACGACAACGCGATCCAGGGCGGTGGGGGAGCGGAGAGGTTCGATCTTTATTTTTTTGCGCAGGAGGGGGTCGCGTTCGAGAGGATCAAGGGCGACGACCTGGCCGACGACAAAGCCGCGAGCCTCGGGGGGCCAGGATTCGTCGTAGAGATGGGCGAGATCGCCAAGCTTGATGGGGTCGTTTGCGCCGACGGTGCCGGTGAAGCCGCCTGCGACGGCGCGGGCGGAGACGAAGCCTTCACGGGCAGGTTCGCCGGCGCTGGCGGGGACGATGCGGAGGTTTAAGAGGGTGTCGGGCGAGGTGATGGGCTTGACCAGTGCTTTTTGTGGTTGGGCTTCGGTGACCTGGCCGACAAGGTTAAAGCCGGAGACGACGGCGAGACCGGGGCGCAGGCCGTGATTGGTGCCGATGTCGAGGGTGAGGGTTTGGCTGGGGGTGGCGAGGTTGGTGCCGATGACGCGGCCGACCACCAGGTCGGTTTGGGTGTCGGGCATCATCTGGCGCATGTGGCCCAGGTGCTGAATGGTTTTGCGGGCGTCCTGGAGCTCCTGCTCAAGGCGTCGGTTGTACTGCCAGACTTTGTCGAGCTCCTCGCGCAGTGCTTCAGAATCCGAAGGCGCCAGGCCGACGGGCTCCGGCGTGGCACGGATGGCGGTGCCGGCGCGATGCAGCCAGGCTGAGATGGGCCATACGGCAAAGCGCACGGCGTTAGAGAGCGGGAGCGCGGCTTTGGCCGCGGTTTGAGCGGGCAGCACGCACATGACCAGGAGGATGAGCACCACGGCGGCCAGCAACTGGTTTGAAGTGGGGGTGCGCATGGGAGGGAGTGATGTTGGATGTCAGATGCGGGATGTTAGATGTTCTAAGAGGGAGAACGAGTGACCGGGCAGGATTTTCCGGGACTTCCTCTGAACATCCGACGTCGGGCATCTTACATCTGACATTCCTATTTGGAGGCTTTGTCGAAGTCGGTCCATTCCTCGATGTGGTCGAGGTAGATGGCGGTGCCGCGGGAGACGCAGGTGAGTGGGTCTTCGGCGATGCGGACTTCGAGGCCGGTGGCGTGTGCGATGGTTTTGTTGATGCCGCGCAGGAGTGCGCCGCCACCGGCGAGGGTGATGCCGTTGTCGACGAGGTCGGCGGCAAGTTCGGGGTCGGCGCGTTCGAGCGTGCGGGTGATGGTCTGGGAGATCGAGGAGAGGGGTTCCTGGAGGGCTTCGCGTATTTCTTCGCTGGTGATGACGGTTTTGCGGGGGAGGCCGGAGATGAGGTCGCGGCCCCGGACTTCCATGGTCATTTCCTCGATGAGGGAGACGGCGGAGCCGATGTTGATCTTGATGTTTTCGGCGGTTTGCTCACCGATCATCAGGTTGTAGGCCTTCTTCATGTGATTGATGATGGCTTCATCGAAGTTGTCACCGGCGACGCGGACGGATTCGGTATGCGCGAGGTCGCCGAGGCTGAGGATGGCGACTTCGGCGGTACCGCCGCCGATGTCGACGATCATGGAGCCGGTGGCTTCCTGGACAGGGAGGCCGGCGCCGACGGCGGCGGCGAAGGGCTCGGGAAGAAGGTGGACGGAGCCAGCGCCAGCGGCCATTGCGGAATCGCGCACGGCGTCGCGTTCGACGCCGGTGATGCCTGAGGGGACCGCGATGACGACGCGGGGGCGCACAAAGTTGTGCTTGCCGGTGGCCTTGCGGATGAAATACGCCAGAAGCTGTTCGGTGATTTCAAAATCGCTGATGACGCCGGACTTGAGCGGGCGGATGGCGGAGATGGCGCCGGGCGTTTTGCCGAGCATTTCCTTAGCCGCCCAGCCGACGGCGAGGGTGCCATCGGGGCGCTGATAAACCTTGTTGGTGCCTTTGTAAACGGCAACGACGGTGGGCTCGTTGATGACGACGCCGGAGCCCCGGACGCTGACGAGCGTATTACAGGTGCCAAGGTCGATCCCAATGTCGACCCTGAGAAGGCTCATTAACCAGTCATATGGCATAGACTTCGCCGTGTTCCTTCCTGAACGTGGCTCAAGTCGCGCGCGAGGCAAGACATCCGTGTCATGCGTAGAAGGGGCGCGTTTTGCGGCGGCAGAAAGCCAGCCGGTTTACGGAAGCCCATGATAACAACAAGGGTCTGGCATTGGCTAGCCAGACCCTTGGAAATTTTCTAATAATTCGTGGATTGCCGTCCGTGCCGGTTTTAGTTGGCCGGAGGAGTTGCGGGCGGTGTGCCTGGCGCTGCGGGAGTGCCGGGGGTTGCCGAGCGGCTGCCGGGGGCTGCGGGTGCGCCTGCTGCGGGGGCCGCGGCAGGGTCAGCAGCGGGAACAGGGGCCGCGGGACGAACCTTGGGAGGCTCTTTGATTTCGACCTTCATGTCGAAGGGGTTGGAGGTGCCGTAAAGCTCCTTGCCCCTGAGCCACACCGAGATGATGCCGCCTACGAGTGCGAGGAAGGCGATGATCACCAGCACGGTGTAAATGTTGCTTTTAGCTGCAGGCCGGTAACCGGGTCCACCCATTTGCGACATACTTCAGCTCCAACTAAGGGATTGGCGTGTGTGAGGCGCTAAGCCGATGACTGACGGGGCTTATTGGCCTGAGAGGACGCTATCGCCCTTCTGGATATCCTGCACGAGGGAGACCATCCGGCCGGCGGCGTTCTTCTGATCAACCTTGGTGATGACCAGGGTGCCCAGGAAGGTACCGTTGCGGTGGATGTAGAACTTCATGTTCTCGAAGACGCCGTCCTTCTTGCCGACGTTAACTTCGGCGAAGGTGTTGTTGTCGATCTTGCGGATTTCGGTGACCTGGCCTTCGATCTTGACGTTGGATTCGATCGGAGGAGCGCCAACGGCGGAGGGGTTCTTGTATTGGTCGGGGACGGTGGCCAGCACGGCGACGTACTTGGCGTTGGCTTCTTCGAGCTCGGTCATTTGCTCAGCCTGGCGCTTGACGATCCGGTCGAGCGTGTCGTTCTGGCTCTGGAGGGTCTTGATCTGCTCGATGGCTTCAAAGTAGTCAGTGCGGTTCTTGGCGGTGGCGTCGCGCAGAGCGGTGAGCTCCGTGGTCTGGACCTTGGTGAGGTCGACCGACTGCGCCAGGGTGGCGGCCAGACGAGCCATCTGGCTCTGCATGGCGCTCAGGGCGCTGCGTTCGGAAGTGATCTGGGCTTCAAGGTTGGCGCGCTCACCGGCGATCTTGCCGATTTCGGTCTTGAGCTTGCCGTTTTCTTCCCGGATGATGCGGGTTTGTTCGCTGTTGCTGTGGACCATCGCCTGAACCGTAGCCTGGAGGACGGCTGCTGATTCAGCGGCGGTGCGGCGGTTGGAGACTTCCGTCTCGTACTTGGCCTGGAACTGTTCCGTCTTGTAGACGAAGGGCACGATCATTGCGACCAAGCCGACTGAAAGAACAGTCACCAGAACCACAAAGATCTTCGTAAGAATGCTCAAGGTGACCTCCTGAGTGGCGGGAAAACCTCACGCGTCGGGCGTGGTGGAGCGCTCTGCCCTGCTTAGGAAACACGCGCCCAAGTCCATTATCTAGCTTGGCCGATTTCAAATGTCAATATTGGGCATGTCGGAAGAGGGTAAGAATTTCGGCTAAATGTGTGAATAACTGCTGAAATCATGAGGTTTTGGAGGAGTTACCAACATCTGAGGAATTTGTCCCCGACTTTTCCTTATGGGTGTCCTGGAGGGCATTGGCGGCTTTTCGCAACTTCCAGTAGACAAGGCTCTTGAGGGCCCGGTCCAGCACGAGGGCGCCGAGCATCAGGAAAAAGAGGGTCAGGACAGGGACGACGCCGACAATGCCCCAGAGGGTGTTGCGGTCATCCGGGTGCAAAGTGCTGACGGCAAAGCCTGAAATGCTCTGCAGTTTGCCCTCTTTCTGGATGACGTAGGTGACTTTGCCGGTGGAATCGATAAATCCGGACATACCAGTGTTGACCGCGCGGGCGGAGGGAACGCGGTTTTCCACACTGCGGATGGATGCGATCTGGAAATGTTGTAGACACTGATCGGTGTCTGGATACCAGCCGTCGTTGGTGAGATTCACGATGGCGTCTGCCTGCTTGTTGCCGCCCGGGGCCCAGATGAGGGTGTGGGTGGCGCGGGCGACGGAGTCCTCAAAGCAGATGGGGGTGACGACCCGGAAGGGGTGGGTGATCTGCGGGTTCTTGGAAGGTACCAGGAACACGTGGGGGTAAGGACCGGGCTTGATCGTAAAGTCGTAGCCCCAGGGGGCCAGGTGTTTGATGAAAAGGTCTTTGAGCCAAGGGGAAGTATCGACCCAGGGGATGTATTCCCCAAAGGGGACACGGTGCATCTTGCTGTAATACTCGGGAGCGATGCCGGTGGTGGGGGAGATGTAAAAGGCGCTGTTGAAGCGGTTTTGAGCGACGACGCGGACTTTGTTGTCAGGGAATTCCTTGAGGTCCCAGTTCAAGACCGTGGGAGCGCCGGCCAGGATGGGGGTGTTTAAGGCTTTGGCGAGGTTGATGGTCTGGGTGACGTAGCGCATGCGCTCGACAAAAGTGCCGCGTTTGAAGGAGTTATAGAAGGCGATGGATTCGGAGTTGAGGGAGGCGGGGAGCGCGGATTCGGGCCAGGCGATGAGGTCGGGCTGGAGGGGGTTGGCTGCGGCGGATTTGGAAAGATCGATCATTTCCACCCATGAGGCTTCGATGGCCTCGGCGGTTTTGAGGTCTTTGTTGTTGACGGGTTCATTGGTCTGGATGACGGCGACGTTCAATCCATCGGCCGCCAGGTGGGATGGCGTGGAGGTGATGCGCCAGTGGCCGTAGGCAAGGGCCGCGGAGAGGGTGACGGCCCAGATGGCGATGGATGCCTGCACCCAGCGATTGGCTGTGGGTTTTTGCGAGGGGTCTTTGGGTTTGATTTTGAGGGGCTGGAGGAGAAGGTCAGCAATGAGGCCGGTGGTCATGGCGACCAGAAAGCTGACGGTGTATTCGCCAAAGAGGTCTGCGGACTGGATGAGATAGCCGGGGTGCTGGCCGGGGAGCCATGCGGCCTGGGTGTGGGCGAGGGAGAGCCAGCCGAAGCCGCCTGAGGGCCAGTAGCCACGGAGGAATTCCCAGGTGACCCAGCAGATGGGGAAGAGGAGGACCAGGAGGTGGTGGGCGCGTTTATAGAGGGCGCGGACGGAGAGGAAGGCGAGGGTGGAATAGATGGCCATGACGAAGGAGAGGCCGATGTATCCGCCTACGGTGACCTGGCCGAGCCAGCGGATCATCCAGAGCCAGAAGATGGAGATGCCGATGTAGATGACCGCGGCCATGAGTTTTGGACGGGCGGACTTGAGCGCGACAATGAGCAGGGGGACGAGGGCAAAATGGGCCAGAAAGCCCCAGCCGGGGCGGGGGAAGGCAAGGGTGAGCGCAAACAGCCCGACGACCACGGGGATGATGTGGCCGGCGATGGAGGTGAGGCCGGTCTGCGCGCGGGCAAGATCGATGGCGGGTGGATTGGCGGCCTGAGGCGGGGTTTGCATGGGCGGTTTTCAGCAGGGGGATTTTGCGATGCAGGTGATGATAGAAGCACCAAGCGGCGCGGACATTATCGTGTGTCAGGGATTTATGTGCGGGCGGGGGGCTATCATGCCGATTGTTTATCGGCCTTTTCATTTCGGGAGAACATTGATGGACCGGGTCATCAAGCAAAAAAGACGTTGCCGCGTGGCTGTTTCGAAAGCCGGATCCCGCCTGGGGAGGTCTTTGGCGCTTGGGTTGTGTCTGATGCTGTGCGGGGTTTACCAACCCGTGTCTGCCCAAAACAACTCGCTGCCTGAGATTAAACCGGTGCGGGAACTGTACGGGGAGGAGTATCTGGAGGCGTGCGAGGCGCGCAATAAGGCAGATCGGCTTCAGGCTGCGTTTATCGATCGCTACCGATGGTCGTCCGCGAAGAAGACTCCGCCGAAGTATCCCAGCCCTGATGCGGAGGTGGCCAGGAATGATTACGACGAGGTGGTTGCGGCATATCGGATGGTGAGCGCGCGGTACCCCAATACGCAGATCGCAGCGTATTCGCTGCGCCGGCTGAGCGATTTTCACAGGTACCGGCGTGAGACACCGCTGGCGATTCGCGTAGAACGGGAATCGGCTGAAACAGGGGCGGGGATTTATGACGAGAGCCAGGCTTACTACGCCGCAGGGATGATCGAAATACAAGGCAAGCGGCCCGAGGCGGCCGTTGAGTGGTTTAAAAAGATTTCGCGGCCGGGTGAGAGAAAAGAGGAAAGTTCCGGCTCAGGAGAGGGGGGACGCGCTGATGTGCAGTTGTACATCAGTGCTCAAAAGGAGATCGTCGCGGCCGAAAGTGCGATGGGCCGGACGGCTTTGGCCCAGGCAAGGGCGCAGCGCCTAGGCGAGCGGTACAGCGCGTGTGCCGAGTATGCCAAAAAGCGATTGGGCGAAAGCGAGGCGACGACCCGGCCGTCAGATTGGAGCGCACAGCTTCAACAGGCGCGAGAGCAGATCGATCGTGAGGAAGGCGCGGCGGCTGCGGGGATCGTCAAGGCGCAGAAATACGATGCGGCATTGGCATTGCGGCTGGAGATAAGGACGGCGCTCGGGGGCGCGGTGAAGGAAGGCAAAGTCAATGCCGGGATAATCGGACAACTCAATGAACTTGAAGGCAAAGGGGTGGATGTCCCTGAATTTCTGAAGGATGAATACCGGCGGTCCGAGGGAGCGGTGCTGGTTACTTACGTGATCTTGGACGCGATCGAATCACGAGGCACGCCGCAAGCCAAAGCAGTGCTGCGGGAGCTTGCGCTCAAGCCCGGAATCCATGGCGTCGCACTGGGGCCGCGCGCGGTGGAATCCTACGGGAGGCTTTCAAAAGACAGTGGGGAGATTGTGCAGTTGCTGGCGAGCCCACAGCCGGAAACCAAGGAAGCGGTTGCCCGGGCCATCCGAGGCCTGGCGCTTGATGCGTCAGTGGTGAAAGCGATGGAAACGCTGATTGGTGAATCAAAATCAATCGATGCGTATGTCTACATTGCCGAGGCATTTGGCCAGGACCCCAGGCCCGATACGGCTGATAAGAAGGTGGAGATCCTGTTGGATGCCTCCATGAATCTGAGTCAACTGAAGGAGGCGGAAGAAGACATCAGAGGCAGGGGATACACCGGTCGGGAATATGTGTTGATGAGCTATGCAAGGGCGCTAGGAAAGATGCAAAACCCCCAAGCGGCTTTAAAGCGACATCTGGATGACAAGAGGGAATTGCCCCGGCAGTTGGCAGTGATCGGTTTGGCATTGCAGGGCAATAAAGAAGTTCATGACGATGTCGTGGGGATCATCCGCAAGAGCGAAGATGGGTGTTTGCGGTTGCTGGCGGTGGAGGCGTTGCTCAAAGTGGGGACAAAACAGGATCAGGTGTTGCTTGCGGAGCTTGCAAAAAATGACCCGTATCGCCGGCCGTCCCTTTCGTGCGTTGGGCCAAGGGGAGAATGGTACTACCCCGTGCGCAGCATGGCGGGGGCAGTGATGGAAAAATTAGAGAAGCAGAAGAAATAAAAGAGTTGGAGAGAAATGCCATTCGGATAGTGCTCAATGCCTTCATTTGAAGGTATTAGGCGCTGAGATTCAGAGCCCTGACAGATGTTTTAGCCTCATCCGAACGGCATTGGAGTTGGAGAGGTTATCTAACGGTGATGAGGGTTTGGGCGGTGGACTTGGGTTTGATATCGAAGATGCGCACGCGGGCGTTGCCGATGGGGGAGCCCTGGGGGGCTTTGGGGTCGCCGCGGCCGTCTTCGACGACCCAGAGCTTGGAGCCGTCGGGTGTGATGGCGACGGCGGTGGGGTAGTGGAACATGACGGCATCGGGGATGGTGCCGGGGGAGCCGAAGCGCTGGAAGAGCTGGAGGGCGGAGCCGGTGTCCCAGTAGAGGAGGATTTCATCGCCGCCGCCGGAGTCCCAGAAGGGGCCGGGGCCTGGGCCGCGGGCGGCGACCCAGAGGAGGTTGCCGGAGAGGGTCATACCGGAAGGGCCGTAGATGAGCTCAGCGGGTTTGTGGGCGGTGGCGTATTTGCGGGTGAGGGTTTTGCCGTCGTCGGTGAATTTGATGATCTGGTTTTTGGAGTCGGCGATGTAGACGTTGTCGTGCGAAGCCATGATGGCGGGGCCCCAGCCGAGGATGGGGGTTTCCTTGTCCTTGATGCCGTAGAGGAAGCCGTCGATGGCGTTTTTGTTTTTGTTGTAGACCTTCAGCGGAGACTTGCTGGTGATGTAGATTTTGTCGTCGGTGCCGAGGGCGACTGCATTGACCCAGGTGGTGGTGACTTTGGGGTCTTTGAGGTGCAGTTCGGTGGAGCCGACGCGGTAGGTTTGGGGGGTGCCTTTCCAATCAAAGACGGAGACCTGATGGCTGGCGCCGATGAAGATGCTGCCTTTTTCATCGACGGCGAAGCTGGTGTTGTTGGGCCGGTAGCCGACGTTAAGGGAGCCGGCTTTGCCGAAGGACAGGTCCTGGGAGAGGTCTTTGTTGAATTTGAAGATCTGGCCGCCTTTTCGGTTGGCGGGGTTGTCATCGACGTTCCCGGCGTCATAGACGTAGATGTTTTGCGGGGTGATTTTGACGTCCGCAGGGCTGGTCCACTTGCCGTCGGGCCTGTCTGGGCGCTTGACCTCGGAATCGAAAGAGAGCTCCAGGTTTTCCCGGTAGCGCAGAGTGTAGAGCCCGGGTTTTAAGCCGGTGTAGCTGAAAACGGTTTTGGGCATCGGCTTGGTGGGGCCGGCGTAGACGGTGTAAACGACATTGCCGTCTTTATCGAGAAGCTCGACGATGCCTTTGGCGTCACGCGATTGCGTGCTCACCTCGATGGTTGCCGTATTGCCTTCTTTGTTGGGCGTGGCGGTGATGGTTTGGGCGTGGGCCAGCGTTGCGGAGGCTGCGACTAATAGGCAGGCCAGACCGGACAAAGCGAGCCGGAAAAAAGATGATTTTGCGGAGACATGTTTGATCATGATGGGGGGATTGTAAAAGAAACCGGATGAACCGGTGTTTGCCCTTTCTAATATTGTTACGACGGGCCGGGATGGGGGGTTCGGAATGGGGGAGGCGGAGTTGACCACAAAGGCACGAAGATACGAAGAACGAGAAGGGGAAATATGAGTGAAGATGCAAAAATGGAGACGGGCAAGCCGTCGCGGTGGAATGTGAAATTGCCGTCGTATGCCGCGTTCCTGATGATTCTGATTGGCGTGCCTGTGCTGGTGATGTTGATTTATCCCTTTACGCCCGCCGGGATACAGAGCCGAAATCTGAGGGTGGCTCGGGAGCATGCACCGACGATTGAGAAGGCATTGCGAGAGGAAAAGCGATTTTCGGAGGTCAGAGTGGGCGGTTTCACCGGAGACGGCGGGATGATCGGGGTGTGGGGCTGGGTGGCGACTGAAGCGGACTTGAATGCGCTGAAAGAGCGGCTGTTGAAAATGAAGCTGCCTTTGGAGGCGAAGGTGATGGTGCGAGCGTATGAAGATGGGGTAAAGGGTGACAGTTGATTACGGGTTCTGCGGCGCTGATGTAGGCGCGAGCAAAAGGAAATCAAACAATGAGGATGCCCAGGGTTGCGCTTGGGTACACGCTTACCCTGGGCCGCAATAGGGCCGTGCTTTGAGCACTTTGGATGAAGTCAAGAGGATGCGGAGCAGCGATGTTTAGTTTTTGGGTTCGCTCTTGCTGCAGTGGGTGCGGACTTCGTGGCGGAGGTCTTCCACGAGGTCTTTCAAGGCGATGGGCTCAGGTTCGCCGGAAAGCTTGATGGGCTCGTTGCGCACGATCTGCTGGGCGATGCGCTTGCCGGGGGTGATGACCGAGGAGTGGTTGGTGCGCTTCATGGCGACTGCGATTTCCGGGTAGCTCATGGTGGTCATCTCACGGGTGAGATGGACGATGAGGGCCCTGGCCAGCACGGTGGCGCCCTGGCGGCCGGTGCCGTGGAGCTGGACGTCGCTTACGCCGAGCTTGCGCATGACGGTCTGGGCGATGTCGGAATAGGTGACGGCGCGGCGCGGCGAGGTGGATTGCTGCGCTTCAAAAAGCTGGTTGAGGATGGTGTGGCCGATGGGCTCGCGGATGGCGCCCTGGTTGGAGTCGTTGCTGGCCTTTTGCTGGCTGAGCATGGCCAGGGCCTGAAGCTGGGTGAGGGAGCCTTCGATTTCGCGGATGGGCCCGCGGCACTTGGCGGCGAGAACTTCCACGACGGTTTCCAGGAGGGGGATGCCGCGACGGTGGGCGAGGGCGCGGACGATCTTGGCCCGGGTGGCGGTGTCGGGGGATTTGATTTCCACGACGAGGCCGCGGACGCAACGGCTGACGAGGGCGTCGGAGAACTTTTCGATGAGCTTGGGGTGGCTGTCGCTGGCGAGAATGATTTTCGCGCCGCCCAGCTCGATGGCTTCAAAGCTGTGGAGGAATTCCTGTCGGGTTTTTTCCTTATTGGCGATGAAGTGGACGTCGTCGATGGCGAGGAGGTCCAGGGAGCGGATTTTCTTACGGAATTCCTCAAGGCGCATGGCGCGCACAGCGGCGAGGAAGTCGTTGGTGAACTGTTCGCCGGTGCAGTAGAGAACGCGGGCGTCTTTGCGCGCGTGAAGCATTTTCGCGCAGATGCCCTGGAGGAGGTGGGTTTTACCCAGGCCGCATCCGCCATGGATGAAGAGGGGGGCGGACATGCCGCGGTCGTCTTCGACGATTTTTTGAGCGGCGATGTAGGCCAACTCGTTGGAGGGGCCGACGACGAATTCTTCAAGCTTGTGACGGAGGTTGTGCCCGCGGTGGGAGAGGGGCTTTAAGCGTGAGCCATAAGCGGGGCTGGGTGTGCTGTCCTTGCGGGCCTTGGGCGCAGCGACGCCATCGGCGGCGCCGGCTTGGGCGGCCTGGGAGTCCTCTTGCGAGGCCTGGGGGGCGGGGAGGGGCGAGGTATCAAAAAGCTGGGGCTGGACTTCGATCTTGAAGCCAACTTTGGGGCCGATTTCCTGGGTGACGGCGTCCTGGATGTCGATCTGGAAGTGCTTGGAGATCCAGTCGGCGACGAAGCGGTTGGCAACGGCAACCTGAAGGCTGCTTTCGCCGTCGTTGTAGTCAAAGCGCGCGGTCCGGTCGAACCACATGCTGTATTTGCGCGAGCCGACTCTGTCGGCAAGCCTTCTGGCTACCCTGTCACAAATTGACCGGGAGGTGGTTTGTTTGGTCACTATCGAACCCTCTTGTGGAGCGGACCGCCTGGAGCCTGTGTGAAGCTCTTGCGCCGATGTTTTGTTTTGGGAGGAAATAGACCCTGGCCCCTGATTGCGTAAGCAGTACGTCCGGGCGGTCCGTCGCGAAGTGCTGTGAGTGATTGGCGCTGGTCGCACGGCTAGGAACGCGTGTGCGGACTTCCTCTTGGAAATCGTGGCGAATCGAACTCATGATCGTCATCCCTGACGACGGGGTGAAGCATACGGGGAGACGCGCCGGTATTCAATCGGGGAGGTTCATTGACAAAGGCGCTAAACGATGCAGGCTGTGGAGATTCAAGGGTTTGCGCCCGAATGAAATTCTTATCCACTTGTTGCACCCAAGGGGGCTAACAGTGTGTGGGAAAAATCACGGGTTTTTAACCGTTTTTTCTAACACCAGAATCATTGCCACTTTGCGTGTGTAGGGACGGAAGCCAAGGCGCTTGTAGAGATGGATGGCGCCGGGATTGTTTTCGTCTGCGGCGAGGGAGAGATTGCGATAGCCGAAGCGGAAGGCGATGCCTTCCGCGCCCAGGAGAAGTTTTTCGCCGATTTTTTTGCCGCGATATTCGGGGATGAGGCCCAGGTAGACGACTTCAACGGTGGATTTATCGGAAAGCGGGCTTAAAAGCATGACGCCGACGGGGTTTTCCTGGTCCATGAGGACAAACCACCAGCCGGGGGTGAAGGTGCCAGCGGCACGGTGGCCTTCTATTACATCCGAGATGTCACGGACGCCGACGAGGCCGGGGCAGTCAAGCGTTTTGATGTAACTGCCGAGTATGGCGCGCTCAAAAAGCGGGATATTGGCCTGGCTCCAGTTTCGGACCTGAAGTTCCTTGGGGAGCAAGGCGGTGAGGTCCGGGCGGTTGGAGACGGGGCTCAACTGTTGATAGCTGAGCGTGGCGAGCCGGTTAAAGCCGGCCTGGAAGAAGACGTGCTCTTCGGTGGATTGCCAGGGATCCAAGATGGCCTGAATGAGGCGGGTGTGCTCTGGATTTTGAGCCAGAGAGGCGGTTTTTACGAGATTTGCCAGGGCCGGGGGCTCGGCGTCGCGGCCCGGCGGGCTGGCGTAAACGGTGACGACTTTGCCCGGGCCGGGGACGAACATGACGCTGGCGATAAGCCTGTTTTTGCGCCAGAGGCCGTAGACGCGGGAGGTGTCGATGCGATTTTCGCGGGCGTAATTCAAAAAATGGTCGACGGCGGGGTCGTTGGCGTCAGCCCGGCCGGCGAGGAGAAGGCCAAGGCCCAACCGGTGGTGTTCGGGGGAGAGATTCAGTGGGCCGGTGGTGTCTGGCGATTGGGTCATGGGGAGGTGGGGTCATATTAACGCAGGGGACGCGGTTGGGGGCGAGGGGATAAAGATCGGGGAAGAAAGGTAAAAGGGACAAGGTAAAAGGCGGAAAGAAGAAAATGATTTGGAGAAGGGAAAGCGGGAGAGACGTGGGTGTGAGGGGCATTATCCCCGTTTCGTCCACTTCTAAATGATGGCGGGAATGGGTGGCGTTGACCGTTTTGAGTCGTGGCATACAATGGCGTTCACGTGCCACGGCTTTGCAATGGTGGTATTTGGAGGTTTGCCGATGAAGACGCGATTGATTCTTTCAGCGATTCTCCTGTCTGCCGGAGCGCTTTTGGGCGCCGGGGCGGCAACTCACAGCGCTCTCGCATCCCCGGAACCGAGCTTGGTTTACGGCGGTTGGGAATTCACATTCACGGCGGAAGCGCCTCGCGCGATCCGGGTGACCAACGCGGACGGCAAGGCAAGCTGGTACTGGTACGTGACCTATAAAGTGGTGAACAACACCGGCGGCGAACGCATGTTTGTGCCGGAATTTGTGGTATCGACCGATGAAGGCGACATCATTCCCGGTGGAAAAGACGTTCCGCCGAGCGTTTATGAAGCCGTCCGGGCCGATACCGGCAACAAGCTGGTGGTTTCCCCCTCACGGGCGCTTGGCCTGATGCTGCAAGGCGAAGACAACGCGCGGGAATCCGTGGTTGTGTGGAAGGCTTTTGACCATGACGTGACTGACGTGAATCTCTTCATCCAAGGCTTGTCGGGTGAGACGCAGACGGTGAAAAACCCGGAGACGGGCGCCGATGTCAACCTGCATAAGGCGATGATGATCAGTTATCTCTTCCCGGGCACGAATGTGAATCCTGGCGTGCAGCAGGTGAAGGTGCTTCGCAAGAAGTGGGTTATGCGGTAAGACCGGGTTTAAATGAGCCTTGCTTCCTCCAATCCAAAGATTGTCTCCGGCCTGGGTGATGAACCTGCGGAAGCTATTTCACAGACAGATTCCCACGGGCACAGGCTGCCGGTGCTGGAACTGGACAAACGGACGTATGCGCGATCGATGGACTGCGTGCACTGCGGGCTGTGCCTGCCGGCGTGTCCTACGTACATCCAGACGGGGTTGGAATCCGACTCGCCTCGCGGGCGGATTTATCTGATGAAGAGCCTTGCCGACGGCAAGGTGGAAGCGACCGAAGAACTGCTGGGACACCTGGACCTGTGCCTGGACTGCCGGGCGTGCGAGACGGCTTGCCCCTCGGGCGTGGTGTATCACGAGCTGATTGAGGAATCGCGTGCGAAGCTGATGCCTCAGCGGCCCAAGACCGTGACCAGCCGGCTGCTGAACGCGGTGTTTTTGAATTTGTTCGTGAATCCGACACGGCTCAAGGCTGCGCTGTTTCCGGCGAGGGTGGCGCAGAAGCTGGGGCTGTGGAATGCGGTGGGCAAGGCGTCCGCGCCGCTGCTGCCGGAAGAGTTCAAGAAGATGCAGCAGATGCTGCCGCCTGACGGCCCGATGTGGGAATCAGAGCTGGACACGTATTACAAGGGTAACCCTGCGCAATACGTGGACGGTAAGCCACGGGCTGTGGTGGGGATGTTCGCCGGGTGCGTGGGGAGCGTGCTGTTTCAGGAAGTGAATCGGCAGACGATCCGGATTCTGCAGCACATCGGGTGCGATGTGGTGGTGCCCAAGGCGCAAAAGTGCTGCGGGGCGATCCATCACCATGCGGGCGACCTGCATGGCGCGGAAGAACTGGCAAGGCAGAACATCGACGCCTTCCTGGGCTACACCGGGGACCATGAGAAGGTCGATTACATCGTGAACAATATTTCGGGGTGCGGGGCGATGCTGAAGGATTACGCGCTGGTGCTGCGCGATGACCCGGCGTATGTCTCGCGTGCGAGCGAGCTGGTGAAGAAGTCCAAGGACATCAGCCAGTTGATCGTAGAGTTGAAGCCTGTGAAGCCGACGTATGAGGTGAAGCGGACCGTGACTTATCACGACGCGTGCCACCTGGCCCATGGGCAGAAGGTGACGAGCCAGCCCAGGGAAATGCTTTCGTGGGTGAAGGGGCTGACGCTTAAGCCGCTTCGCGAGTCCGACATGTGCTGCGGGGCTGCGGGGACATACAACCTGACACAGCCGGCGATGGCGATGGAACTGGGCGAGCGCAAGGTGGGACACATCAAGGCGACGGGAGCCGGCGCATGCGTGACGGGGAACGTCGGCTGCGCGATGCAGATTTCGTCCGAAGCGCGGCGGCTGGGCGCGGGGTTTGAAGTTGAGCACCCGGTGAGCGTGCTACATGAGGCGTACTTCGGGCCAGATGCGGACAGCAAGACGCCGCTGGTGTTTTGACCGCGAGGACGCGGAGTTTCATATCCAATGTCCCGGGTTCCGTGTCTAAGAAAAGAGTGTCGAGCGGTTTGGCGATTGATCCTTGGATGGGTAGGCTTTGTGCCATTCATACGAGGAACATTTCATGCTGTTTAAGAAGAATACGAAGCTGGTGATGATTGGCGATTCCATCACGGATGTGGGCCGGACGCGGCCGGTGGCGGAGGGGCTGTTTGATCCGCTCGGGCGTGGATATGTGACGATGGTGGAGGCGCTGATCCTCTCGGGTTACCCGGAACTGGGGCTGCGGATCGTCAATACGGGTTGCTCGGGCGACCAGGTGATTTCACTCAAGAAACGGTGGCAGGCGGATGTGCTGGACCTGAAGCCGGATTATGTGTCGGTGATGATCGGCACCAACGATGTGTGGCGGCAGTTTGATATCCCGCGTCAGAAGGAAGCGCATGTGCTGCCGGACCAATACGAAGCGACTTATCGGGAATTGATCGAGCAGACACAGCCGAAGGTGAAGCAGATGATCCTGATGACGCCGTTTTACCTTGAGCTTAACAAAGGTGATGCGATGCGCGCGCGGATGGATGAGTACGGCGCGATCGTCAAGAAGCTGGCGAAGGAATACAAGACGGTGTTCGTCGATACGCAGGCGCCGTTTGATGCGGTGCTCAAGCACATGCACTCCGCGGCGATCGGCTGGGACCGCGTCCACCCCAACCAGGCGGGACACATGGTGCTGGCGCGTGCATTTTTGAACGCGGTTGGGTTCAAGTGGTGATGGCAAACTCCGGGGCATGGATCAAGCGATTGGCTCGTGTGCTGGGCCTGGCAGGCGAACCGGAAACACCCGGGAGCGCGGGGGAACGCGTCGCTTGCGCTTATCTGAAAAGCAAGGGGTTCAAGGTGCTGGGGGTGAACCTCAAATGCAACATCGGGGAGATCGACATTCTGGCGATGGACCCCGACGGTAAGACGGTGGTGGTGGTTGAAGTGAAGACGCGCGAGGACGCGCCGGGGATCGACGCGCGATACGACCCGAGGCGGCCTGAGGAGCGCGTGGGCCGGGCCAAGCAGCGGAAGCTGGCAATGCTGGGCGCGTGGGCGGTGAAGCGGTATGGGCTGCAAAAACACCCGGTGCGCTTTGATGTGGTGGGCGTGGATTTGAAGAGGGATGGGAAGCACGAGGTGAGGCATTACGTGGGGGCGTTTGAGTCGGCGTGGTGAGATTGCGGCAGACCGCAATAGAGGACCAGAGAGTGGAAAATTGAAAGTAAACAGAAGACAGTCGTTTCGCTAACTAAGGATTATGGGCGGGTGATTTGCAGCCACCAGTTTTCAAGGGTGTCGAGGGCGTCGGTTTGGTTGAAGAGGCGGTCGCGGGCGGCGAGGGCCTGGGCGCGCAGGTGGTTGTTAAGGTCGGTGTCGGTGGCGATTTTGACGGCTTGTGCGGCGTAGTCTTCGGGTGTGTGCGCGATGCCGTGGGAGATGCCGGCGTGAGTGAGGGCGGCGGAGGCCCAGCGGGTGCGGTGATGGTGGGGTTCGGGGAAGGTGATTTGGGGGGTGGTGGAGAAGAGGGTGTCGAGGACGGTGTTGGCGCCGCCGCCGTAGCCGAAGGTGTCGAGGGCGACAGTGGCGTGGTGGAGGCGGGCGATAAAGTGTTTGTAATCGGCACGGGGAGCGATGGTGACGCGGTCCATGGGGAGGCCTGAGCGGGTGAGACGGGCCAGCAGAAGGTTGGTGATGGTGGGCTGGGCATCGGCAAGGAGGACGAGCTGGCCGGTGGGGTCCTGGGCGAGGATTTGTTTTAAGGCCTGGTCGAAACGAGGCTGATATTTGCGCAGGTTCTGAGCACAGAAGTAGACCCGGCCTTCGGGGAGGCCAAGGGCCTGGCGGGTGATGCCCGCGGGGTCCGGCGGGGTGGCGTAACAGACGGGGAGGCAGTTTGGCGTGAAGACTTTTTCGGAGTAGTCGGCAAGGGATTCGGGGGTTTCAAGCAGTGAGGAGGATTGGTACCAGCCGACGCCGGGGATGCGCGTGGAGCTGGGCCAGCCCCAACTGGCGATTTGGACGGGGGCTGGCTGGAGAAAGGGGAGGAAGTAGTTGGTGGAATCGGTGCCGACTTCAAAATAGTGAAGGGCATCGAAATGGCGTTCGGCGATGCGGGCGGCAAAATCACGGATGTCCTTGGCGACGACGGTGATGCCTGTGAGGTTGGGGTTTTTGAGGCTGGTGCGAAGGATGTTGGACCCTGCGATGGTGCTGGAGATGAGCGTGCACTTGACCTTCTGACCGGTGGAGCGGTTCAAGATGCCTTCAAAGCATTTGAGGAAGACGCCCTCGTGCCCATGGGTGACGACGATGCCGATTTCCGGCACGGCGCGCGCAGGGGCAGCAGGGGCGATGGGTTTGAGGAATGGGGAGAAGAGCTTGACGTAGGCTTCGCGGATCTGGCGTTCACGGCCTTGCTGGTAGGTGAGGAGCATGGAAGGGCAGACGCCGGAGACGATGAGCTCATCATGAGTGAGGGAGTCGACGGATCTGGTGAGGGATTCGAGCGTGGCCAGGAGCTCTTCCTGGTATTGGTCGACGCTGGATTGATCGGGTGCGACGGGTTCGAAGATCTCTTTGGCGCGAAGCTGCCAGAGCCAGGGGGATTTGCGGTGGACGCCTGCGGCGGCGAGAAGGTCGCGGGATTGGGATGCCTGACCGAGGTTGAGCCGGGCGATGGAGATGGATTCATGCAGGGCGTGTTCGTGCGGTTTGAAGTGGAGGGCTTTTTCAAACGCGTCGATGGCATCGGAAAGGCGATCAAGGGCTTGGTAACTGTTGCCGAGGTTGATCCAGGCGTCGGCGTAGTCGGGCTTGAGCTCAACGGCGGCCTGGAGCTGGGGCAGGGCTTCAGCGACGAGGCCGTACTCGTGGAGCGCATTGCCGAGGTTAAAGCGGTAGGTGGCGTTGTTCGGGTCGTTTTTGACGAGCTGGCGGAAGATGGGAACGGCTTCTCCGGGGCGGCCTGCGTTGACGTGGGTGAGCCCGAGGTTGACCCAGGCGGTGGTGAGCTGAGGTTGGAGATTGATGGCGGCCTGGAAGGCTTTGGCGGCTTCGGGATACCGCTTGGAGCGGCGGAAAAGTTCGCCGAGGTTTGCGAGGACGGCGGCGTTGCGGGGGTCGAGCGCGTTGGCCCGGGTCATGAGGGTGATGCCCTGGTCGAGCCGGTTGGATTGGCCGCAGATGACGCCCTGCATGTGGAAGGATTCGGAGAAGGTGGGGAACTGCTGCTGGCAGCGCTGGCAGAGCATTTCCGCTTCGGCGAGCTTGCCGGTCTGGAAAGCCTGGACGGCTTGCTGGAAGAGCGACTGCGCGGTGGTGAAACCGTAGTTCATGTGTGGGGTTGCCTCTGACGGGGCTGGATCGGCGTGGCACGTGGAGGAAGCGTGTATCTTACAGGGGTGAAGCAGGCTTGGTTGTTCTGGAAAAGGATGGATGAAATGCGCATTGATTCCCGCAGGGATGGCCGGGTGCTGGTGTTGACGCTGGAAGGCCGGCTGGATGCGTTTGGCAGCAAGGCGCTGGCGCAGAAGCTGGAACAGGCGGTGAAGCCGGATGTGACCGTGGTGGTGCTGGACATGGCCAAGGTGCCTTACCTTTCAAGCGCAGGGGTGCGGGTGTTTGTGAGCCATCAGCGGGAGCTGGCGGCACGCGAGGGGGAATTGATTTTGTCCGGTGTGGAACTGTATTGCTACAACGTGCTGGAGATGTCCGGACTGGCGGAGTCGTTTGTCCGCTTTGGCCGGGTGGGCGAGGCGCTGGCGCACGTGGGGCCCGAGGCACGCGACGCCGGGAGGCGCTCGGGGTGGGATGTGCTGCCGACGTATGAAACGCCCGCGGGGACGATGCGGATGATGGCCGAGTCCGAAGACCGGGGGACGGTGCATCTGATCGGGAATGTGCAGGATGTGCTGTCATGCGCGCTGACGGCGGATGACATTGCCAGAAAGCCGTTCAGCGATGCGGAATATTCACTGGGCATGGGTGGGCTGGGGGATATGTTTGAGGATTACTTCCCGATCATGGGAGAGATGATGACCATCGGGGGGACGATGGTGTGGCTGCCGACGGATGGGAACGATACGCCGGATTTTTTGATTCCGCGATCCGATGCCGGCGGGCAGGTGCAGATGCACCTGGGGTTTAATGCGGCGATCCATGGCCGGTTCAATGAGCTGGTGCATTTCCGGTCGGCCAAGCCTGAAGGGGTGACGCTGACGGAGCTTTATCGGGCGCTGTTTAACGTTGCCAAGACGCGGGATGTACCGTTTTGCGGGGCGCTGGCGCTGGCCATGCGGGCGCAGATGGGCGGGGTGATGGGGTCAGGCGTGATACGGGCGCCGATTCATCGCAACCGGCCGGAGAACGGGAAGCTGATCATCGATCCGAGCAATGCGCGCGAATGGTTCGAGTCCGACCATGTTCCCAGACATCTGAATTCCACGGGGCTGCTTTGCGGTGTGGGTGTGGACCTGACGCATGATTTATCGAAGCTGGACCGTGAGATGGTGGACGCGGCGTTCTGGGTGCACCCGGACAACGCTGGAAGCAAGACGGAACTGCTGCACAACCATGCGACGGTGTTTCCGCGGATCGGGTTCACCCATGAGCGGCCGGTGAACCTGGAAGCGGAGATCCGGCATGTGGTGGACAACTCGGAGTTTGTGGACATGCGGCATCTGCTGGACGCGACGACGATTCAGGAAGCGCTGATCGGGGTTTCGTATGTGCAGGCGATCGAGGCGGACCCGCATGCGCGGCCATGGGAGGAGTGAGGGAATGGTTGACGGCAGATGTTAGATGTTAGAAGTAGCGGAGGGAGGAGCGGGTTGGTTAGTGGTTGTTGGTTTCGTGAAGGATTTTTCGCAGACCCAGACGCTGGCGAAGGGTGTGAGGGAGAACTGACGGCCGGATTTGAAGCCGGCGTTGGCGAGGTTTTGCTCCCAGGTTTTGTGTGAAAAGAAGTGAAGGAAGCCGGGGCCGAAGCAGCCGAAGGTGGCCAGGTCCCGGGGGTGTTCGGCGAGGAAGAGGCGGCCGCCTGCGCCGAGGATGCGCCAGGCTTCGGCAAGGAGGGCTTCGCGGTTGGCGTCGGTGCGCAGCTCATGGGCGGCGAAGACAAGAAAGACGGCGTCGACGGAGGATGTATCGACGGGAAGGTTGTCGAATCGCGCCTGGATCTGTGGGTATTGAGGGGGATATAGCCTGCGGGCGAGGGTGATGGAAGGCTCGCTCATGAGGGCGGGGTCGTAGATATCAAGCGTGATGCCGGCGGCGTCCGGGAACAGGAAATGGAGCGGGATGGAGGTCTGGTCCAGCCCGGAGTGGATGTTGACGTAGCGGTGGAGGCCCGCAGGGGCGTGCGGGACCGCCCACCAGCAGTCCAGGGCCTGGCGAAGATCGTAGACCCAGAAGGATGCGATGACAGACATGCCCGTCCACCAGGCGGCGAGGCTGGCCCCAAAGAGAAGCACCAGACGGACGAGCGAGGGCAGGCTGGAAAGAGTGGAGAGGGCGATGAGGCAGAGGATGATGAAGACGCCAAGGGTGTACTTGGGCCAGTTCACCCGGACGACCTGCCAGGCGCCGTCTGCGGGCCCGCGAAGAGGCATGGTGGTTTTAGCTGCGGGGTTATTCATCATCGATCACTCGTTGTTCATCGGAGGTTCCCAGGCAGGCAGAGGTGAGCGGGTGGCGCACACCGACCTCCCAGCGGTAATTGATGTCCTCAATATAGAACACACTGGAGAGCACGGGTGATGCTGCGGAGAGGTTTAAGGAATCAAAGAAGGTGTTTTGGCGCACCTTTGCATCAACCATTCGGGGATGCCAGCTCTGGCGCATGCCCTTGATGATGATGGTGGAATTGGTCTGCGGTTCATGATCGAAGGTGAAAGGCATGGGGCCTTGAAAGCGGCGGGCTTCCTGGGGGGTTTGGAAGATGGAGCCTTCAGGAAGAGACGCTGCTGTGCCGGCGAGGTTTGCGGAGATATCGAGCGTGATGCCCAGCCGTGGGCAGGCGGTTTGGATGGAAAGATCCGCAGAGGTTTTGTTGATGTGGGTTTGCGCGCGGGCGTAGTTGTAGTGGGTGAGAAGGTTGCCCGAGTGCACCATGAGGGGTTTGTCGGTGAGGCTGCGGAGGATTTTAAGCCCGCGCAGGGTGACGCCGTCGGGCCGCTTAAACCGGGCAAAGATGCGAAAGCCGACGAGGAAGAAGGATTGGCCTAGAAAGGCCGGTGCGATGGCGGGCCGCAGGCCGCGGGTTTGCACCAGCGCACAGGCGATAAAGCCGTATCCGCAGTGGGTGTCCAATGTGAGGCCGGGGGGGAGCAGGGGCGTAAGGCGATCGGCCGGTAAGGCGTAAGTGAGGACGAGGCACCAATCAAAATGCGCGATGATGGGGATGGGGTGGCGTTTGAGAAGGTGAAGCATGCGGACCCCCAGACAGGTGTTTGATCAATCGTAAGCCGAAGGGAGGGGAATTGGGGTGTGGTGGGGTGTCGCACGCGCCGTGGTGGCGCGCGAGAGCAGATTGAGAGAGAGTGGTGAGCAGATGGATCAAGAGAGATAAGAAGCAGATTTTTAACCGCGAAGACGCGAAGTTAAGGAGCGGAAAGTAAAAGAAGGTCACGATAGATTGATTCAGGAATTAGATGGCTGGGGCAAAATTTTCGAGACTTTAGCGCCAATACAGGGAAGAGATTTCTTCACGGGGGCTGCGCTCGAAGACTCGCTGACCTCTGGCTACGTGCCATCGCCCCACTGGGGCGTAGAAAGTGTCGGTCGCACTCGCATCTACACACACGCAACCCTGTAACGTTGCTAAAGAGTCAAATTTTCTGTTTCCTTCTCACTTTCCGCCTTTCTTCTTTGCGTCGTCGTGCCTTCGCGGTAAAAAATCCGATCCTCTCCATTCTGGTATTCTGCCGGGCGATTTTCACATGAAACGAGGGTGCGCATGAAGGTGTTTTTAAACGGCAGGATCGTGGAGCAGACGGAAGCGATGGTCAGCGTTGAAGACGCGGGCCTGCAGCATGGCGTGGGGCTGTTTGAGACGATGGCTGTGCACCACTCCAACGTTTACCGGGTGTACCCTCACCTGGAGCGTTTGCGCGAGAGCGCGCAGACGCTGGGCCTGGCGCGTGAACTGAACCTGACGGCGCTGGCCGATGCGATTCACCAGACGATCGACGCCAATGAACTTCAACGGGCGCGTGTGCGGCTGACGTTGACGCCAGGCGCCATATCGCTGCTGCGTGCGGCCAAGCCGGAGCAGGCTCCGCCTGAATCGACGATTTTGATCGTGCCGGCGCCGGCGACGCAGTATGCGCCGGAATATTTTGAAAAGGGGATCAAGGTGCTGGTGGCGCCTGCGATGTCTAACCCGTTTGACCCCACGCAGGGACACAAGACGCTCAACTACTGGCAGCGGCTGCGCACACTGCGTCAGGCGGCCACCGTCGGGGCGGGCGAGGCGATCTGGCTGAACGTGACCAATCACCTGGCATCGGGGTGCATCAGCAATGTGTTTATCGTGAAAAATGGCGTGCTGCTGACGCCGATTGCCAAAGGTGAAGAAGTGCAGGATGCGATCCCCGCGCCGGTGCTGCCGGGCATCACGCGCGCGGCGGTGGTGGAGTTTGCCCAGCGGCTGCAGATTCCCGTGGAGAAGCGGATGATCACCGTGGCGGAGCTTGTGGAAGCCGACGAGGTTTTCCTGACCAACTCCAGTTGGGATGTACTGCCGGTGACGAGCGTGGAGACCAAGACGATCGGTTCGGGAACCGTCGGCGCGATGACTGCGGAACTGCGGCAGGCGCTTTTGGATGATATTGAGGCGCAGTGCAATCTGGATGAGAAAGACGAGTAAGATCGGGCTTGCGCCAGCAGCAGTTTTAAAAGGAAAGGGAACCACATGCGTTTTTTGATTGCGTTGTTGTGCGTGGCGGGATGCTCGTTTTTGAGCGGATGCCAGGATTATGTCGACTGGTGGGGGGAGAGCGAGGATGACGCCTCGATTCGGCGGCATCGGTCGGTGGAGCCGAGCCTGATGGGGACGGGAGATGAAGAGGCGGTCTCGCAGGTAAGGGATGTTTCAGGTTGGCCGATGGGTTGAAGCGACCTATACCGGATCAGTGCAGTTGGGGATCGGTTTGTGGGCGGTGCGTGTTGAGCATCGGAGACGTATTGAGAATTGCTGGCGGCGTAGTGAGCCTCGTGGATTCGGCCGCGCCGTACCGGAGTAAAGAAAAACCGACGCGCTTGGGCGTCGGTTTTTTGTTGATTGGATTGTTGGGCGAATCAGGCGTCGGCTTCTTCGGAGATGGTGACGGAGACGATTTTGTCGCCTTGCTTGACGGCGTTGACGATCTTCTGGTCGGCGGGGCTGAGGACTTTGCCGAACACGGCGTGCTTGCCGTTGAGCCAGTCGCAGGGGACGTGGGTGATGAAGAACTGTGAGCCGTTGGTGTTGGGGCCGGAGTTGGCCATGGAGAGGACGCCGACTTCGTGCTTGTTCTTGAGGGCGGAGGGTTCATCGGCGAACTTGTAGCCGGGGCCGCCGGTGCCGGTGCCCTGGGGGCAGCCGCCTTGGATCATGAAGTCGGGGATGACGCGGTGGAAGTTGAGGCCGTTGTAGAAGCCTTTGTTGGCGAGGGTGACGAAGTTTTCAACGGTCTTGGGGGCGGTGTCGGTGAAGAGCTTGACCTTGATGTCGCCCTTGCTGGTCTTGAAAGTTGCAACTTGCATGTGAGTCTCCTTTATGAGTGTTGGGGGAATAGTTTAGCGGATTGTCTGGGGAAGGGTCCAGGGGCTGGGATCCAGGGTCTGGTCAGAGGAAGAATATGGGTGGGTGAGTTGAGCAATGGCTGAAGGTAATTACAGTTAAGGATCAAATCTTTTTACCCAGATGAGGCGAGCATGGCTAAGGCGCGCAAGAGTGAAGCGGGATCGATGACGCACACGTTGGAGATTGCCGGGCCGATCAAGCGGTGGGATGAGGCATTGCCTTTGGGCAATGGATTGATGGGGGCACTGGTTTGGGGGGAGGAGGGCGTGCTGAGGTTTTCGCTGGACCGGGGGGACTTGTGGGATGAGCGGCCGATTCCGGGGTTTGAGCAGCCGGAGTTCACCTGGAAGAACCTGGTGAGGCAGGTGCGAGCGGGCAAGCATAAAGAAGTTTTCAAGGTGTTTGAAGAGCCGTACTGGAGCCCGTACCCGACGAAGATTCCCGGGGGGCGCATTGAGGTGGAGCTGGCCAAGGGTGTGGCGCCGGAGATGTTTTCGCTGGATATGAAACGCGGCGAGGCGAGCGTGACGGCGGGAAAAAAAGCCATCAAAACGTTTGTGGACGCCGCAGGGAAGGTCGGTGTGGCGGTGTTTGATAAAGGCGTGCTGACCAAGGTGCGCCTGGTGCCGGCGCGGTTTGGCGGTGAGGCCAAGGGCGGGCCGGGCATTTCCAACGGTGACCTGGCGAGGCTGCAATACCCCAAGCCGGAAATCGGCAATGAAGGTGATGTGCAGTGGGCGCTTCAGGATGGGGCGCTTGGGTTTAAGTATGCATCGGTGGTGGGGACGAAGACGCTGAAGGACGGCCGGGTGCTGATGGCGTACACGATCAGTTGCACCAATGACGGGGCGGACGTGGTGGCGATTGGGCGCGGGTTGGTGGAGGCGGCACTGAAGGCTGGGTATGAGAAGGGGATCGCGGGGCACCTGGCGTATTGGAAGGGATTTTGGGCCAAGTCGAGCGTGAGCGTGCCGGATGAAGAGGTGGAGAGGCATTACAACCTGGTGCGGTATTTTTATGGGGCGTCGTCGAGGAGAGGTGCGCCGCCGATGCCTTTGCAGGGGGTATGGACGGCGGATGAGGGGACGCTTCCGCCTTGGAAGGGGGACTATCACCATGACTTGAATACGCAGCTTACGTACTGGGCGTATCTGCATCCGGGGCACCTGGATGAGGGGCTTTGCTTCCTGGATTATTTGTGGAATCTGCTGCCGGAGATGAAGCGATTCGCCAAGCGTTTTTTTGAATGCGATGGGGCGAGCGTGCCGTCGGTGGCGAGCTTGAATGGTTATCCGCTGGGCGGGTGGCCGCAGTACAGCTTTATCCCGACCAATACGGTATGGCTGGCACAGAGCTTTCATCTGCACTGGCAATTCACGCAGGATAAGACGTTTTTGAAGGAGCGCGCTTATCCGTGGTGCGTGGAGGTGGCCAAGTGCGTGGAAGCGGTGATGGAAGAGACGCCGGAAGGGAAGCTGAGGCTGGAGCTTTCGTCATCGCCGGAGATCAACGACAACACTCCCAACGCGTGGCTGAAGGCGAACTCGAATTTCGATCAGTCGCTGCTGCTGTGGTTTTACGCGGCGATGGAGGAAATGGCGCTGGTATTAGGGAAGAAAGAGGAAGCAGCGAAATGGCGCGGCGTGCTGGCGAAGCTGGAGCCGCTGGAACGGGCCAAGGGATGGTGGGAGGGTGCGCTGAAGGTGGATCGGGAATTGGAGCTGGAGCATTCGCACCGGCACCATTCGCATTTGATGGCGATTCATCCGCTGGGGCTGATTACATCGGAGGGGGATGATGCGGACCGCAAGACCATCGAGCAATCGCTGCTGCACAACGACCGACTTGGGACGGGGCAGTGGACGGGGTACAGCTTCTCATGGATGGCGTGCTTGTCGGCGCGGGTGGGCCTGGCAGAGCGTGCGCACTCGATGCTTAAGCGGTACCTGGATGCGTTCATCACGCGTAATGGGTTTCATGTGAATGGGGACTTTAAGAACCTGGGGCAGAGCTACTTCAAGTACCGCCCATTCACGCTGGAGGGGAACTTTGCGGCGATGCACGCGGTGCATGAGATGTTTTTGCAAGGGCAAGGGGGTGTGGTGCGGGTGTTTCCCGCGGTGATCTCAAAGTGGAAGGATGCGTCGTTTAAAGATTGGCGCGTGCAGGGGGGCTGGGTGGTGAGCGCGTCACGCGCGGGCGGGAAAACCAAGTGTGTGGATGTGGAAGCGACTGTGAACGGCGTGCTGCGGCTGCGCAATCCATTTGGGCCGGGCGGGGGGAAATGGTCCATGAAGGTGAAGCATGAGGGAGCGGATGTGGTGGTGAAGCTAAAGGATGGGGATGTGCTTCAGGGGAGATGAAGAGGAAGAGTTCCCGCAAAGGCACGACGATACAAAGTGCAGAGACGGATGGAGCGAGGACAGGAAGGATCTTCCAAGGGTCTTCCAAGGATCTTCTGTGGGACGCGATGTGTTTGTTCTTTGATTTTCAGGTTGTCTGGAGTAGATTCATTTTTCAGACAACCTGAATGGGGAGGTTTTATGGTGACGCTGACGGCTGATGGTCAGGAGCGGGCGTGGCTGGCACAGTTGCTGAAGGCGCAGAAACCCGGGTTTACGCTGGACCGGGAGTTTTATACGGATGAGCGGATTTTCAAATACGACGTGCGCAAGATTTTCTTTGAGCATTGGCAGCCCGCGGGGCACGTATCGCAGATCCCCAAGGCGGGGGATTATTTTCTGTATGAGATCGCGGGGGAATCGATCATCGTGGTGCGGGCCAATGACGGGTCAGTGAATGCGTTTTTCAACGTGTGCCGGCATCGCGGATCACGGGTGTGCCTGGAGCATTCGGGTCATGAGCGGGCGTTTGTGTGTCCGTACCACGCGTGGACCTACGGGCATGACGGGAAGCTGCTTTCGGCCAAAGCCATGCCGGAAGGATTTGAGCCCGATGGGTATGGGCTTAAGCCGTGCCATGCGCAGGTGTTTGAGGGATTGATCCTGCTGTGCCTGGCGGAGAAGGCGCCGGATATCGGCAAGAAGCTGACGGACTTTCAGACGATTTTCGGGCCGCATGAACTGGCGAACACCAAGCCGGTGCATGTGTTTGAATGCACGGTGCGGGCGAACTGGAAAATCGTGCTGGAGAACTTCGGCGAGTGCTACCATTGCTCGCACACGCACCCGGAATATTGCCAGGTGATGGCGCACGCGATTCCTGATTCGTGGAACAACCAGCACAGGCAAGCCCAATGGAAGGCTGAGTGCGCGGCGTGGGAGAAGAAAGCCGCGGCGATGGGGCACGTGGTGGGAAGAATCTACCCCGGGGAGCGGCCTGACTACAGCGGCGGACGCATGCCGATCGGCGAGGGGTTTGTTTCACAGACGATGGACGGAAAGCCGGCTGCGCCGCTTTTGGGGCGGTACAAGGAGTTTGATGGCGGTTACACGCATGCGCGGATTTTGCCCGCGGTGTATCTGCTGGCGACGAATGACTTTTTGTTGATCCCGCAGTTCCTGCCGATGGGGCCGACAAGCACCCGGGTGGTGTTCACATGGTATGTGCGCGCCGACGCGGAGGAGTACGACGTGAAGCGGATGAGCCATGTGTACCAAGTGACGACGGAACAGGACAAAAAGATCGTGGAAGACAATCAACTGGGCGTGGAGTCCATGGCTTACCAGCCTGGGCCGTATTCGCAGACGGAACAGGGAATCGTGGCGTTTTACCGGTGGTATGCGGAGGAGATGATGAGGTAGGGAGAGGATGTTAGATGTAAGAAGTTTGAGGTGAGATGTACAGAAAAAGAGCCGATCGCCACTCAGGCAACCGGCTCTTTCTTATTACTTCGTACATCTAACTTCTTACATCCAACATCAATTCACAGGCTTGTATTCGCCTTTGGCGTTGAAGCCGGGGTACTGTTTTTCGAGGGCTTCGAGGGTTTGTTTGGTGTAGTAGGGATGGTTGGGCGGGGGGAAGCGGAAGAGGGTGCGCTGGTCGGCATTTAAGCCGGCGATGACCTTGGTGAACATGGGGTTCTGGCCGATGGCGGTGTAGCTGATGAGGCCTTCGAAGTAGTGGTCTGCGCGACCCAGGCCGAAACCCCAGACGAAGCGTTCGCCGTCGGGGGCGGTGAAGTCGCTGGAGGCGTGCCAGGTGTAGTTGGTGAAGATGGCGATGGTGCCCGCGGGGCAAATGAGCTCGACGGCTTTGTCTAGGGTGCCGCGGTCTTTGTTTTTCACCAGGCGCAGAGGGGCCTGGCCGGGTTTGACTTCGTCGAGGTGGATCCAGAAGCCGAGCTGGCCGTATTCACGGTGGTTGGGGTCGGTGGACATGGGGAGGAGGGAGTTGTTGCCGTTGTCGATGTGGCCGGTATCGCCGGATTTGAAACCGGGGTAGCGGGCGAGGGTGTAACCGACGCGGGCGTGGACGTGTTCGGCTTTGAGGTAGCGGCGGCCGAGCTTGATGAGTTCGGGGTGGAGGTAGAGGGAGGAGAGGCGCACATCCGGGTATGGATAGGGGGTGAGGACGGCGCCGCCTGCGGGCGGGTTATCCTTGACTTGCTCCCAGGTTTTCAGGGCAACGCGCTGGGCGCGCTGAAGATCGGGGAGCTCATCCTGAGGGATGTAACCGGGGAGGATGAGGAAACCGTCTTCAAGCAATGTCTCAAACTGCTGATCGGTGATAACTTGATGGGGATGTGTTTTGTATTCCATGGCGGATTCCTGTGATTGAAACAAGGGTTGGTGGGTAGATAGTTTGCCCGGGAGCGTCCAGCGACGCCATGGATTGGCGTGTCGTTTTGGATGACGGTTTCTGCTGGTTGCACGGATGGGAGAAGGTGGCGGAAGATTCGGTGGGAGAGGAGTGGGGGGCCGCAATAGAGAATGGATGAGGAGTACGTAGAGCAGTAGGGCAGAATCGGAGTCGGATTCCGACTGTAAGGCGGTGCGCGTTTGCTGTTCACGGATCAGTGGGTGTTGTGCGCGGCGTGGTGGACCTCGCGGACTCGGCGTCACCCTACAAGACTAGGTGTTTTGGGGAGCCATCAGGTTAGCGAGGCGGCCGATGGACCAGATGGTGCGTTCAAAGAGGTTCCCGGCATCAAGCATGGCGATCCGGTCTTCGGGGGTGGAACGCGCTTCGGCGGCGATGTGTCTTTCACGCAGGGATTTGATGAGCGAACCTTTGTCGGCGGTGATGGCGCGGAGCATGTCCAACTCGGTGGGGTCGGTGGTTTGGGCTGCGGCGATGAGCGTGAGGAGAACGGTGTCGAGGCCTTCCACGAGCGTGGCACGAAGGTTGACCAAGCCGGTTTGGGTTTGAAGTTGAGTGGCGAGTTTGTGGAGGTCTTCCTCAACGGCCTGGAGGATGGCGATGCGGGAGCGCAGGTTCATCAGCCGGTCTGCGCTGGCCGGGGTGACCTCATTGGCGAAAAGCGAGCCGGTGTAGTCGGAGAGTTGGGAGGCGACCTGGGTGAATGCTTCGTGATAGCCCTCGGGGCTCACCTGGCTGTGGTGTTCGTCGTGGCCGGGGTGATGGGTGGTGTCACGGAGAGTGTCGAGAATGAGGGGGAGCCGGTTTAGAAGCCGGAGGTATTCCTTTTGGGCGAGATCGATACCCGCATCGGGCTGGTCGCGGTAGGCATCGGAGATGAATTTGGGTTTTGCGAGCTCTTCGTGGACGTGGGCGGGGTATAGGTTTTCGACCATGCGCAGGTAAAGCGGATAAGCCAGCATGAGGACGCTGGAGGTGACGACGTTGAAGAGGATGGTGAGGAGGCCCGCCTGGAGGGGGACAAAGTCGCTGGATTGACGGACGAGCCAGAGGGTCAGGGGGATGTGTGTGTTGCGCTCAATGATGTGCAGGGGGATGAAGATGGCGACGCCGACGATGTTGTAGAGCACCTGGCCCATGAGGGTTTGGCGGGCGGAGCCCTGGAAGCTGGTGATGGAGAAAAGCCAGGTGACGAGGCTGGAGCCCAGGTGGGCGCCGTAAATAATGAGGGCGAGTTCCGGGAGGTTAAAGGTGCCGGCTGCGGCGAGGGCGATGACCAGGAGGATGATGCCCATGTGAGACTGCACGATGAGCGTGATGCCCAGGCCAAAGAGGAAGGCGGCAGGCTCAAAGTGATGAAGGAAAGTGATGGCGCCGTGCACGGCGGGGAGATTCATGAGGTCTTGCGAGTTGAGCTTGATTTGCCCCAGGCCGTACATGAAGAGGGCGAGCCCGAAGAGAGAACTGTAAAGGTGCTTGGATTGCTTGGGATATTCGTAGGCGAAGCAGATGCCGCCCAGGCCGATGACCATGAGGACCAGGAGGTTCACCGGGAGGATGGCGGTGATGACGATGAAGGAGCAGCCGACGTTTGACCAGACGACCATCGGTAGGGCCTGGCGGACGGTCATGGCGCCGCCTGCGATGAGGCTGGAGAGGAGAAGGGCGGTGACCCGGCCGGACTGGGTGACAAAGCCGGTGAGCGCGCCCCAGAGGGCGCTGAGCAGGTTGTACTGGGAGACTTTGCCCAGGACTTGGCGAAAGCGCGGGCCGGTGACCTGCTTGAGGTTGTCACGCAGGAGCTTGATGCCGACGAAAAAGAGCCCGAGGCCGGCAAGGATCTGGGCGCAGAGCATCCAGGGAGAAATGGCGGTGACGGGTTGGGTGTCGGCGGCGACAACGTGCATCAGCAGCAAGGGCGTGGTCCTCAGGGCCCGGTGGTGCGGGGTATCAAGAGCATGAGGATTGCCGAAGCGTGTCAGATTCGTGTTAGGAAACAAGGGAAGGGGCTACGGTGCAGAGTCTGGTCAGAGGAGAAAAGCAAGAGGGTGATGGGGGCTAGTGGCGGGTGGTGCGGCTTTTTTTGCGGTACTCGGTTGAAGAGAGGCCGGCATGGGCGGTGAACCAGCGGGAGAGATAGAAGACATCGACGAAGTTCAAGCGGTCGGCGATCTGGGCCAGGGGCCAGTCGGTGTCGCGTAGAAGGGATTGGGCCATGGCCAGCCGCCGAGCGGACCAGTATTGCTTGACGGAGAGGCCGGTCTGGGCTTTGAAGCGCCGGGTGAGCTGGCTTCGGCTCAGGCCGACATCGGCCGAGAGGGCGTCGACATCAATGGGCTTGGCGGCGCCGGCGTCGATGGTTTCCTGCACGCGGGTGACGAGCGTGTCCGCAGGTGGGGCGTGAGGAGCGAGCGTGCCGTGGTTCTTCAGATAAGAAGTGAGCAGGGAGAGCGCGTCGGAAAGCGCCTGAGCGGGGCCAAGAGGGTCAGGTGCATTGGCGTGGCGGTGCATGGCGCGCAGCAGGCGGTGGATGCGAGGGAGGTTGGCAGGTGTGAACTGGGTGGGAAGGGTGGCGCGTATTTGCGGGCCCGGGGCGATGAGGACGTGGAGGTTGATCATCTCCCAAGGTTGGCCCGGAGATTTTTCATAGAGGCATTGCATGTGGGGAGGGACGCACATGACACAGCCGGGGTCAGTCCGGTATCGGCGTGGGCCCAGGCGCATGAAACCGTGGCCGCGAATGGTGTGGATGAGATGAAGATCGGTATTGACCTGGGAGAGATTCTTGAAGGATTCCTCAGGCGTGTGAAAACTGTGGGGAACGGAGATGAGCTCGAAAGACGCCAGGGGTTTATGCGGGATCATGCAAATGATTTTGGCGGATTATTGCTGGAATTGAAAGGTGGATGCGTTAAATGTACAAATTAAGAGGAACATTTTGCCATGTTCGGGTGGAGGCGGGGGTGATAGGTTTATGGGCGTGATATCCGACAAAGGGAGCCGAGCCATGCACCGGACTGTTTCAAGCTGGGAATCATTCAAAGCGCATTGGGATGGGTTGCAGAACTTTTTGATGGCCGGGGAGTGCGCGAAATTTTCATATGACTTTCCGGCTCTGGAGAGGATTGTCGATGAGCTTCGCAAGGATGAGCTGTCGGAGGTGCGGCCAGGCGTGAAGGGGACCAAGCTTTCCAAAGAGAGTGTGAAGGAAGAGTTTGCGAAGCTGCCGATTGCGCAGGCGATGGAGAGCTCCTTTGGGCTGGCGCATTACCGGCTTTCGCGGTTTGATGCGCCGGGCAAGTGCCTGCATGGGTTTAAGGAAGCCGTGCTGGACCCATGGACACGCGTTCTGGGTGAGCAGGGGTTCACATTCACCCGGTGCTATCCGATTATTTTCATTTCGGGCAAGGGATGTGCGACGAACTATCACATGGATTTTTCGCATGTGCTGGCATGGCAGGTGTACGGGGTGAAGAACTTTTGCGGGCTTCGGGACCCGGATCGGTGGATGCCGAAAGAAGGGCGGCTGAACTACAAGCCGACAGAGCTGGAGATGCCGGGGGATTTGAAGGAGGAGGATGCGCTGTGCTACCGGATGGCGCCGGGAGCGGTGCTGTGGAATCAGTTGTTGACGCCTCATTGGGTGGATGCGGGCGAGGGCGTGGCGATGAGCATCAATCTCTCGCACGGTGGGTTGAGGTATGACGGGAAGCTTTGCCGCAACGAGCAGGATCTGGAGACGTACCGGGCGCAGCAGCCGGAGAAGGCGCCTGCGAAGGTGGCGGGGGTGTATTGATCGCGGG
Organism: uncultured Phycisphaeraceae bacterium; assembly: GCA_964542875.1. Classification (GTDB taxonomy): domain Bacteria; phylum Planctomycetota; class Phycisphaerae; order Phycisphaerales; family Phycisphaeraceae; genus CAZGOM01. The sequence goes on from CAZIWA010000015.1 coordinate 36,275, forward strand.
GGACCGCGATCAATAGAGAGTAGATGGGAGAGAGTGGAAAGTAGAGCAGGTTAGAAAGCGGAGAAAGAGGCGACTTTGGAGTAGTCGGTGATGAAGTCTTCCCAGTGGAAGGTGGATTGCGCGGCTTGTGGGGTTGGGGCGATGGAACCGCGGGCGGAGGCGTGGAGGGAGAGAAGGTCGGCAATGGAGAATTTGGGTGTCTGGAGAAGAGCGCGGAGGGTGGAGGTGGTTTGGAATTGGGTAGTTTCGAAAGTGGGGAAGCCGGAGGATTCAAGGTCCGCCCAGACGTAATCGCGGGTTTGCAGGTCCAGGATGCAGACGATGACCGAAGTGCTTTCGTTGGCGAGCGCCATGCAGTTGGAGATGGTGGTGGGGAGGAAGATTTCGTTGGCTTGGGGGAATTCACGCTCCATCAAGCCGAAGACACATTGCTTGACCGTATGCATGGGGCGTTGATCGTAGTTGAATGCCAGGACGACGGCGTAACGGATGTTGTGGTCAAGGCAGCGGTTGATATCGATATCTGCGTACTCAGCGCAACTGCCCTGGCGATGGCGTATGTCGCCGGAGTGGCAGCAGTTGATGGCATCAATCTTGAGATTGGTGAAGCTGATCTGGCTGGCGAGTTTGAAGTCTGGGCGATAAAGGCCGACGCTAAGGTCGAGGTCTTGGTTGGCGTCCTTGTCGAACCAGTGGAGGAAGGTGCGAATGACTTTGGCGTTGGGATTGAAGGGGATGCGTGTGCCGCGGATGTAGGTCTTGATGGAGGTGTTCACGCTTCGCATCGCGGTTGGGAGGGGAACATTTTTGAGGCGTGGATCGACCCAGACTGCGCCCAGAGGCGGAAGCTTGGCGATGCGAGCGCGGCAGACGTCGAAAATGGTGTCGCAGACGCGGACGGTGAGCTGCTGCGGCATGGGAGGCAAGGAGGTCAGAGTGCGCAGGCGCGGCCGAGAGCCTTTGATCATGATGGCGCGGGGGATGTCCGGAAGGTGGCGTGAATGGAAATGGCTGTGAAGTTCCATCAAGACTTTTGCGCTGACTGAGGAGGCTATTTTTGAAAAGGTGGCGAGGATTACGTCAGGCTCGAAATTGCGGAGCATCCAGTCGAGGCGGCGGGCGTATTCGCCGGGGCGGGTGGAAAGGAGTTTGATGCCCTGAGCTGTGTCGGCGGAGAAGGCAAGATAGATGCGCGCCGGGAAAGTGCGGATACGGGAGGTTTTGGTTTGGTTGCGGAGGCGATCAAAGGCGGCGGCGGTTTTGGGGAAGCGAGCCGCGTGTTCGCCGACGTGGAGGATTTCGCCTAGGCGGAGCCAGCGGCCCAGGCGCAGTTGCATTTCCTCGACATCAAGGGAGGTTTTCTCAAGGAGTGAGAGCAGGAAGCGGCGCTGTGGACGCTTAAAGCGGGCGAATTTGAATTCGGCCCTTTGCTGTAGCCACAGAGACTCCATCTGCGCCTGAAGTTCAACCAACCACTTATCCCACCACTCGCGCGGCCTGGTCTTTTCCCAATAAGGATGGGCCCACTGAGGGTAAGTTTCTTCAAGCGTTCGTTTTTTGGGAGCCGAGGGGAGGGCGGGCAGGGAGATGTCGCCCCCGGAAAGGTAGACGGCGATGCGGAGGACGTCCGTGGCGGATTTGACCGGGACATTCAGTCCTTTGGCGGCGAGGATGCAGAGAGTTTCCTTGAAGGGGATGTCGGAGGGGATGGTAAGCGATGAGCCGTAGGTATCGACGAACCATACGATGGTTTGCTTGTCCGTCTCAGAGAGGGATTGGGGAAGGGATGCCAGGCGCGTGAAGATGTCGAGAAATTCCACTTCGGTGGCCAGGCGGAGGATGGTGAAGTTGGTTTTTTCGAACTGAATGCCGCGGGCGGCGAGCTCGGGGTGGGGCTCCCACTTGCCGTCGGATGCGTAATGAAGCACGGCATTGACGAAGAGTTCCAGGTGCGAAAGTTCCATCACCTGAGCGGGGAAGTTGGGGTAGATGGGGCGGTAATGGCGGTTGGCGCCGAGGCTTTGTTTGAGGAAGGGGATGATGTAGCTGTGGTAGACGATGATCCACGCCTCAGGGGCGCGGGACATGGCGGTGAGAGCGGCGGGCTCGAGGATGTAACCCAATCCCATGAGTTCCGCCTGTACGGCGGCCGCCAGAAGCATGTTATCGCTGTTGCCCGGAGGGACGACAACGAGTTGACGTCGGATGGCAATGAGATTTTTCATAAATAAAAGGGGCCCGGAAAGCGGCGCCAGTAGGTGACACCCCGAAGGGTAGAAGTAACTGATGCCATAGCCGGGCCCGGAAAGAGTTTAGCAGAAGTGGGGCGGGAAAAATCTATGTGAAACGAGGGCGCTGTATTGATGGCGATTGGCCGCAATCAATGGAGGGGCAGAGTGGACTGGACAGGAGAAGAGGCCGCGTGTTTTTCACATGCGGCCTCTGCGAGAGGGGTGTATTTAGGTGGATGGGGACTGATTTTGTGTTGGCGCGGGCCAGACACAGCACGCCTTCGGCGCGTGCTGTGCCATCCGGAAATATTAGAGGTTGACCCACTTGCCGGTGTCGGTGCCGTCGCGGGCGGTGAGGAGGACTTTGGCCATGGCGAGGGATTCGGCGCTGCTGTAGAGCGAGGTGTCGTTCTTGTAGATGGCGTCGAGGATTTCAAAGTGGTTGGATTTGGTGGAGACGGAGCCGGTGATGTCTTCTTCGCCGGTGGTGGCGGTGATGAGTTTGCATTTGTTGTCGCGGACTTCGATCTGGCCTTCGGTGCCAACGATGCGGAGCCGGTCGTCGCCGTGCGTGCCGGCGGCGGCGGGGCGCAGGAGGTCTGCGTGGATGACGCCTGAAGCGCCGGAGGCGAGCTTGAACATGGTGACGGTGTGGTCTTCCATGGTGCCGTAGTCGGGCTTGGCAATGTTGCCCTGGGTACCGATGAAGGAGGCGTAGTTCTCGCCGGTGACGAAGTAGACGGCATCAATGGCGTGAGAGGCGACCCAGAGGAGGGTGCCGGGGTAGTCTTTGCGATCCTGGTACCACTGGGGGCGGGAGCCGAAACGGTAGCTCTTTTGGCCGGTGGCGAGGACGATTTTGCCGATGCGCTTATCTTTGACGGCCTGACGGGCGGCGCGGAAATCCTGACGGGAGCGGAAGGTGAATTCGGTGATGATCTTGCGATCAGGGTTTTCCGCCAGCAGGGCTTTGAGGGCTTCGAAATCGCTCCAGGAGCTGGCGATGGGCTTGTCGCTGACCGTGGGGATGTTGCGCTTTAAGCATTCCCGGATGACGGCGGCGTTGTGCACGTAGACGGCGCCGACGCTGACGATGTCGGGCTTGAATGTCTCGAGCATGACGCGGTAGTCGTCAAACCATTGGCCGGAGGGGAGGCGCTTTAAGTAGGCCTGCGCGGCGTCGGGGGCGACGAGGTCGGAGGCGACGGCGATCTCTGCTTTTTCGAAGCCCGGGTAGGGGTGTTTGAAGACGTGTCCGATGACGTGGTGGCCGTTTCCGCCGATGAATGCGATGCGCATGAGGGGTCCTGTATTTTAAATTTTAAATTTGTGATTTGTAATTTTGGAGTGAGGAACATCCTCATTCCAGTCCCTTTCCCTGTCTCTGAAGGAGAGGGGAGCACGGCGGCTTAGTCGCGGTTGTGTTTTTTCTTTTGGGCTTCGGCGCGGCAGACGCGGCGGAGGGCGCGGATTTTAGAGGCCTGGGGGTTTTGCCGGTCGTTGATGTTGAGCGGAGGGGTCAGACGCTCCAGGAGTGCGGGCTCAAGCTCGGTGGCGTTGTCGATGGTCGCGGGGAGGCAGGTGAAGGCGAGGTTGTCGCTCATCCATTGGGAGAGGCGCGCTTCGCCGTCGTCTTGAAAGCGGAAGAAGTCCGGTGAGTCGCCGGGTGCGCGGCGCATGGCCTGGAGGTCGAGGGTTTCTTTCAGGATGGCACCCAGGGAGCGGCGGAGGGTGGAAAAGCCCGAGTGGGCGTGGGTGAGGTGGTTGCGGCCGTCGAGGGCGTTTTCGGAGATGCCCAGGAAGAGGATTCCGGAGGGGCCGACCTGGATGTCCGGGAGGGCGTTGGGGGTTTTCAGATGGTAGGCAAAGAAGCCGGGCTTGTTAAAAAGCGCCGAGGCGGGCGGCTGAGGAAGGGAGGGGGAGAGGCCGGTGATGACATCGTCGACGGTGAGGGATAAGGACATTGGGTGTTCCGATAGGCGGGGCTGGAAGGGGGTCTATTGTATGTTTTTTAGGATTGTGGCTGGGGATGAGGCGTTTTGGGGTGTGAGATGGGCATTGCGGCGTTTTGTCATTGGAATGGAATTGTGCCGACGGCCAGGCATAGGATCGAAATAGAAGAGGCGGTTCCATGTGATTGCCCGCGACGATCAATCTGAGGCGGCCCTTGCCCAAGCGGTGAAGAACGCGTGCCGACAAGCGGCGTTGGAGGCGCATGAAGATGCGCTGATTCGTGGTTTGTGTGCGCAAGGTGCGTTTGAAGTGGCGATGGGAGCGATCAGCAGCCTGGATTGCAACAGGCTGCTTGCCCAATGGAGCGGAGACATGAAAAAGCAGCACGCGCCACGGGTGGTGGAAATCAAACGCGTCCATGAGCCCGCAACCGCGGGCGATGGCGTGCGGGTGCTGGTGGACCGGCTGTGGCCGCGGGGCGTGAGTAAAGAGGCCGCGGGCCTGGATGAGTGGTTTAAGGATCTGGCGCCCAGCCCGCAGCTGCGCAAGTGGTTTAACCACGATCCGGAGCGATGGAACGAATTTCAGCGCCGGTACCGGTCGGAGCTCGACAAACGGACAGCCCGGGTGGATGTGCTGGCCGCACTGGGCGACACAAAAAAACTGACGCTGCTGTATGCGGCGAAAGATGAGGCGTTCAACAACGCCGTGGTGCTGTGCGACTATCTGATCAAACGTCAATGTCTGAATCATGAAACCAAGAACAAGGAGACCTCTCATGGACAGTGAAGCAGACCTACTGATTGCCGGATGGAGACAAAACGAGTCGAAAGTCCGGGAGCTGATGGCGGACGTGTCCGGTGATGACATGGCCACGCAGCCCGAAGGTGTGGTGAACCACCCGGCCTGGACGCTGGCGCACCTGATTCACTATCACCCGGCGATTCTCCGGCTGGCGCGCGGGTTGCCGGTGGATGATCCCGGGCTGGAGCCCAATGCGGAGCTTTACGATGAGGGCTCTACTCCGATGCCGGACCTGGCGCTGTATCCCACGCGCAACGAACTGTTGAATTTTTACGTGGATGGGCACGCCCGGGTAGAGAAGGCGCTGCATCAGGCACCGCGATCACGCTTTGGGCAAGCCCCTGGGCTGCGCCGGTGGGGGAAGGGGTTTGGAACCACAGGTAATGCGCTGGTGTATCTCATGCTGGTGCATGAGGCGCAGCATATCGGGCAGTTAATGGTGTGGCGGCGTGCGATGATCCTGGCGGAGGCGGATGGGAAAGTGATGGGGCATGTGGGGTGTTGAAGCGGGCGCGTGAGATGCTCACGCGGATGAGAGCGTGACACGTGGGGAGGGGGTGTGCGAAGGCAGCCCTCACCCCGGCCCTCTTCCAATGGGAGAGGGGACAAGAAAAGCGCCGCAGCGTTGGGTTGTCAGTCGGGCAGGGAGGCGAGTTCCTTGTCGAGAGCCTGCATGAGGGGTGCGAGGGCTTTGTCGGAGAAGTCGAAGGGGATTTGAGCGGCTTTGAAGAGGTCGGGGAGGGGCGCGCGACCGCCGATGGCCAGGGCGGTGCGGTAGTTTCTGATGGCCGTTTTCGGGTCTTTCTTGTACTGAAGCCAGAGCTGAAGCGCGCCGAGCTGGGCGATGCCGTATTCGATGTAATAGAAGGCGTAGTTGAAGATGTGGAGCTGGCGGTGCCAGAGGGTGGCGCGGTTTTCTTCAAAGCCGGTGAAGTCGATGACGGGGCTGTAGAACCGGTCGAGGATGGCGAGCCATTCTTCGCGGCGGCCGGCGCGGGTGTGGTCCGGGTGGGTGTAGAGCCAGTGCTGGAAGGAATCGATGGTGGCCATCCAGGGGAGGAAACGGATGACGCGCTCCAGGACGCCGCGCTTGGCGCGCAGGGCGTCCGCGGGGGAATAGAAGACGCCCAGGTAGTCACTGGAGAAAAGCTCCATGGACATGGAGGCGACTTCACAGAACTCCAGGCCGGGGGAGCGCAGATCGACGATGGGTTCATCGCAGGCGGCCAGGAAGTGGAAGGCGTGGCCGGCTTCATGGAGGAGGGTTTCGACGTCGTCATGGACGCCTGCGGCGTTCATGAAGATGAAGGGTTCACGGGAGAGTTCGAGTGAGGATTGGTAGCCGCCTGGGCGTTTGCCTTTGCGGCTGTCGAGGTCGAGGTTTCGGCCTTGCTTGAGGTTGGAGAATTGTTTGGCAAGGTCTGGAGAGACTTTTTCGAGGACCTGGGTGGTTTTGGCAAGGAAGCCGGGGATGTCTTTTTCATCAAAGGGCCGCAGGGCGGGCCGGCCTTTGGCGTCGACGCTGAGGTCCCAGGGGCGCAGGGTGTCCACACCGAGGGTGGCCTTGCGGCGTTCATCGAGCTTTTTGACGACGGGAACGCACTGGGAGGCGATGGCGTCGCCGAACTGGAGGCACTGCTGGGGGGAGTAGTCAAAGCGTTTGAAGGACTTCCATGCGTAGGCACGGTATTCAGGGAGGGCGGCGTTTTTAGCCATCTGGGTGCGGATGGCGAAGAGCTGCTCGAAAGTTTCTTCGATCTGGTCTTTGTCCTGAAGGCGCCGGCCCGCGGTGAGACGCCAGGCGGCTTCGCGGGTGGGGCGGTCGGTTTCTTCCAGGAAGCGGGCCATCTGCTGGAGGGTGTATTGCTTGCCTTTGAACTCGACGACCATGCGGCCGCAGAGCTTGTTGTACTGGGTGGTGAGCTCGGTGACGCGGGTTTGCAGGGGGATGTTGGCTTCGCGGTAGAGTTCGATTTCCGCTTGCCACTTGCGGATGAGGACCTTCATCTTGGGTTCGGTGAGCTCTTTGAGAGCAGGAGAGGCGACGAACTTCTTCTGGAGTTCAAACGAGAGAGGTTGGAGCTTGGGGAAGATTTCCTGCGCGAAGAGCATGTAGGCTTTTTCAAGCTCGGCGTCCTCGGTGTTGCAGGCGTGTGCATTGTGGGCACGGGAATAGGCTTCGTCCAACACTTCGCCCAGGGCGCTAAGGTCCAACAGGAAGTCCGTGAGGGATTGCCTGGTTTCGATGGGGCGTTCCAGCAGGGCTTTAAAGAGCTCCTGCAGGCGGGGAAGGTCTGTGGGGTTGAGGTCTGCGGGGACGAAAGGGCGGGAAGGTGCCGGGAGGGTGTTGGTGGTCATGTGGAAATGATAGCCAAAGTGATGTAAGAAGTTGGATGTCAGATGTGAGATGTATCAGAAACAGATCACTTTCCCGACACCGCAGCTTTAATGTGGAGGAGACTTTTCCAGCACCCATCGAGGGTGCTGGAAAACAAGAAGCAATCAAATGTTTGTTGTCCGGGGGCTGCGCTCGAAGACTCGCTGACCCCCGGCTACGGGCGGTCGCCCCGCTGGGGCGCAGAAAAATGCGCAATGCGTGCAAACATCAAACACATGCGACTTTGTCATGTTGCTACAGACGCCACTTCTCGCTTCATACATCAAACATTACTTCCCGGCGGAGGCGATGAGTTCGCGGATTTGGGCGCGGGTGGTGTCGGTGATGTTTCGGCCGGTGAGCATTTCCGCGAGTTCTTCGATGCGTTCGTCACCTTCGAGCCGGGTGACGGCGGTGGAGGTGGAGCGGGAGTCCCCCTCGCCCTGGACGGATTTTTCAATGCGGAAGTGCCGGTCGGCGAATGCGGCGATCTGGGGGAGGTGGGTGATGCAGAGGACCTGGTGGCCGTGGGAGGGCGTGGGGTCGGTTTTTTTGGATTTTTTCGTTTTTGCGTCGGAGCCGGTTGCTGAACCGGGGCGGGCGAGGGCACGGAGCTTGGTGCCGATGATGGTGCCCATGCGTCCGCCGATGTTTGAGTCGATTTCGTCGAAGACGAGGACGGAGACTCGGTCGGTTTGGGCGAGGATGGATTTAAGGGCGAGCATGATGCGGGAAAGTTCGCCCCCCGAGGCGATTTTGCGCAGGGGGCGGGTGGGCTGGCCGGGGTTGGTGGAGACGAGGAGTTCGATCGTCTGGAGGCCCCAAGGCCCGGCGGCGAGCTTGGCGCCTGCGCCGGGCACGGGGGAGAGCTCCAGGGATTCGGGAGCGCCGATGAACTCCACGGTGAGCTTGGCTTCGGACATGCCAAGGTCTTTGAGTTGTTCTTCGATGAGGGGTTTTAGTTCCTTTGCACCCGCTTCACGGAGGGTGGTGAGCTGGCCGCCCAGCTTGAGGATTTCCTTGGCGGTCTGGTCGATTTTCTGCTGGATCTGGGTTTGGTCCTGGTCCTGGCCGTTTAAGGTGGCGAGGATGGCGCCGATTTTTTCACGATAGGCCAGGACGAGGGAGACGGGGTCGGTGCTGTGAGGCTGCTCGGTGAGCACCTGTGCGACACGGGGGCCGGTGTATTTAGAGACGAGCCGGTTGATGGTGTTGAGCCGGTCGTCGATTTCTTCGAGCTCGCCGGGGTTGATCTCCAGGCGGTCGACGTGGCGGCCGAGCTCAAAGGCGGCGTCGTAGAGGAGGCTGGTGCCGGTTTTGACCTGTTCAGCGATGTTGGCCAGGCCGGGGTCGAGCTCGCCAAGATTGCCCAGAATCTGGGCGATGATCTGGAGGCGTTCGATGACACTGGCGTCTGCTTCGTAAAGTGCGCCGTGGGCCTGGCCGGCTTCGCGTTTGATCTTTTCAACGTTGGAGAGGAGGGCGTGACGCTGGCGGAGCTCTTCAAACTCGCCCTGGAGAAGGCGTGCTTCATCGATTTCATTGGCCTGGAAGTCGTAGAGCTCCCGCTGTTGACGGCGCAGTTCTACGGAGGCGCCGAGGTTGCTGCGGGCGGCGAGGAGCTCCTTAAGGCGGTTGTAAGCCTCGGTGTAGGCCTTGCGGGTGAGGAGGGCCTTGGAGAACTCATCGAGGATGTCGAGCTGATTGGAGGGTTTTAAGAGGAACTGGTGGTCGTGCTGGCCGTGGATGTCGACGAGGAGTTCGCCCACCTGGCGGGCGACGCCCGAGGGAATGGGCTGGCCGTTGACGCTGACGCCGGTGCGGCCTGAGGCGTAGAGCTTGCGGGTGATGAGGAGCGGTTCGCCGGGGGCCAGATCCGGGTTGTCGATGACGAGGGCGACTTTGCGGGTGACTTCCGGGTCTGCAATGTCGAACACGCCGGTGACGCGGGCTTCCTGCGCGCCGGGACGGATCATGTCGCTGCCGGAGCGGAGGCCAAGGAGGATTTCAAATGCGCCGATGATGAGGCTTTTGCCTGCGCCGGTGCGGCCGGTGAAGCAGTTGAGCCCGTCACCGAGCTCAATGGTGAGGTCTTCGATGACGGCGAGCTGGCTGATGTGTATTTCTCGAAGCACGGGGCACGTCCTTGTGTCCGGGGTGTGGGTCTATTGTAATGAAGGGCGCATGGTGTTTGTTCGGGTTATGGGGGTGGAGGGGGGATTTTTGCGTGCGGGTTTTGGAATTGCGTTTCACTGGGGGCGCTTGCCGACAATCTGGATTTGCGAGAACATATTGTCTTCCCCGAATCGTAAGACACATTTGAACAAGTCGAGAAAAGACCATGGCCATTACCCCCGGCGCGCGTGATCAGAAGCTTGAATCCCTTGGGTATCCGCTTGATAAGGTGAAGTACACGCCGGGGGGAATGATCGAACCGCTGGCCATCGACGGGGACACGATGTACCTGTCGGGCCAGGTGCCGTTTGACGGGGATGAGTTGAAATATGTCGGCAAAGTGCCTTCCAAGGTGAGCGTAAACGATGCAAAGAAGGCGGCTGCGCTGTGCGCGGCGAACCTGCTGCGCGTGGCACGCAAGAACCTGGGAAGCCTGGACCGGGTGGAACGGGTGATTCGCGTGACGGGGTATGTGAATGCCGACGCGGACTTCACGGACTGCCACGTGGCGGTGAACGGCGCCAGTGAACTTTTGAAGGATGTGCTGGGCCCCGCAGGCAGCCACGCGCGGACGGCGCTGGGGCTGGGGCAGCTTCCGCTTGGTGTGGCGGTTGAGGTGGAAATGATCGTGAAGATCAAGCGGTGAGTGAAGAGGGGTTGGGGGGCTGGCCGGATTAAGACCGGAGCGGATTGTCGGGCAGTGAAATTCGTCTTCCTTGTTTTGATTGTTCTCCATATGCCGGCGGTGCCGGTTTAACACTCATGAAAGAGAGCCTGTAATGCGTTCTAGCGTTGTCAAAAAGAAGCTGGCTGAAAAGAAGCCCGTCCATGGCGTGTGTCTTCACCTGACCGACCCTTCGCTGCATGAGCTGGTGGGTCTGATGGGTTTCGACTTCATCTGGATGGACATGGAACACCATGCTTACGACGTGCAGACGGCCAACGACAACATCCGCGCCTCCCGCGTGGGCCGGGTGGACATCATGACCCGGTGCGCCAAGGGCGAATTCATGCGCATGGGCCGGATGCTTGAGTGCGGCGCGCACGGCATCATGTACCCGCGCATCTCCAACGCCGCGGAAGCGCGCGAAGTGGTGAAGTGGGCGAAGTTCGCCCCCATGGGCCAGCGCGGCTTTGACGGCGGCAACCCGGACATGCCCTACTGCACCATGGACATGGTGGAATACCTGAAGTTCGCCAACGACAACACGTGGATCGTGGCGCAGATTGAAGACGAAGGCGCGCTTAACCAAGTGGAAGAAATCGCCGCGGTTCCCGGCATCGACGTGGTGATGCTTGGCCAGGCGGACTTCTCCGTGCTGTCTGGCATCCCCGGCCAGTTTGGCCACCAGAAGATCAAGGATGCGCTGAATCGGATCAAGAAGGCAACCGACGCGGCAGGCAAGGCGTGGGGCACCCCCGCAGGCACCAAGGACCGCGTGAAGGAACTGCTGGACATGGGCGCGCTGTGGATTCCCTGCGGCTGCGACCTGATTTTCGTCAAGACCGCGCTTGAAAAGCTGCAGGCGGAATTTGGCCCGCTGGGCTTTACCTACAACAACCAACTGCTCAAGGGTGAGAGCTACATGCAGAAGAGCTAAACGCACCCTTGCGTTTTGTTTGATTCTTTCGGCGTCTGGGCTTAACGGCTCCGATGCCGGTTTTTGAAGACGGGTATCGGGGTCCGGGGTCCGGGTTTCGGGTATCGGGTGAAGAAATTCAGCAGACCCACGGTCTGGCTGCTCCACTCTTGAATTTCCTTACCCGATACCCGGAACCCGATACCCCAAACCCCTGTTTCATTGGAGCGTTCTACAAATGAGCAAGAAACATAGCGTATTGATCGTGGGCGTGGGTTCGATCGGCGAGCGGCACCTGCGTTGCTTTGAAGCAACGGGCCGGGCGGATGTGGGGCTGGCTGAAGTGAACCCGACGCTGCGCGCGACGGTGGCGGACCGGTACAAGACCAAGCGGGTGTATGACTCGCTGGATGCGGCGCTGGCCGCGGGCGCATGGGACATGGCGCTGATCGCGACACCGGCGCAGTTCCATATCGCACAGGCGACGCAGTGCGTGAAGGCGGGCCTGAATGTGCTGATTGAAAAGCCGCTTAGCACTTCGACCGATGGGATCGAAGGACTGCTGGCAGCGGTGAAGGAGCAGGGCGTGATCGTGGGCGTGGCATACACGCACCGGTCGATTGTCCCGCTGGGCGGCGCGCGCGAAGCGGTGCTGTCGGGCAAGTTCGGCACGCCGGTGCAGGTGGTGGTGAATTGCGGGCAGCACTTCCCATTTTTCCGCCCGGCTTACAAAGACATTTATTACAAGGACCGCAAGACCGGCGGCGGCGCGATTCAAGATGCGCTCACCCATATGGTGAACGCCGTGGAGTGGCTGGTGGGCCCGATGACGCAAGTGATCGGCGATGCACAGCATCTGGTGCTGGAGAGCGTGACCGTGGAAGACACGGTGCACCTTTTGGCCCGGCACGGGAAGGTGATGGTGAGCTACCAGCTCAACCAGCACCAGTACGCCAATGAAGTGACCGTGCAGATCAACTGCACCAAGGGCGTGGTGAAGTACGAGGCGCATAACGGCCGATTCCTGACCTGGACCAGCCCTTCGGAACCCGCGGTGGAGAACAAATATCCCGCGATGGAACGCGATACGGCGTACATCAACCAGGCGAACCTGTTCATGGATGCGCTGGAAGAAAAGGCGCCGTTTGTGTGCTCGCTGGAAGATGGGTTGCAGACGCTCAAGGCGAATTTGGCGATCCTGGCGTGCGCGGATGCGCCGGCGTGGAAGACCGTATGAGTTATTGAACAAGGCTGCATGGCAAGGGTTTCAGATCGGAGGGGGCAATGCATTGGTCGAATGCAGGCTTGGTGATACTTGCGGCATTGGGCGTGTTGTTTCTGCTGCTGATTGGCCTATTTGCCTTCCTGGTTCTGGTGGTACGGTGGCTTGCCAAAAAAGGCCGCAACGCCTCGCAAGGGGCAAACCGCACTGACGTGACGCAAGGGGTCAAGCCGTGGCGGGAGTCTGCTGGAGATTTGAAGCCGCAAGCCGGCGTCGTCGAGCCCAAAGGCGGATCGCCGTCTGAATTCCTCGCTTATCTCAGGGACCTGCACTCACGTAAAACCGATGGAACCCATCCGCAACTGGCACTTTCGCTCCGGCGCTTGTGCCAGGATATGGCCTCTCATCCTTCGATGGAATTTGTGGATGCGCTCAGGCCTTTTCTCGTGGATCCCAACGGCGAAATTCGCCAGATCGCCGGCCATGCGATGGCGGCCACCGGCCGGCTTGATGCGCTGGAGGCGGTGAAGGAGGCGTTGAGGGTTCGAGATTTGGAAGTGGACAAGCAGGTCATCGCGGGATTGAACGCGGCGCTGGAGTCCAGACGGCTTGATGCGGCTTTGATTCAAGGGGTCTGGAAAGAACTGCTCGTCTATTTGCGGACAGGGCGGCCTGCTGACGCCCAGAGCCGCGCCGTGGCGAAGCTGCTGGTGTGGGGCGATCCTGAAAAGGCCGCAGAGGTGCTGCTGCTTCCCGAGATTGCCAAGGCGGATTCGCCCTGGTGCCCGGAGGTGATTCGTTCATTCATCTCCCGCCCGGAAAAGTTTCCTAGGGCGATGTTGGAAGACATCATGACGCAGGCGCTGGCGCGCAAGGACGAAGACCCGCTTCGACAGGATGTGCTGCGTGCGTGCGCTGAGATTCTGGTTCTTCTGCCCCATCAAAAGGTGGAGTAGCGGACACACGCGACGGCACCTGACCCCGATACGACATGGGCGTGGGGATATTGGTAAACTTTCCGGCTCAAAATCCCCTTTATTTTCAAGAAAGAAGCCAGCCATGAGCGACAGCGTGAAGTACCGCAAGGAAAAGGATTCAATGGGCGAGATGCAGGTGCCGGAATGGGCCCTGTGGGGCGCCAGCACTCAACGTGCGGTGTTTAACTTTCCGGTGTCGGGCAAGGGCGTGCCGGCGGAAGTGGTGAAGGCATTCGGCTTGCTCAAGGCTGCCTGCGCACGCGTGAATGCCGACCTAGGCAAGCTGCCCGCCGACAAGGCCGCTGCGATTATCGATGTGGCCGGTGAGGTGGCCAACGGCGATCACAACGCGCACTTTGTGGTGGACGTGTATCAGACCGGTTCGGGCACTTCGACGAACATGAATGCCAACGAAGTGATCGCCAACCGGATTCACCAGAAGGCCGGCAAGGCCATTGGTTCACGCGATCTTGCTCATCCCAACGACCATGTGAACATGGGGCAGTCCAGCAATGACACGTTCCCCACGGCGATGCACATCGCCGCAGCGGTGGCGATCAAGGCGCAACTGATTCCCGCGCTCGAAAAGCTGCACGCGATTCTGGATAAGCAGGCCAAGCAGTGGGACGACGTGATCAAGATCGGCCGCACCCACCTGATGGACGCGACCCCGATCCGTATGGGTCAGGTGTTTTCGGGGTACGCGGCGCAGGCGCATTTCGCGGTGCTGCGTGCCAAGGCGGCTCTGGAAGACATGCGCACCAACATGCCCATCGGCGGGACCGCGGTGGGCACGGGCATCAACACGCACCCGGAATTCGGCGCGCGGGTGTGCGCGGAGCTTTCCAAGAAGACCGGCATCGAGTTCGTCGAAGCCAAAAACCATTTTGAAGCGCAGGCCGCCAAGGACTCTTTCGTGGCCGCCAGCGGTCAGCTTAAGACCATCGCGGTGTCGCTGACGAAGATTGCCAATGACATCCGTTGGCTGGGCTCGGGCCCGCGTTGCGGACTGTTTGAACTGAGCCTGCCGGCGATTCAGCCTGGCTCTTCGATCATGCCCGGCAAGGTGAACCCCGTGATCTGCGAAGCGGTGATCCAGGTGGCGTGCCGGGTGATCGGCAATGACGCGGTGATCGCACATGCCGGCCTGGGCGGCATTGGTTCTCTGCTGGAGCTGAACGTGGCCATGCCTGTGATGTCCGATGCGATTCAGGAATCGATCGCGCTTTTGGCCAAGGGCTCGGAAGTGTTCGTCGACAACTTGCTCAAGGACCTGGAAGTGAACCGCAAGGAATGCGAAGCAACCATCGAGCAGAGCCTGATGATGTGCACCAGCCTTGCACCGGTGATCGGTTACGACAATGCGGCGAAGCTGGCCAAGGAAGGGTTCACCTCCGGCAAGACCATCCGGCAGCTTGCGCTGGAGAAGAAGCTGGTGGACCCTGCGAAGCTGACGGAACTGCTGGACGCACGCTCCATGACCGAGCCCGGCGGCGACGGCGCGGCAGGCGGCTAATCACGGGGGACCATGATTAGAGAGTAGAAACGAGAGCGAATACCAATAGAGCCCAGGCCGAGTGGTCTGGGCTTTTTTATTGGGCCAGGTTGGGTTTATGAGGCGTGATTTGTGCGATTTTCAAAGAAATATCGGATACCGTGTGAATGGGTTTACGGTGTTGTGTGGAATTTTGGGATGGAGAATTTATGACGAAGCTGTTGACGCATGCGCCTTACTTTTTTGTGGCAGATGTGGTGAAGGCCAGTGAGTATTACCGGGATGTGCTGGGGTTTTCATATGACCGGTTGTGGGGGGAGCCGCCTGCGTTTTGCATGCCCAAGCGCGATGGGTTGACTGTGATGTTGTCACAGCAGTGCGAGGTGGACCGGATTCGACCCAACGGGATGGATGGGGAGTCGTGGGATGCGTATTTCTGGGTGACGGATGCGGACGCGTTGTTTGCAGAGTTTGTGGCCAAGGGGGTGCGAGTGGTTTATCCACCTTGCGATCAGGCGTATTACTTTAATCGGGAGTTTGCGGTGAAGGATTTGGATGGATACATCCTGGCTTTTGCGCATGCGATCAAAAAGTGAGAGGGACTGGGGGGCAGCGTACAATTACGCCGCGATGGAGAAAGCGCAAGAAGAACAGGTGCCGCAGTTGAAGCTTGGCCTGATGGGCAAAGCGGGGCGGCTGTGCATCAACATGGTGGTGGCATTTTATCGGTTGACGCTGCGGCCGTTCATGGGTGGGGCGTGCCGGTTTACGCCTACGTGCAGCCAGTACATGCTCGATGCGGTGGACAAGTATGGGCCGGCCAGCGGGGGGTGGCGGGGCGTGAAGCGGATTTGCAGATGCCACCCGTGGGGTGGGTTTGGTTATGACCCGGCTTGAAAGGCCAGCAATGAAAAAGAAGCTCCCGATCCATTTGATTGCCGGGCCGCTTGGCGTGGGCAAGACCAGCGCGATACTGGATTATTTGAAGCGTTCCGCCGGCTGGGAGAAAGTGGGCGTGGTGGTGAACGATTTTGGCCCGCTTGGCATGGATGATGCGATTTTGTCGGGTGAATCCGGCACACGGGGGCAGGGGTCGGAGGTGGTGATGATTCCCGGCGGGTGCGTGTGCTGTACGGCCGCTGCGGGCCTGGTGATGGGGCTGGAAAAAGTGCTCAAGACGCCGGGGCTGACGCGGGTGATCATTGAGCCTTCGGGCATCGCGGCGCCATCGGACGTGATCGATACGCTGCGGACGTTTGCGTTGACGCATGATTTGGAAATCCGCCCGGTGATCGGGCTGCTGGATGCATGCGATGCGGTGACGATTATTGAGGGGCACATGCCGCTTTATTCAAAGCTGGTGGAGAGCGCGGATCACCTGGTGTTTAACCGAAGCGACCTTGCCGGTGAAGCGAAGGTGGCCATGCTCAAGACCTGGGCCGCGGGGCTGTACCCGGCGAAGCTGACGGCGGCGGCGACGCATCACGGAATGTTGCCTGACGCGCTGTTTGAGCCGGCATCGGCGACGCCGGTGAAGGCACGGGGGCTGGCGCTTAGCCTATCGCCCGGAAATGCAGGCAAGGCGCATCATGGGCATACGGATGGGCACGATCATCCGACGGATCACGCCGATGGATTGCAGTGGCCCGCGGAAGTGATGTTCAAGCATGAGAAGCTGGGCAAGCTGTTTGTGAAGCTGGTGACGGAAGGCGTTGCGGGTGTGAAGCCGGTGCGGGTGAAGGGGATTTTTTCAACCGATGAAGGTTGGGTGCTGCTGGAGGTGGCACGGGACCAGGTGTTTGAGCGACCGACGGAGTATCGGCGTGATTGCCGGGTGGATTGGATCACGCCTGAGGGTGTGGTGTTGGATAAGGAGCGGGTGAAGGGGATGCTGGAGGATTGCCGGATCGATTGAGGAATCACCAGGTCCGGATGGTTTGGCCGCCGTCGATGAATCCGCCTGAGACGTTCATGTAATAGAAGCCAAGGAAGTAGGTTTCCTTGGTCCACAGTGCGGAGTTGAGAACGACTTCGCGGGTGATCCAATGGCCCGAGCCGTCTGCGCTGACGGAGTTGAGCCCCACGCCGCCGTGGCGGGGATTCATGCTTTGGACGCCGTAGGAGCTGACGCCGAGCATTTGGATCAATGCGACGTTGGCGTTGGCGGTATCGCAGCGCCAGGGGATGTGGGAGTCAAGGATCAGCGGCGTGTAGGGGGCGTGGTCGCGCAGGCGGGTGTCGTCAAAGCGCATGGTGCCGTGGCGGCCCCAGTACGGCGGGATGTAGGGGTTCATCATGCCGTAACCGGACTGAAGCGTGCCGTTGAGGCCATACGTGGTGCCGCAGTCGATGTCGGGGTCGGAGTAGTAGTCGTGGCCGTTGCCGTAGGAGTTCCAGTAGTCGCCGCCCCAATAGGAATTGGGGCCGTAGGGGCAGCCGCCTTTGTTTCGGTAGAGGTTGGAGGTGGAGTAGCCGTTATCAACCAGAATGCCGTAATAGGCATAGCTGGGGCTGCCGGGAAGTGCGTTGGCGTAGTGGGTGCGGCCCGAGACGATGTATTGCTTGTTGTCAGCAGCGTAGTTGAAGACGGCCAGTGCGGTTTGGCGGGCGCCGGAGAGACATTTGGAGGACTTG
>CAZIWA010000015.1:53822-62235 GCA_964542875.1 uncultured Phycisphaeraceae bacterium
CTTGTTTTAAACGGAAATGAAGGATATTAATGAGCTGAAATGTGAAGTCAGTTTATCGGAGAAGGTGTGGTTTACAAGAGTAAAAGCAGAATAAATTTTTTCTATATGTAACTTAAATAGTGGCTTACTTTAAGAATCGCAGACGGTAGGCTTGAGCGACGGGTTCGGGGTCGGGAAGGGCGAGGTGGCGGCAGATGGCTTCGTGGATTTGAGTGAGGATTGCGGGGTCTGGCTCGGAGAGGGATTGGGCCAGGGGGGTGAGGACGGCGAAAAGCGCGGGCCAGCCGGAAGG
Source organism: uncultured Phycisphaeraceae bacterium (assembly GCA_964542875.1). Taxonomy (GTDB): domain Bacteria; phylum Planctomycetota; class Phycisphaerae; order Phycisphaerales; family Phycisphaeraceae; genus CAZGOM01. The sequence continues at coordinate 54,115 of CAZIWA010000015.1, forward strand.
GAGGGGGAGGCGGTTGAGCCAGGCGATGCGGACCTGGGGGAGGGTGGCGCGGGTTTCACCGCCTGAGAGGGCGTAGTAGAGCCGGATGACGGGGCTGTTGAGGTAGGCCATGAGGCCCCAGAGAAGAGGTGCGTGGTCCGGGGAGATGGCGCGGATGTTGTGGACGGAGTTTAAGGAGTGGTAGCTGTTGTCGAGATCAATGCCGACGATGGGCATGTTGGCGGTCTGGCGGCTGACGAGTTTGGGGGACTTGAAAATGATCGGGTTGCGCAGGGAAGTGCCGGCGCGTTTCTGGTCGGGGGAGATGAGCGCGGGGTCGTAGCGGATGCCGAGCTTTGGGGGCGAGATGTGAAAGCCCCAGGGGGCGATGTCGCGGCCGACGAGGATGGGGGAAAGGGGTTGGCGCGGTTTGGGGGCAAGGCGGGCGATGAGTTTTTCGCGCATGTGGGCGGGGCCGGGGTTGATGCCGTCTTTGACGTCAAAAACAAGGCTTAAAGCGGGTCCGGAGAGGTTGGCGACGGTGGACTGGATGAGGGGTTCGATGGGGTGTTTATAGAAGATTATGGGGCCGCATGAGGAGGTGTCGGCGGAGGCTTTGATCCAGGAGAGGGCGGGGGAATGGAATGCTTGGGGAATGTGGTCGGCCTGGGCGGCGTGGGACTGGGGGCCGTCTGCCCAGAAGAGCCCGATGACGTTTTGCACGGAGGCGTCGAAGATGGGTTTTTCGATCAGCAGCCAGCGTTGGGAGGGGAAGCGGGCGGCGAGTTTTTCACGGTCGACGGCGTAGCTGTCGGCGAAGGCGAGGGTGTCGGGGGTGAGGGTGCAGGCGACGCCGGTGGGGCGGGTGAGGGTGGTGATGGCGGCGATGAACTGGGTGAAGACGTTGATGCGGCCTTGCGTTTTGAAGAGGGTTTCCTGCGGGGTGATGACCTTGGCTTTGCGGGAGCGACGGGAATAGGCGGGGACGTAGGGGGGATTCAAGAGAAGCACATCGGCGGTGAGGGACGGGGGCTGGGCCAGCCCGGAGCCGGTGATGAGGGTGAGGCGGGGCTCCAGATCGGGGTGGTATTGCGTGAGCCTGGCCCGGGCGATGGAGAGGGCGATGGGGTCGATATCAACGCCGATAAGCGAGCCGGTGAAGGGAGGATCAAACAGGTGGCTTAAGGTCTGCCAGATGGCGTTGAGGGCGGCGAGGAGGAGGTCGCCGGTGCCGGAGGCGGGGTCAAGGATGGTGACGCTGCAAAGCGCGTGGGCGAGGGCGAGGCGCTGCTGGGGGGTGAGGACGGGATGGTCGGTGAAGAGGGTGGCGACTTCCTCGGGCGCGATGCCGGTCTGGAGCGTGAGCCATTTGGTGAGGGCCGCATGCGCCATGAGCGAGGCGGCGGCGGGGGGCGTGTAGTAGACGCCGGTGTCCGAGCGGTCGGGGTGGGAGAGCTCGTAGAACCGGGCGAGGGCGTGCAGGGAAGGGGGTGGGGTGAGTTTGAGCGAATCGCAGATGTGGGCGGCAGAGTCCGTGGAGGAGGGAAGCCAGCTTTGGACCAGGGCGTGGATGTCCTGCGTGGAGAGCTTGGCGGCGCGGACTTTTTTGGCAGTGGATTTTGCCCAGGCCGGCGCGGCGGGTTGCTTGTTCTTTTTCGCCGGTGCGCTCATTGGGGGCCGCGGCTCTTGGTGATGCTGGGGAGGATGAGGTTTCCGGACCCGGAACGGAAGCCTTCCATATCGAGCGTGACGTACGTGAAGCCGAGCTGTTTAAGGTGCTGGGTGATGGCTTGCCGGGCTTGAGGGTCCATGGCTTTGGCCAATTGATCCTGGGGGACTTCGATTCGGGCGAGGGTGTCGTGGTGGCGCACGCGCATGCCGGTGAAGCCGAGGCTGCGCAGGAAGGTTTCGGCGTCTTCCACCTGGCGCAGGCGCTGGGGCGTTACGGGGAGGCCGTAGGCCAGGCGGCTGGAGAGGCAGGCGGCGGCGGGCTTGTGGGCGTTGGGAAGGCCCAGGGCGACGGCGAGTTCACGGATTTGTTTCTTGCCCAGACCGGCATCGACCAAGGGGCTGACGACGGCGTTTTCATCGGCCGCGGTGAGGCCGGGGCGGTGGTCGCCAAGGTCGTCCACATTGGTGCCGTTGGCGATGGCGGGGATGCCGAGCTTGTCGGCCAGGGGGCGAAGGGCGGAGTAAAGGTGGGTTTTGCAGAAGTAGCACCGGTTGCCCTGATTGGCCTGGTAGCCGGGGTCGGATTGCTCGGTGGGGGCGACTTCGATGAGGTGGAGGTCGGCCCATTGGGCGAGGTCGCGGGCTTCGGCGAGCTCGTGGCGGGGGAGGCTTGGGGAATCGCCAATGGCGGCGGGCGCGTTTTGCTTGCCGAGGGTGCGGCGGGCGACGACGGCGACGAGCGTGGAATCAATGCCGCCTGAGTAGGCGGTGAGGAGCCTGGGGTGCTTTTGGATGGCGCGGGTGAGGGCGTCCAGAAGGGTTTGGGTGTCGTCGGTCGTGAGCGGCATGGCGTTAGTTTAGCGGGGAGCGCGGAGATTTGAAGAAGGGGCTGGGGTCTAGGGTCTGGGGTCTGGTCGGAGGGGCTTTGCCCATAAAGTCGAGAAAAAGGACTTGGGGGTTGTCTGGCAGGTGGTGGGGAATTGAATTTCGGTCGTAAACGAGATGTCGGATTACGACGAAGACGTCTCATCCGACCTACCGCGGAGTTTATGGACAAAGCCCCCTGACGGAGAGGGGCCGGGAAGGATGAATCAAAGTGTGATTTTCAAATGGTTCAAATTTTCGGGTTAGAGTGGCGGGAAGGTTTTTTGGAGGTTTTGCGATGGGCGAGAAGCTCAAAGTATTGCAGTTTGGGGCGGGGTCGATGGGGAGCCGGCGGCTGCGGGATTTGAGCGCGCATCCGGAGGTGGAGGTGGCGCTGGTGGAGGCGCGGGAGGATCGGGCGGCGCGGGCGCGGGAGCGGTTTGGCGTGAGGGTGTTTAAGGATGCGGCGGAGGGGTTTGGGTGGGGGCCGGGGGCGATGTCGATTTCGGTTCCGCCTGACGGACATGGGCCGTTGGTGGGAGAGGCGATGAGGCGCGGGCTGCCGTGGTTTTGCGAAGCGGCGATCTGGACGCCCGATGGGTGGGATTCGGATCATGCTAAGACGATGGGGTGCCCGTCGTCGTCGCTGGTGTATCTGCCGGTGGTGGAGGAATTGCGCCGGGTGGTGAATGAAGAGCTTGGGGCGCTGCATGGGTACCAGATGATGCTGAGCGTGAATGCGCCGGCGTGGCACCCGGAGGAAGGCATGGAGTATTACGCACGCAGGAGGGCGACAAGCGCCGGGCGTGAGATGGTGCCGTTTGAGCTGGGGTGGCTGTCGGAGGTGTTTGGCGCCGCGAAGCGGGTGAGCGGACGGGTTTTAAAGCGGGGGAATCTGCCGGGGATGACGGAGGATTTGTGGCTGCTGCAGATGGATCTGGAAAGCGGGGCGGCGGGGCAGTTGACCGTGGACCAATCCAGCCCGACGGTGATACGCGCGGGAAGCGCGGTTGGGGCCAACGGGGTTGTGCAGTTTGATTTGATGACCGGGGTTTTGAAGCGTGACCTGCCTGGCAAGCAGGTGAAAGACGAGCGATCGTTTGGGGTGATCAAAGAAGTGATCGAGCCGATGTACAAGCGGGAAATCTGGTCGTTTGTGGAGCGGGTTTTAAGGGGCGGTCCGTGGCGGTTTGGGTATGGGCTTTGTGCGAAGGTGACGGGGACGCTGGCGGCGATGGAGGAGAGCGACCGGGTCGGGGCGTGGGTGGAGGTGGAGGGGAAGAGGCAGCCTTGGGTAGGGGCTAGGGGCTAGGGTCTGGTCAGAGGGAGGAGATGTTGATGTTAGATGTATGAAGTTGGATGTGAGATGTTCTTCGGAGGGGATTGACGGGATGTGGCGGCGGCAGACTTGAGCGTCAATGCGGGGAAGATGCTTTTCAGCACCCGCCGAGGGTGCTGAAGGTGTGATCAGGTATGAATTTGTCGATTTGAGATGTCGGGGCTGCCTTGCGTTCATCCGCCCAAAATGCACTTATCCCGAATGGCATTCGTGCCTGTCCCCTTTTCTTCCAGCTTTCCTGATGGAGGCGTTGTCCTTTTGTGAAATTCAGCTCGTCAAGAGAGCTCGATTAAATAACGGCAAACAAGAGGGCCATGGTCCAACGCACGGGCCTCGGGCGATGTCTCGGCAGTATCGACATACTGCAGGCCTGCTCGTTCCACCGTGCGCCGTGAAGCCGTATTCTCTGGGGCGATTAGAATCCACAGCGGAGTTACGCGAAGATGGCGCGCGATCTGACAGATGAGGCGAACCGCACGCGTCGCATAGCCCTGGCGCCGGTATGGCTCGTCCACCGCATAGCCGCAATGGCCCAACGCTCGCAGAATCACAGAATCATTGGTGTCTCGCAAATGAATTCGACCCACGCGCACACCGTCGGATTGTCGGTGAATTGCAAATCGATATTCGATGCTGCGTGCCAGAAAACGAGCTTCGGGTGGCCGTTGATCGCCTTGTTCTGGACCGAGCGTGCGAAGAAGATGCAATTGAATGACACCATCTTCGAAGGGTTCGGCGGGCATTGATGGCTTGGCTGAATATGCATCGGGTGTCTGCATTGGCTTCTTGCTCATTTAACCCTCGTCTTCATCCTACCGGCTGATTGCGGGGAAAACGCTGATGCATTGATTTTTAGCGGCGGTTGAACACATCGAAGTGCCAAGAAGTGCTTAGGGCCAAGCCCTGCCGTTTGCCGTAGGGCTTGGTTTTTCTTACGCACCAAGTTGATGGGGGCGTTGCCGTTTTGTGAAGTTTCTTTCAAAGGGCGTAAGTTGAGATGAAATAATGGTTTGTGGATTTGTGCTTGAGATTTTTTGACTGAGAAATGTACTTATCCCCTTTTCTTCTTGATCCCCTTTTCTTCTTGAGTGCATCAGGCGGTATAAAATGTTAATGTGTAGACCCGTTTTTCACCGATAACAGAGGTGGTTCGCGCAAATTATTGGGAAATTCCCATGTTCACGCAAGAGTCGCAAATGACGCCCATTGTGACGAAATGGCTTACCGACAATGGTTTGATCGTGAAGTCTGAGTTTGGCACTCCATGGGGCATTTGCGATCTCGTTGCAGCAAGTCTTAGTTCTGACCATGTCGCTCTTAGGCTCAGACATAAACAGACCGGTATGGTGAGTTCAATTATCCGAGCGGCAATTCTCTTGCAGGTTCCTGATGTCGAATCAGGTAAATCAATAACACATAAGCGATTGGCATTGAAATTCGACAGAGCAGTATCCGAAGAACAATTTAGCCTAGAGTTAAATCGCTTGATTAGGGATAGATTTATCAAGGAATCATCTAGACAAAGATTGCAAAAAGTCAACGGATGGATGCCGCTCCATAGGCGATTGGTCGCAGTAGAGTTGAAACTCTCGCGTGTTGAAGAGGCCATGCAGCAAGCCATGAATAATTTTGCATTCAGCGATGAGTCATATGTCGGTTTTCCTTCTCGTTTAGCTGAGCGTATCGTGAATCATCGCGAGAAGTGGATGAGGTTTATTTCTTCAGGCGTTGGCTTACTCAGTGTAGAGGAAAGAAAGTGTAGTGTGCTTATTAGATCGTCAGGAGGGCAATTTTTGCATAATCCAGCACTTCAGTTGCTCTCTGTTGAGCGATTTTGGAATTCTCATTTAAAGGCAATGAAGCATGAAGGGCTCAACGATTGAACTGGCCTTTCGTGTTACGCTTCCGTTAGGTAGATTGGGTAAGATTTTCCCTATTGTATAGGCTTCCGAAAAGTCATGAAAGAGTGCAATAGATCTTCCTTCCTTAGGATGCTTTTGAATGATATCGAACCAAAATTTGTAAAACCGCGCAACTTCTGATCTTGCGCGTTCTGGATCATTAAGCACTACCTTGTTTTTAAGCAAAGCGTCGAGTTTATGGGAGTGGGGACTGGACTTACCTAAATTGTTTATTGCTTCTTCTATCCATTGCCAGAGTTGAGGTGTTACTGGTACGTGACATCTTAAGGGGGAAATGGGTATCTTTGCAGCTGCGCTGTGCGGGAAGTTTACGCCAGGAATAAAGTATTTGTATGTACTTCCTACTCCTACAGCCGGGTAATCAGTGAGACCACGCGCCCACAGTACCAAATTTAATCCCCAATATGGGCCTGCAATTCGCAGGGTAGAATTAATTTTTGCATTTAGCTCCTCGTGGAGATGGATGATTGACGGAAATCTTGTGTCTTGGAGTGTTTTCGATCCAGTATCATCATCTAATGATGAGTCTACGACCCATAGGCCCGTAGCTGCACTATCAGTATAATTTTTAACGGCCTCATGGATTTTGGGATTTCTTGAAGACTTTAAATTACTTTGTGATTGGTTTGTTAAAATTAAAGGGAATATAAGTTTTCCAGTGTATGACCTCGAGCTTTTCCAAAGTCCCGTCGCAATGGCCATGCATTTGTTTATCTTATTGCGATCTGAATTGTTAGTTACAGGCAATTGTGGTACGGAAATGCATTCGGGGCTAAAAGCGTTGCATCGGTCGAGGATATCGAAGATAAAAATTTCGACCGCACTTGAAGTAGGCTTCTTAAGATTTTGACGGACGGCATTAAAATTTTGAACTTGCGATGTATACTCAAGCCATTTATTTGTATACTCGTTTGTGGGGTTGTTGGTGGATGACGGTGGGGCCAGTTCGTGGTTATGGATCCCATCGATTTCGGGATCAATCCAAATGTGTTGAGATTCCGAGAGAAGTGTTTTCAAAGTGTGGTACGAATGAAGGGGAACTCGTACATAGGCGGAGTCTGAATAAAACTTTTGTGCAAGTTTTGCTCCAGTTTTGCTGTAAACGAAGGGTATGTGGTCGGCCATTAGTTACCTGCCAATCCGGCTTTCCGCTTAAGGTGTGAGCAAACGTGTTCTGGCTCTGGAAAGATAAACATCTCGCCAATACCAACGCGGGTGAGTTCGTTGAGGAGCTTCTTTTTGTGGTCTCCCAAGATGGGTATGATAATCAAAGACCTAGCTTGATTTGAGTCGATTGAAAATTTCTTAGAACCATGTAGTGTGAATGCCCCCTGCTGCAAAGCGATTCTTTCAGTATTAATTGTCGGATTAATTGCGATTGTAGGAAGGCCTTTCGGGTTGGCAGCTCCGGAAAGTTTGAAGTAAGGTTGAATTATCTTTTCATCCTCGTGAAAGTTAAATACTCGAGATTTAGATCGTTTTATAGCGGTACAGTTTAGATCTGTTGGTTTAAAAGATACGATGAGTCCATCCTTGTCGAGATTACTCGAGCAAGCGAAAAAAAGTGCAACCGCCGCATTTTGGGTCCAATCAAGAAGTCTTGTGGGTAAGCCGTGATGTTGGGCTACCTGCATCCATCCTAGATGGTCGTCGGGTGCAGGGGGACGAGAGAGTTTCATTTCGAGAAAACGCTTCATTTCTGTGATCAGTTTTAAAGCGTTGTTCCGCTCGGCTGTAGTCTTAAACCTGAGTGCCGAGGGCTGAAGTTCGTAGGAAACTTGAGAGTGTCCCCGAAACCAGAACTCGTTGTCGTCTCCAATCATAGAGTGAAAAACACCAAAAAAATCACTAAGATTCTTTACTGTTGTGTCCGTATAAATAGGGCATTTTATCGGGCATCGCAGGTATTTTGCTTTTATATGAGCTTTTTGTCGTGTGTCATTTATTTTTGCCATGCTTTAATCTCGGGAAATGGCAACCATGCCAGATAATAAGTCTCCACCAGTGTGGTATGGCCAGTTTACTCTATTGCTTTTTTTGTGCTTTGTGCGACAGGATGCTGGAGTTCTTATTCCCTTGTCTGATGGAGAGAGTTTAAGAAGAAGACTCCGTCGATTTGTGCTTCCGGCTAACAAGACTTTTTCGTGATGGAGAGGGATTACGAATGAAACAACAAAGCACGCCTTTGGGGCGTGCTTTGTGGGGGGATTGGTGGGTTTTGTGGGTTGGCTTAGTCGGATTCCAGGACGGCCATGAAGGCTTCCTGGGGGATGTCGACGGTGCCGATGCGTTTCATGCGCTTCTTGCCTTCTTTTTGCTTTTCGAGCAGTTTGCGCTTGCGGGAGA
>CAZIWA010000016.1:0-61839 GCA_964542875.1 uncultured Phycisphaeraceae bacterium
CCCCGGTCGTGAATCCCGCTTCGATCTCGCTTGGCGCACCCACTTCGGTTTCGCGGAAGGAATGCTGGGCGAGGGTGGCAAGTGTTGCTGCATCAATGGCGAATGGTCCTTCGCCGACGACAGAAAAACGGCTGAATGAAATTTTTCCAGAGGTAAATGACATTGCGAACTCCATTTCAAAGTTAAAAAACTCAGACCAAACACCCGCCAGCGCGGTTAAACGCTGGCGGGAAACGTTGTGGGGATGCCAACAAGGCGTCCCTGCCCGCGGACTTGCGGTTCGGTGCGGCCCGTAGGGGCCTGGATTTGCGAAGGGGTGAGGAAGATTGAGAACCGGTCGATCACGACCTCTGTGCGGCGGCAGGTAATTCCGTTGCCGTCGATGCTGTCCCGGCGATCCAGATGACCCTCGAGGGTGATGGAGATGCCGACCGGTTGAACGGCCAGCCGTTCGGCGTAACCGGCGTAGGCGATGCAGTCGGCGTAGCAGCTCCGCCTCCGGGGCTCGGACCTGACGGTGTAGAACCATGAGTACGTAACCTGAAAGGTGCAGTAGACGCGGCCGTCAAGGGCGATCCCGCGCGTCGGAGTGCTGCAGATGCGACCTGTGATGTTTGTTTGCTGGCAATCGTGCATGACATGTCCTGGGGGTAGAGAGTGGGTATGGGGCGGGGGATTTCAGGCGGCGTCTTCGATCACGACGGTGAGTTCATCGACATCGGCGACGCGGGTGATCACCACCTGCCAGCCCTGCTGGTTCGCCAACTGCTTGAGCAACGTCATGGAGTCTTGGTCGAGGTGTTCGCCGTCATCGACTCGAAGCAGCTTGAGGCGTGGGCTTTGCTTCATGGCGACGGCGCACGCCAGCCTGAGTTTTTCCGCATGTGAGGCCTGCCGGATGCTCACGCCGTTGAGTTTGACTTCCCCGTCTCCGATGGAGAGTCCGGAGATACCCAGGTCCACTCCATCGAGCAGGTGCAGGCGCAGGTGGCGTAGGGCGGCGAGGATTTGGTCCAGCCGGTTGTGGTATTCGAGGGCCTGCACGTGGTCAGCCGCCATCTGATCGACAAAGGTCGCGGCCTGGTTCCGTTCGGCCAGAGCCTTGGATCGGCGGTCAGCGTCGGTGAGGGCCTTGCGAATCTCCGTCGCCCTGACGTCGGGATCGACCAAAACCGCGAGGGCTTGTTGAGCTTGGGTCTGCTGGCTGCGGAGCGTGGCAAGGTCGAGAGTTGCCCCATCGGCGTTCTTCTCGTGGACAACTGCATCGTTCATGCGCGTTGCGCGGCGAGCCTGAAGTTGTGCGATCTGTTCATCAATGGCCTTGATGTCGTTGTCGGCGGCGGTGATGCGGCTCTGGCAATCGGCGAGGAACTGTTCAACTTTGGCAATGCGTTCACCCAGGGTCCGAACGCCATCACGTGCCTCCCGGTGGGCCTTGCGGGTGGATTCGACAGCTTCCAGCTCCTTCAGCAGGCCTTCGGTGGAGGCGGGGCGCTCCATCTCGGTGGGCCTTCCGCCGATGGCTTCGAGGGCGGTGACGGCTTCATCCGCGGCCTTCCGCTTGGAAATCACCGTACGGTTTTGTTCTCGGCGCCGGACGTAGTAAATGCCGGTTTCGTCGGCGCTGAGGCGTTGGAGGTACTTGTCGGCGGATTCGCCGGGCAGGGTCGCATGTGCTTCCCCGGTGAGTTCTTTCACTTGGTCGACAGGGGGACGCACGCCGGCGACGGCGAGGATGGCGTCTACCTGGTCTTGCGGCCGCTGCTGGAGGAATGCGACGGGGTCAAGGCTGTAGGTCGAGAACAGCGAATTGAGCAGCTTTTGTGGTTCTCGTACTTTGGACCCATCGCGCGGCGTGATTTTGAGGCTGGAACCAGATGGAGTGAAGCGACGGGTGACGGTGAATTCACCCAAATCAATCTCGATCTCACCGGCGTCGGCCCCTTGGTGGATGGGTTCGGGACGTTCCTTGGTGGAGTGGCCTGCGAGGCAGGCGAAGATTGCGTCGACCGCAGATGTCTTGCCCGAGCCGTTGGGGCCGCTGATGGTGATGTGATTGCCCTGGGCGTCAATGGTGAGTGCCTGGACGCGCATGTAGTTACTGACGCTAAGGCGGTGGATTCGGAGGGTGTCGGTAGCGGTTGTCATGGCGGGATCCTTGGGATGAAGAGGAAGGGATGGGAGTTAGGTTTGAGGACGCGGTGTCATTTGTTCCAGTTGTTTTGAAGACTCAAGTAAGAGTGGTGTCACGACAGCGAGAAAGTCTTTGGCGTATGCGAGGCCATGTTGTTGGTTCGCAAATGGCACGCTTGATAGGAAGGTGATTTGGTCGTCGAGCCTCTTTATTTGGAGGGTCAATACGCCGTTAGGGTTTTCGATTTCAATCGTGACTTTGGTTTCGCTAGCCATCGCAATTCCTTGGTAAGTGTGGAGGGTTTTGGGAAGTCCCCAGGTCGACCGTCGCCGGCTTGGGGGTGACTTTGCGGCACATGTACCGGGGAGGTTCGTCGGGCCTCCCTTTTGGGTAGGGTTTGAGCGGTTAGCCGATGCGCGAGCGAATTTCTGTCGCCTGCTTCAGCACGTTGTTTGCAAGTTCGATGACGTCGAGAGTCAGATTGAGGGCGCAGGGAACTGCTTCGGGCGGTCCACACTTCGCTTCTCCATAAGCGTTGTTCTTCTCCTCAGACTCGATGGCGCTGATGGTCGCGTCTTGAACGTCGACGGCTTCCCGCAAGGCGTTTCTTGCCGTCAGTAGCCGACCGCGAATGCCGTCGACGTTCATGGGCTGCGCTTGATGCTTGGGCGGCAGTGGCATCATGCTCGTGCGACGTATGTCCTGGGGTTTGTCTTCATGCATAGGGTTCTCCTTTCGGGAGGGTTGGGGTTCGGAAAACCTCGCCCGGGCGGTTAAGCCAGAGCGGGAGGGGATTTATGACGGGGATTGCCCGTCGTCGGCATACGCACCTCCTTTGAGCGGGAGGAGTAAAGGAAAGCTGTGGTGTTGTTTAGTCCGCCCCGGTTCCAGCCCCGGGGGCCACTCTCTCGGACATTCATGTCCCGATCTCGCACACCTGGTTTTTGTCTCGGTCGAAGTTGCTGGATACCTCGCCGTCAAGGTCTAGCTCCTGTGCGAAGCTGCTGGACCACCGTGACTGATCCCCGGGGACGCACCCGGGTTAGGGACTCGCTGGGTGTTAGGCGGGAGGTGCACATGCGAGGCCGCGTTCTTTGACGTAGGCGATGGTGGCGTCAGTTGCGATGGCGTCGAGGATGCTTTGAATGGAGGATTCAGTAATGAGTCCGCCATCACCTAAGTCGATAATCGTGGTGGTAGGGGCGCCAGCGAACTCGCGCGATTCCTGGATCCTGACAATCGCATCAACAGCAATGGCGTTTGTCAGTCTTTCCATTCCGCCCATGGCCGGGATGTACTTAAGGACGATGTAGGTTGCCACTTGGATTCCTTCGGTTGGAGGTTTGAACAAAGCCGGATGCGGGACTTGAACCCGCGACCTGCTGCTTACAAGGCAGCCGCTCTGCCACTGAGCCAATCCGGCGGTCAGGCCCGGCCGGAGCCGGGCTTTGCCTGTTAAGGACAGGGGGCCTTAGATGAGGGGGATGTCTTTTTTGTTGACGCGTTCGCTCATGTGGTTGAACGGAACGTCTTTGTTTGCCGCCACATCAAAGGGGCGGCTGAAGTTTTTGATGGCGTAGGCGTCGAGCGTCTTTCGCGCCTGTTCGTCCGTGCAGCCGTAGACCTCGGTCATGCGGATGAGGAGCTGGTCGGCGCGGCTCATGCCGTCGGAGGGAGTGGGGTCGGGCTTGGTGTCGGGCGCATCGTTGACTTGGGCCTCCTCCGCCTGCTGCACACCAACGACTTCGCGCTCTGTCGGCTTGGGCGCATCGACATAGGTGTTGGTGGATTGAGACAGTTGCGCCGCCAGCGATTCGGTCCTTGAAGCAGTTCCAGAAGCGGGCGTGACGTCCTTACGGGGGCGCTCTTCTTCGATGTCCCGGAGTTCTTCGACCATCATCATGCCCATCGTTGCCTCGGGGCAGTGGGCGCGGCTGAACCATGCCGCGGCGCGGTACATGAACATCAGGGCTGGCATGGTTTTCCATTTGCTGCCTGATTTGTCGAGCCATCCTTCTGCTTTGACTGTGGGCCAATCAAGCCAAGGACCGTCGATCCGCTTCCCGGTCGATTTGCGCACCGCAAACGCGCGCACGCGGTAATTTGGATCTTTGGGGTCATTGCCTTCGACCTCGTAGTCGATGGGGTCTTTGAAGAGCCCGGAAACATTCATGAGGGCGATCACCAAGGTCGCTTCCATGCCAGGCTTGCCGTGTACGACGTAGCACTTTTGCAGGAACGCAAGGGGGTTTTGATTCAGGCGTAGCGCCATCTCAACAAGGATGGTGCAATCAGCGACCTTTCCCTGTAGGTGGGTGGGGACAAGGGTGGATTGAGAAAACATCGATCCCAGGCGTTGGAGGTGGGCAAACTTGTTGGAGTCGAGGAAGGATGCGTAGGGCCCGTTGTCATTGACGACGGGAAAGTCTTTTGCAGGGCTGGGTAGAGTAGTTTGGGCGGCGGTCATGGAAGGGTCCTTGGAAAAGGGGTTTGGGTGTGAAAACAGAGAGGGATTCAGTTGGTCTTCACGCGCATCACGCGGAAGCGGGAGGTGTTTGTGAACCGCTGCGCAATGTCGGGGAAGTTGGCATGGAGCTTTTTGGGGTCGATGGTGGCGCGGCCCTGCTCGAAGTAGGTGCAGGATCCGACCGGGGAGGTGGCGCATTCGGCGTCCCCCATATGAGCCAGTAGATCTGCCTGGGCCTGATCCTTTGCCGCTTCGGCCTCTGCGAAGTCTTCTTTTGCCTTGATGTAAGCCGCCATCACTTCTCCGTCGACCTCCACCGTTTTCGTCGGCGTACGGCGGTGTTTTTTGATGACCTCAAGGGTGGGGAGGGAGTTATCGGGCGGGGTGTCGGTCTTGACGAACTTGACCCAGAAGTCGGCGGCTGTTTTGACGATCATGTCTGCCAGAGCGTCATTCTTGAGGATTCGGTAGATGAAGAAGCCGCGGCCCCCCAGAAGAGCTGGGAGATAGGAGATTTCGTGGTTAGTGCAGATCATTTGGTGATGGGTCTGGACGATGTACTCCTCGGGCACCTGGTCTGAGAATGCCGGGCCCCAATTGGCCACTAAAGGACCTGTCATGCCAGCGGTTTTGGCTTCGGTGGGGACGCCATCGGCGCGGAGACGACCGTCGAGGTTGCACGCCATGTAGAGCTCGGGGCGGACAATCGTTGGGACATTGCGCTCGATCTCCCCGAGTTCGTTTTCCGCCATGTCCAGCACATAGTTTTCGAGGCTGTTGCCGATCTCGATTGCCTGATTGGTTTTGTCGAGGTCGGGGTTGAGCTTGTCCGTCTTTTCGAGCCAAACGTCATAGGAGGTCCGGTAGGGGTTGAGTCCCAGGATGGCTGCCATATCAGATGCACCGATGTGGAGCTTGCGGGCGGCACGTTGTTCTGCGGTGATTGTCATTGGGGGTTCCTTTGGAGAGGTTGAGGTGGGTGGGGGTTATTGCGGTGCCGGGAGGTTGTCGCCGGCGTATTCGGCTTGCTCGATTGCCTTCACATCGGCTGCGCTCAGCGCGACCGTGCTGTGTGGGCGTGCCTTCGCCATGAGGTCTGGCCATGAGACGAGGCTGGAAAAGCTGATAAAGACGCCATTGGGAAACACAACATGTGCGTCGAACTTCTTGAATGTGCAGTCGATTCTCAGGGTGATGTAGCTACTCCAGTGGGTTTCAGATGCGTCGGGGAAGTAGTCTTTGAAGAACGTTTGAATTTCGTCGTCGGTCATGGGAGCGGTCCTTAAAAAAGCAGGGCGACAAAGATGGCGAACAGAAGGAGGGCGATGAGAAGACGGGGGTTGGCGAAGAGGTTGGTTTCAAGGTCTGGGGGGATGATGGGGTCGCTCACAGGAGGTCCCTTTCCAGTGGCGTCCCCTCGATGCGGGCGCGCAGGATGGGGAAGCGCTGGTCAATGACGCTGGTGGCGTGGCGGATGGTGACGTTGTTTTGAGTGGCTTCACCCGCGATCAAAACCAGCCGGTGAATCGCAGTCTTGACGATCTTGAGTGCGTCCAGAAGGTCCCGGTAGGCTTTGGCATGGATGTGGGGTTTCTGGGCGTCCCAGTAGGTCTGGCGGGCGATGGCGAGGGCATCATCAAGTGTGGTCCAGATGGGGGCTTTTCTTGCAGAAATTCGGTGGATAGGGGCCTTTTCTGCCTGTATGCTCAGGTGCCGAAAACCTCTCGCGCGGTAGGAGGCGACGAACTTGCCCAGGTCGGCGCGGATGCAGCTAAAGACCTCGCGGGTTTCGTCAAAGCCATCGACAGAAGCGACCGCGGTGTAAGTGGTGATGGTGGGGCGGGTGAGAGTCGGGGAGGAGGCGACGTGCATTGCGTGATCCTGGGATTGAGGTGGGGTGTGAGTCATGGGGAGGGAACTGTGAATAACGGGGGCGGGAGTTGAACCCGCACGTGTGGCTTATGAGGCCTCACTGCCACCACTGGCCCCCGCAGTGGGTTAGAGGCCTGCTTTGGCGAGGGCGGTGCGCCCCCTGTCGATGTCTGAGCCCGCTGCGCCACGGCTCTCCCATTCGTCAAGGATTTCTTTCAGGGCTGCGGCCAGTTCGGGAGCGGCTGCGATGAGTTTGGCGTTGGCGATGCTGGGCATCGTCGAGATTGCGACGACATTGCCGTTGACGTCTCGGATGTTTGAGTTCGCCGCATACCTGTCGTCTGCGGGGGTGTTTGCGTGCCAAGGTCCGGGCGTGTGCTTGGCTTGTTCGTTTTTGTTGGTCACGGCCAATTCCGTCGCAGCTTCGGCGAGATGAAACTTGGGGTTTTCCTCGCGGTCCAACACCCGATCCCCTTGTTTCCACTCAATCACGGCACTAAAGACTTCCTCCGAAATTCCCAAGTCTTGGAGGAGTTCAGGTTCGACATCCCAGGCGTTGTTGAGGACCACCTGCAAGTCAGTCATTGCTTCACGCGCGCGCGCTTTGGTCCAAGGGAGAATGTCGCCATTGGGCTTGAGGAACTTGCCGGCCATCGGATGTTGTTTTTTGCTTTTCGTCGTCATGGTCTTTTCCTTGAGTTGGTGAGTACAGACGTTGATTAGAGTTGGTGGTAATCCACAGCAGGGACAGATGGAAGTTGAGTTGGGTTAGGAAGTTGGGTTAGACTGTTGAGCCCGCGTCAGGATGTTGCGGGTTCACCTTTCGGCACGGCAGCCGACACCTTTGAGGGCTTGCCGTGCGTACGTCGTCTACCATTCTTGGGCTTGATCACCGGACCCAGGCCGCGCTCTTGGCGCCACCGGAGGCCGTCGCGCATCAACACTCTGACCGCGTCAGACACAGACGTCAGCCCATCGTGATCCTTGACGGCGAGGGCAATGCTGGTTGTGGGCTTGTCTCGGAGGTTGACCTGTGTCATGGGGTACTACTTCACAAAGGAGGCTGGAGGTAATGTCCAATTACTTTTCTTCGGCGAACGCCGATTTGTTTTCGGTGTCTAGCGAGTCGGGGACTTCGGACACCAGAAACTGATCTTTCGCGCCTGCACTCGCAGTCACTCGCGCGTTGAACCGGAATATGCGAGACAAAAGGTCGGCTGCTTCCGCGTCACCGCGTTGCGCAAAATAGAGAACCACTTCGTGTGGCTTGTGTTGAGCGATGGCGATGCGGTCAAAGGGAGTTTCGGTTTTCATGGTGTTTCTCGGAGGTGTGATGAGTGACAAGGTGTGTCGAGGTGTGACAGTTAATATTCTGTAACTATACGGAAATCGTTCTGAAATGCAAGAACAAAAACGGAAATCATTCGGAAATGTGGATTGTGACGTTGCTCTTTTTGTGACATGGAGTTACAGCTAATCCAATGGGTAACCTCGGCGAAAATCTCAAAAAAATTCTTAAGGCCAAGGGGTTGGGTCAGAAGGCTTTTGCTGAACAAGCAAAAGTCTCAGTAGAAACCGTCAATACAGCTTGCAATTCGGAGATTTGGACCGGTCACTCCTCCAAACTCAAGAGCATGGCGGATGCGCTGGGCCTGACTGTGGACGAATTAACCGGGGGGACTGGTGAGTATGATCCCAACGTCATCAACACCTTGGATGATTTCTGTAGAGCCTTGGGCATCGATCCAGCGCGCGCCGGATCGGCTGCGCTTTTGGCGTTCACAACGATGACGCCGGCGCAACGCGAAGAAGCGATACTCAAATTGAGTGAGTTCCAGAAGATACATGGCGCGGCAGTGATTGCTGGTCGCATCCTCATAGCGAGACCGCAGGGACCACCGCCCCAGGCCGTTCAGCGAGGGAGCGTGAAGTTTACGGGCTCGAGGGGCAAAACCATGCCAGTTTCAGAAGCCAAGGATATGCCCAAAGCTGCGAAACCACATCCAGACAAGAAATGAAGGGTGGTTGTGAGTGTGATTGTTCAGAAGTTTCGAGATTGCCCGCCGCACACCGCTTATTTAGCGAGTAGCGTTGCACTATTCCTCACTGTCGTCATCTTGGCTGTCATCTTCCGGTTCTACACCGAGCGTCCATCCAGTTCTCATGTGATCTACCAAGTCGACAGGTGGACCGGGACAGTGTGGCAGTTGTCCAACGGAACTCGTACTGAGATGTTGACGAAAGAGCAGGATTATGAAAAACGCAAACACCTGGGACAGTTGAGAGCCGATGAATTGCCGGATCTTCCGGCCAATTAAAGTTGATAAAAACCTTGACTTCCTATAAAAAAAGTCATATTATATTACAACCTCTCAAATTCCGGGAGTTTTCAAATTGGACAACCGCGATGTTCGTGTGTACCCTGCCGAAAAGTTTCGTTTCGGCAGGGTACACACGGTTTTCAAAATTAGATTGAAATTTTAGAACTACTTTCAAAATGGGGCGTACACTCTGTCATGAGCGAAGTAACTGAGAAAAAACCGTGGACTGTTGTTGTTCTGGGGGGATGGAACAAGGCGATCTTGACGCCTATCTGGATAGCGACTGTTCTGCTGCAAGAACCAGAGGGTGCTAAACTCAACATTCAAATTGCGGTTAATGCGATTGCTCCGGTACGAATTGGGCGAAATAGGGGTGCAGCGCCCTCTACTACTGTGAGCGTTCTTGACGATCGCTTATTGATTGAATGTGAAGATAATAATTTTAAAGCCTTGGAAGAAGCGCGATTGATTGCTAAAAGAGCTCTTGAAAAACTACCAATGACCCCCGTCAATGGTGTTGTTATTAATTTAAGCTTCCCTGGTAGTACAGAGGATTTTTTTGTGGACCGTACATGGGATACGAAAATCGGAGACATTGGTTTTCAAACCATGGGAGCAAGACATGCTCGAAAGGTCGCATGGAAAGAAGGCAGAATCACCACGACCGTCTGTCGCGATGAAAGATCATTTAATGGTGTACTGATGGACTTCAATTACCGTCGGGAAGATAGTTCTGCCTTAGCGTCATGGCTCGCAATTTCAATTCAAGAATTGGAAGATGTTTCTGTGAAATTACTAAGCTCAGTTAAGCCAGGAGGTCTCCAATGACGGCTTTACGCTGGGAACAAATTAATAACTATACGACGGAGTTTGAGGATGTCAGCGAACTTCCAGTTAATCGTTCGGGGCTATCTTACCAGATGCTCAGTATCGACAAAAGAGCTATTCTGCAGCAGCACATTCTGCATCTCTATTCACGTCAGTTGATTTCCGATGGCGTGTTTGCTGTTTGCCGCAGAGTTTTGCGTGCTATTGAGGATAGAGGGCTATTCGAAATCGCTGTATTTTCATTAGACAGCGAGGGCGGTTTCATTTTTCAATTTAAAGTGGAATCGAGCAAAAAAACTTATACATTTCGAGTCAAACACGACAATAGTTGCGCGGTGGCGTATTCGAGTTCTCCTGGAATTGGTGGATCGATACCTGTTCAGTCAAATCAGATTGAGGAAGCGATCAAATTGATTGGTCGCTCTCTGGGGAGATAGTTTTTAGTGGTCGAAGAACTCAGATGTCGAGGCAGGCCTATAGATCAGAACTTCGCAAACGAAGACTGTCTTTATTTGCGATTTTTGAGGTCTGAATGCAATCAAGAGCGGTTAATTAAAGTAAAGTTTCCTTATACTTCTACAAATTGGTCAAAATACTGCCACGATCCGCGATGGGTTGTTGTTGATGGTTTGACAAAATGGGGAGTCTTGTCGCTTAGTTGCGAAATCCTCTTGAATGTAGTTATTGTCTTGCCGTTACATGGTCTTGCTTACGTATTCAGGCCTTCGCACGTTCCGGTATGTGAGTGTGGGCCCTTACGTCCTGAATCTGGTAAACCAGAGAATTATTCTCATGTCGAGATATGCCCTATATGCGTGCCGATAGGTACTCAAAAGCCCGTTTCTAGCGCATTGGCTGAGAATTTTGAGCAGATGAACAGCACTATCGATTTTGTTGACGAGATAAAAGAAAGTTTGAAGACTTCAATTCCACTTTGCAAGGCACCAATCGACAGGCTTCCAGAAGAGCGCTTAGCTCCATTGAAAGTAGAATTCAGAGAGCAAATTTCATCTATGCTGTCTGAAGAGATGATTAAAAAAGAGTGCGATCCTCCTCGCATGTGGGGATTTTAATTTCCTTCATCCAATTTAATAAGCGGATGATCCGTCAACCAAGCCGCAACCTTGATCGGATTCGTCGTTTTCCGCGGCTCCGGCTCCAGCGACCCTGAGACGGGGAGAGGCTTCCACCCGGGCCCAGCCGGTTCAAACCAGTGCCAGAGACCTGGTAAGCAGTGGCAATGAATTGTTCGGAACAACACAGGACCCCAGTAAGGATCCTGGTGGCGCTCGTCAACGATTTGCCCGACCGCCACGCCTCTCCGACAGCCTGGACAGCATCTGACGTCGATCATTCGTGATGGAGTACGGCCAGGATCGGCACGCCAAGTGGAGGCGTCGGCTTTTTTGCTCTTCGGACCGTCGACCTGGGTGATCTCCGCATCGTCGATACCCGCCGGCGGCGCCGTAGGGTCTGGCTCGTACGTCAAATTCTCGTCCGCTTCAGGTGCAGGTTCAGCCTTGGGAGGCTCAACATACTTTTCTGGTAACAGCCGTTGGAGGGCGAGTAATCCGCCAGAAGACGCGAGGGAGTCGTAGAGCTGTGAGAACAGAGCAGCGAAAAGATCGCAACCTTTTTCTTTGTCATCTGCATCAGGATAGTGAAACAGATAGGCCTCTTTGTACTCATGCCCCAGGGCTTCAAGCCTTGCCTCCGGAGGGATCGATGGGGATATTAAAATCTCCTTTGTTGCCCACACGCAGAAGCCAACATTGCCATTTGGAACGCGAGGCGACACTTTGACGGCGTAGCGATAACCACCTACTGCAACTTGCATGATCGACTCCCCTGTAAATTCGGAATTTGAAACTTAGAACTTCAGACTAGAACCGGGCATCCTTGCCCCCGCAGCCTCCATGTCGGACGTGGGCAATCCATGCCCGTCTGACGTCTCCTTGACTGTCAGGACTTTACCCTAACCAAAACCGAATTGTCAAGTGAAATGAATGGAGTTCATGTCAATCTGTGGATAAACTGTTAGGTGTTTGTTCGGGTTATGTTGGGGGTGTGGAGATGCAGTTGTACATCGTGTGGGTTTTGACGCCAGACAGGTACCGCGAGGTGCTGCCAGTGTTGAACCGTCGACGTGGGCACGAGACGCGGAAAGCGGTCGTGATTGGGGGGAAGACCTGGCGGCCTGGGTCATTGATTGTCGAAGGCTACGACGTGACGGAAGACGATGCGGAGATGGTGACGGTCAAGGTGTTGTTTCACCTGCCATCGCCGCGCGGGCTGTATTGGTTCGGGTATGACAAGTGAGGTGCAGTATGGGACGTAGCGTGGAATTTGTGGTGATGTACACCAATCGAGTCAAGGCCTATCACGTGATTAGACTGGCGAAGCAGGCGTACGGGACTTGCAACACAAAGGAGATGCGTCTGGTGGAGGAGGTGTTTCCGCCGGGCCACCTGGTGTTGTGTGATGCGCAGATTGAGCATGTGCAAGAACGTGATGTGGTCGCGCAGTTCAAGGTGAGGCTGACGTTTGACGCGATAGGGCCACAGCCCAAGACGCCGCCGGCGCGGTATGAGGATTAGACGTACTGAGCGTCAAGAACGATAGCGGTCGGACCGTGTGGGTATGCCATCACTGGATTGAGGAATCCAGAAAATCCAGAATTTCCAAAAAATCCAACGAATCCAGATGATCCAGATGAAGCTAAAAAACCAAGTTTTTGGGGTGTTTGTGAGGACACACGCGACTGAATTGAATTAATACAATAGTATTCGGTAAATATGGTGATATTTATTGTTATGAAATGCCGGGTGTTTTTGCCTGATTTGCGATAAGTGTCGTTATTTTATGGACATGCGAATCAAGAAAAATCCAGAAAATCCAGATTATCCAGAATTTCCACCTGATCCAGAAAATCCAAAAAATCCAGTCCCTCTTATCATATCTTATCTGGATCAGATCAGAACAGAAAAAGACATCTCGCGCGCGTAGCTGTGCGCGCACGCGAAGAGCAAGGGACATGCCAGCGAAGAAAAATCCGATGATGACGTTTTTGATGATAAAATCACCCGGAACAGCGTTCCGGGCTAAGCAGGCGTGAGGAACAATCGCTTGCGTTTGGGCTGAGACGTGGTAAAATCCGGGCAACGTTGTGTGGATGTCGGTAAAAGCGTGAGGTCTACCTGCCCGCTCCAATCAGGAGTGGGTTATGTCGTTTACACAGTCGTCTAACGTTGATTCTAAGCCCGTTGGCGTTTACCCGTTCGAGCCCGGGATGTCGGTGTTTGTCGCCGGCACCAAGCGAATCGTGAGACTGGTCAGGCCGATCTCACACACCGATGCGCGGGGCGTCCCGGTGCGTTGGGCGTTGTCAGACGGTAGTGATTTACTCGAATCCCAACTCTCGCACATCGACACGTTCAAGCCCGGCGACCGTGTGTTCACGCTTAACCCTCAGGGCGAGGCGACGTACCGCATTTTGACCGTTCGCTCGTGGTTGCCCGGTGAGCATCCCTGCTGGCGCTGGGGTTACGAGGGATCATCGTTTGGCGTCAAAGAAGACAAGCTCCATCCGGACACGGCGCTGGAAGTCGCGGACTGGGTGAGTGGGGTGGACAGCGGGGGTTTTGCTTTCGATGGCGGCGTTATAACGCAGCGCCTCGACGACGGGAAATTTACAGTCATCCACGATGGCGGTCGGTTAACGCTGACCGCTGCCAATCTTCGCCTCGACCGACGTCTATCCGCTGCCAAGCCCGCCAAGCCTAATCAACCGTCAACTCGCGTCGATGACTACGTCGAGATCACGGGCCCGACGCACATGGGGGACGCAAAGTGGGTAGGTCGCAAGGGCCAGGTGCGCAACGTCGCTGACGACGGCGCGGTGAGGGTGATGGGCATTCTCGCATGGTTCCCGGCGTCTTCGGTGAAGCGGCTGGCGAGTGCGCCGGTTGCGGTGAAGGCGCAGTTTCCGGAGCTTGTGGCGAAGGCTGAAGGGGCGCTCGTGGCGTCCAAGGGGACGGCGTTGGTCGGTGTGCCGGATGACAAGCGGGTGATCGGCGTTGATCTGGCGAAAGGGCCCGACTGGACCGTCGGTGTCAAGCGGGCTGGCAATGCTCTGGAGACTCCCGCGCGGGAGTCCGACGACCGTGAATGGGCTGGTGGGTTGTGGACCTGGGGCGACATTCTCGGTTGGTGCGTCGTGGCGTGCCTGCTGGCACTGCTGGCCTGGGGCCTGCTTGCCCTCGGCGGCTGCGCCGGCGCGACCGTCACGCCTCCTCAGGTGGACCTTGCGCGCGAGGTCCGGACCAACGAGGGCGGGGAAACGTCGCGGTATGAGCGGGTGATTGAAATCAATGTGCCGGAGACGGGGAAGGGGGGTGGGAAGTGAGTTTACCCCGTGATGTTTTGTGGGCGCGTGAGCCAATTTGGACAAACATGGCCATTGTCCATCGACCACCCTTGTCGATCCCGTTTGAGGTCGGGGAGGTGGTAATTGCTGGACCAAAAAGCGAGCAAGAGAAGTTCACGTGGCTTCACCCACAAGATCTTAGCATCGCATGGAGTCACGCACTTTTAAAGCACAAACCTCTTGGTGAACACTTCTTTGAAAGAAAAGGGCGGCGAATAGCTTATTGCTGCCCAATGCCGTTGGAGTGGGAAATCTATGGTGAGCAATACGCATATCCGGAATTAAACAACGGAGGTGCAGCATGACTCCCACCAACACTCGATTCATCGGTGGATCGCTCGATGGCCAGACGCGGCCCGTTGTCGGCTGCCCCAGGGAGTGCGCGGTTGGCAAAGAGGCCTTCGAGGTGGCGATGACTGAGGTCGACTTCGGGCCGGAAATTCCCAACTCTTCGAATTCTTCAAACAGTTAACGAAAGGCGTCCAATGTCCGAGACACAACCCACTGAACCCACACCCATCCCGGATCCTGCCCTGGTTCCCCCAGCCAAGGCGGATTACACCATCCTTGAGCTGCTCGCTGAGATCGAGAAGCGCACCGGCGCAACCCGCAAGGCGATCCTCAATCTCGTGCGCACCGATCCCAAGGCCCGGCACTTCGCGGTTCGCGGCAGTGAGGCTCTGTGGCGTCCTGCGGCGGTCGACTACATCGCCAACAAGCTCAAGCCGGTGGAGCATGCCCAGGCGCCGGTGGCGGATGGGGTGACGACGACAGGAGGAAAAGGGAAATGAGCCCCTTTTCTCAATCCATTGCGGATTACCTCGCTGACGTTCGCGCGCGGACATTGGCGCACAACTGGCGGGATGGGCTTCTGAGCGCGCGCTTCTGTCCTTGTCTGGGGATGACCTTTACGCCTGCATCTTAAGCCTCGAACGGATTCAACTACGGCCACGGAGGGCCCAATGATCACCGCACAAACCACTGCCCCAACCTTGCGCAACCTCATCATCGGGGGTTGCATCGTCATTGGCGCGCTGGGATTCCTGGGGGCGACGTCGATGAACTCTTGTTCGTCCAACTTTGAGCCAAAGGAAATTCCCGCGATCCCCGATACGCAGCCGGTAGTCGAGGACGGATTCAACCACATCGCCGACTCTCCTGCAGCGACCCAGCCTGCGCCGGTGGTGACGGTGAAGATCGCGCAGGAATCACCGCAAAACCGCGTGCTGGTCCACTCTGACGGCACGGTCGAAGTCCACGGCACATCGACAGTGAAGATTCACGAGCAGGGCCAGCGGGCGGAGACTCGCCCCAGCTTCGAGCGGCGCGACAACGCCGGAGCCGCTGGCGCGGGGATGACTTCGACCGGCAGCGACCTCGACGTCAAACAGGCGGGAACAGCTCCGGGCGTGACTCTCCCGGCGATGGATGCGACGGGAAAGGGTGACAGTGGGTCGACCGGGCAGGGGGGCTCTTACCAGGTGGCGGCGAAGGTGATGGGTGTCGATGCTGGTTCACTCGCCCTCTACACCTTGGGCGGGCTTGCTTTCCTCGCTGGCGTGGTAGCAGCAGGTTGGCTTGGCCGTGTGGCCCTGGGCGTGTCGCTGATGATCGGCGGCATTGGCTTGGTTGCATGCGGATGGCTCGTGGCAGCACATCCGTGGCTTCTGGTTGCTGCTGTGGCCGTTTTCGGCGCTGGCGTGCTGCTCTGGTACCTCGTCGACTCGGGGCGCTTGGTGAACGTCAGCACGGCATTGACGGCAGTGACGAAGGGTGTGGAAGCGACCTACACGGCGGATCCTGTAGTGGGTCAGGTGGTGAAGGACAACATCGGCGCGGCAGCGGGGTCTGATCTTCCCAAGGTCAAGGCCGTTGTTCGCAAAATCAAGGCGAAAGCGGGGGTGGCGTGATGGACGGAAGAGTATTCGGTGATGTGTTGCGAATCGGAATAGGCTGCATGGCCATCATCCTGTTTGTTTTGCTTGGCATGGCGGTGGCTACCGGCATCTTGGTCGGGCGGTGGATGTTTATTGCGCCTAGTAACCCGCCTGCTGCGCATGGGGGGATGAAATGATCACGATCGACAAGAGCAAGCGCACGATGCTGCGGGCCCGCTTTGGCAGCGGGTCCGATGGCGACATTACGTACACCTCCGGCGCATGGCGATGGACCCCCAGCGGTGGATCGTCAGAGGTCATCACCACCGTGGCCGGCAAGTGGACGGTGTCGGGTGCGAATCTCACCCTCAATCGCGGCTCTTTTGAGTTCCGTTCGGTGACCGTACCGGTGGGAGCAACGCTGGCGTTTGGGGATCGCGGGTCGGATGAATATCCCGTCGTCAAGGTCAGTGGGACATTGTCCGTTGCGGGGACGATTGTGGCGGCGCTGGTGGGCAACCAAGGCAATCGGGCAGCTCTGCGCCAGACCGTGGATGGTGATGGGATCAGTGCGGCGGATCAAATGGTTCGGGTTCTGTCCATGTCTCAGCCTGGGGGCGCGGGCTCTGGCGGTGGAAGTGCCAAACACATTGGCGGCGCAGGCCTCCGCCGGGGCACGGCCCGCACAGCGTCGGCTATCAGCATCGGCGCTCCCACTCCCGTCACTGGCAACACATCCACCGGGACAGCGGGCTCCACACCCGGCAACATCAGCACCACCGGCACTTATGCCACCCTCGCCCGCTTGCCTGGGGTGCAGGGATTCAGCGGTGGGTCTGGATCGCTCAACCAAACCGGTAGCGGCTCGTATGGCGGGGCTGGCGGTGGCTCTCCGACAAGCGTGAGCGGCGATGACCGCAACGGCGCATTGGCGGGCGGCATTGTGCAAATACAGGCGCGTGTTCTGGAGATTGGGGCGGCTGGGTCCATCAGCGCCAACGGGGAAGCGGCAACCGCAGGAGAGGCGGGCATCGCCAGCGGAGCCAACCTCACAGTGGCCGGTGGTGGTGGTGGTGGCGGCGGCGGGTCTGGTGGGATGGTGATGATCCAGTACGGCAGGCTCTCGGTTGATGATGCGGACTACACCCAAGACCCGAGTAACGCGGCTGTGCTGGCCCGGATCACGGCGACGGGTGGGGCTGGTGGGGTAGGCGGCGCGGGTAAGACGCGGCTGGACTTGGCGGCGGACAGGCTCTCATGGGAGGCGTCCACACCCTACGGGCTGAATGCTTTCCGCAAGGCCAAAACGCTTAACGCCTCATCGGCTCAAGCTACGAACATCGCGGCTTACTGGCCGACGCTGGCGGGGATGAACGGCAGCACAGTAGAGGACGCAGTAGGCACGGGGACAATGACTCTGCAATCGGGCGTGACGCGGACGGCTGATGTGACGCGCGGCCAAGTCCTTGCCCTCGACGGGACATCTGACGGATATGGCTCTGCGGACACTCCGGCACTGACCGCCCCTTTTGCTTTAAGTGCGTGGGTCAAGACTTCCACCGCGTTGGGCAATGGGCAAGCTGGCACCTTTGCAGCCCTGGCATCCAGCATAGGCGGAGGTAGTTCCATTAACTACTCTTACTGTGCAATGAGCTTTGCGACATCCAGTGGCGGCGTGCGCAAGGTATCGGTGGAGATCAGCAACGGCACAGTTGCAGACACGATTGAATACACGCTTGATTATGCGGACGGTAACGAGCGTTATTACCGCATCGTGGCTCACTCCACTACAGACCGGAGGCTCTACATCAACGGCGTACAGGTGGCTGTAGGCAACGGGGCAGAGATTACCGATCCTCAACTCAATTGGCTCAACATTGGTCGGCTTGCCCGGCGCGGCGGGCTCAATATCGAGGCCCCTTGTACCTGTGAAGTGTGGGGCGTCAGCGTCTACAGCGGGTTGCCCACCAACACTACGGGGGCGGACACCTACGCCGCTCCTCTGGACCTCATCGCTCCTTCGTTGCGCAGCCCTACTGCGCCCTGGGCATTTGTTTGCACCACGGCGGGCACTTCTGACCCAAGTGAACCTTCATG
The DNA here is from genome assembly GCA_964542875.1 of uncultured Phycisphaeraceae bacterium. Classification (GTDB taxonomy): domain Bacteria; phylum Planctomycetota; class Phycisphaerae; order Phycisphaerales; family Phycisphaeraceae; genus CAZGOM01. The sequence continues at coordinate 18,023 of CAZIWA010000016.1, forward strand.
GCCGTCGGTCGGAGGGGCTGTCACAGATGGCGGGGTGACATGGGTGGGTGTGGCACAGGGTTCCAACAGCACCAACACCCGTTTTAGCGGTGGCGCGGGCAGTTCTGGCGGCGATGGCATCCGCATCATTGAGAGGGTGCAAGTATGAGCGAAGCACAAGATTTAATCGACGCGGCGACGGCCAAAGAGGCGACGGCACGGCACTACGCCGACCTCATCGCCATCTGCGATTCCTCCCTCCCTGTGGTCCACGACATTGCCCGGCTGTTACGTGACTCGGGCCGGACCTGGGCGGAGGTGGGTGGTTGGTTTTGTCTCAGGATCGAGGGGAAGACGGGCGAGGTTGTGTGGGATGGCCGGGATTACCGCCAACTCAGGCAGGATGGATATGCGGCCTGGGCGGCGCAGTCGAACGTCAGAGACGCACTGTTCGAGCTGTCGGGAACCTCGCGCACGGATTTGATGGACGCGAAGCGGGCGAATCTACGGGCCGAATTTCCCAACCCCGACGAAGAAGGTGAAGCATGAGCGACAATACGACAATCCCGGTCCCGTTTGGTGATGTCGGTACATCGCTCTATGTGCGCATTCGTCGGCGCGCGGATGGGCAGTTCTGGAACAAAACCACACCGGCATTTGAGGCGTGGAATCCGGCACACATTACGGATTACGCGGTCCTGTTGTCCGACGTCGATGGTGTCGGCTTCTACACTGCGACGTTCCCCGATGCCATCACCGCCGGCGTCTACGACCTGCTGCTGTTTGAATATTTCACGGCGCCCACCACATCAGACGATCCGGCAGGATCCGGCGAGGTGGAGTGGGATGGGGCGAAGTTCGTCCGCATAAACGGCGTGCCTACCGCCGTGCTGGACCAGACCAACGCGGTCGACGGCTACTCCCTACGCCAGCTCTTCCGGCTGGCCGGGGCTGTACTGCTGGGCAAGGTCAGTGGCGCAAACACCGGTACCGAAGTGTTCCGGGCTGCTGACGATTCCAAGGTGCGCGTAACCGCCACCGTCACCGCAACCGGCAACCGTACGGCCGTCACAAAGGACGCGACATGAGGTACTTCAAGCAGAGGTATTTCCGGCAGCGTTACTGGGCGTCCCGAGTGTTCGCCGGGCTTCCCGCTGGCTTGTCAGGCCTGCTGATTCGTTTCGGCTTCGGGCCCAAGTTGCAGGCCTCGATGAGCGCCGGGCCTCGCCTCACCTGCCAGATCAGCGCCTATCCCATCATTACCTGCACCATCGGCGCTCGCGTCGTTACCCGGAGGCTCGAAAAATGAAACTCTCTCCCAACAGCCACAACTACATCCACGTTACGAACATCAAGCGTGCCGACACGGATGAGGAGCCGACCGTGGTTACGTCGGTCGATGCTGCGATCTACGCCAACAACGGCGACCTGGTCGACGGGTCGGAGATCACCCTGACGCCCAAGTCGGGCTCACCGCCGGAGTATGAGGGGACGTTTCCGCCGCTGGACTTGGCCACTGGCACCGGCTATCGGGTTCGCCTCACCATCGTTGCCGATGGTGCGACGGTCGAGACTGACAAGCCGGCAATGGTTACGCGTGAGTAGAACCAATGACTGATGAGACGCCAAAACCCGATGACTCGCTGAACCCGCTCCGGCCGGAGAAGTTGGTTATTGGGGGCAAGCCGGTGTTTGGGAATGGGCGGCGCAAAGCCGAAAACCTGGGTAAAGGAATTCGAAAGTACTGGTCGCACATGGGGCATAAGACTGTCCCAGAGATTCAAGCCATCGCCACAGATGAGCGCATGTCCATCACAAAGCGGATCGCGGCCACTTATCTACTTCGTGCTGTGGAAAAACCGGACAAGGTTGGCGTGGCGCTGGTGATGAAGATGATCGAACACACAGACGGGAGCGCGATCAAGCGCATTGACTTGAATGTGCGGAAAGATGAGTCCGTCAATTTCGTCAAGACCGTGTTTGATGAACTCATCGCCGATGTTGAGCAGGTTCCTCTTCGCAAACTCGTTGGGCCAGTCGTAGAAGGAGAGGCGAAGCCCGAATGATCGCGCCCGTGCAAATCTCGCCGAACTCGCCGCCGGTTTATCCACTGGGATACGAGGATAATCGCTGGGTTTGCCCCCGCACAGGTATTCCGTTACCAAAGCGCCCGGTGGACAACGTTGCCCTGCGCCTTCGCATCTGGGAAGAGTCGAGCCGCCGTAAGCAGATGATGTGGATGGGCGCTTGCAAAGAAAGCTACCTCCTATGGATGAACCTGTTCTATTGGTCTTACTCGCCGAAATTTGTGTGTGAAGACGGGCGCGAGCGGGCTGCCAGTACGACGTACACCATCGACGGCGTGAGGTATCGGACGCCTCCCGCCGATGTGCCAGTTATCACCTGGCCGTCTCAGGATGCTTGCCTTGAACATGTTGACGATGTTGCCCACAACGGCGGCAAGCTCTTGCTGGACAAAGGCCGCGACATGGGGGCCACTGTCATCTGTATGGGCTACTTCACATGGGCGTTGCTGTTTTGGGATCGCTTCGCGTGCATGGTGGCTTCTCGTAAAGAGTCGTTGGTGGACGGCAACACTGAAGACTCCCTTCTGGGCAAGGTCGACGCTGCGCTCAAAAAGCTCCCGACCTGGATGTACAGCCCGGAGAGCATGGATAACACCCATCTTCTCCGCCATTATCAGAAAACGAATTCTCGGCTGGTGGGGGAGTCGGCAAATACTGACATTGGGCAAAGTCTGCGGGCCCAACTGGTATTCATTGATGAGGCAAACCGCTTCCCTTATCAGCAGGCTCTGACAAAGAGCATTGACACCGTTGCGGCCGGAACAATCTTTTGCTCAAGCCCCAACGGACCGGGAACGGTAGGGGCGAAGCTGAAAGAAAAGTCGCAGAAACTGAATGAGTCAGATGGTCTGAAGGTGTTTACGCTTGGGTATTGGGATCATCCCCGCAAGGGTCAGGGGCGCACCTGGACCATAGACGTGGATGGGGACGTTACGGGTTCACCGGGGCTGGGGTATTGGGAAACTCCAACATTTGCGCGGGCGCGGATCACGGCGGTTCTCAAAAAGGACATTCGAGAAAACTGGCTGATTGATCACCAGACTTCGGGCATGCTTGTTCTGGACATTGGGCCATTGAAGCAACAGCAGGCAGTAGCGAGAAAGCCCGATGCGGTCGGAACCCTGTTTGTCGAGGGGATGTATGACGGAGAAGGCCTGCTGCGACTTAAGACAGACGGGATCGCCAATGCCACAAAGACTTTCAAGCCCGATCCCAAGGGCAGGCTGAAGCTCTGGCTCAATTTGGTCAACGGAGAGCCGCCACGGGACCGCAACTATGTGCAGGCATGGGACTTCTCCCAGGGAGTCGAGGGTAGCAACACCGTCTGTGAGATCATGGACCGTGAAACGGGACAGATCGTGGCCGAACTGGCATCCCCTGTTTTGGGGCCGGAAGATGCAGCCCCCTTGGCGGTGGCGCTCGGCACCTGGTTCGGTGGGCAACTGGGATGGTCGTTTGTCATCTGGGAGCGGAATGGGCCTGGTGTGACATTTGGAAAGGTGATTTCCGATCTGGGCTATCCCTACCTCTATCACCAGCGGGCAATGGACACAGAGGGACAGAAGGCCAGCATCCAAATTGGCTGGCACTCCAGCGGGGATAACAAGCAGATTCTTTTCGGCGATCTGAACGTAGCCTTGAAGAATCGAACGCTCCACGTGCCCAATGAAGAAGCGATCGTAGATATGGGCGCATGGATCTTCGATGACCACGGCCGCATCGTCTGCGGCACACATCGGGACGCCTCCACCGGCGCCCAGGCCCGTCACGGGGACCGCGCCATTGCGTTGGGTCTGTGTGTGATGGGGCGAAGGGAAGCGCCTCGGTTTGTGCCTGAAAAACCGCGCTACCGCGATGGCACTTTTGGAAGCATTACTCAACGGGTGCAAGAAACACGACACAAAAAGTCCACCAATGGGTGGGGATAAGGTGCAACCATGATTCGCACGGACGCGAAGAATCTGCTGACGGAAATCCAGACCGCCGAAAAACTGCGCGACAACGTGCTAAAGGCGAGCCAGGAGATCAGGGACGTCTACGTCTCGCAGTACTACCGGGCCGACCGCAAGCCCAACGAGCCTGCGCCCATGAACTTCCCCTTTGAGTTTCTGGCGACTACGACGCCCGCGATTGTTTATGAGAGTCCGAGCGTATCCGTTCGTTCTCAAGCAAGCGGCGTGAGCCGGCGAGTGGTCAAGAGGCTGCAACATGCCCTGAATCAGTGGGCCCAGACGGATACTGTCTGGAATGACCTGCGGCTGACCTGGTTTGATGTGGCGTTCTCTTTTGGGGTGATTCACACCTACCTTGAAAGCGCGACCAACAACAAAGGTGAGGATTACTTCAAGATTTGCGCACGCCGACTCGACCCTTCGTGCTACCTGATGGATGCACGTGCCTCTCACTGGACGACCGTGCAGTGGGCCGGACATGCCATGACACGTGACCGGGATGAGTTGCTGGACAACCCTGCGTATGACCGCGGAGCCGTTGGCCGACTTGCTGTTGATGATTCTCTGGAAAAAGCAGGGGTAAGCACGAAGGATGACCTCAAGCGCAATGAGGTGTTGGTCTATGAGGTGTGGGTGCCGGGGGCAAAGCCGGTGGGTGTGGACCCCAAGCTATACCACGGCATGATCTACGAACTTGGGTCTACCGGTGAGTTCTTGCGAGCCCCCCGTCCGTTCTTTGGGCCTGAGTGGGGGCCCTATCAGTTCTTTGGTATCTATGAGGTGCAGAATGCTGCTTATCCCCTGAGTCCCATCGGAGCGCAGTGGGATCAGGTGGTGGAGTACAACCGTCATGCAGTGGGGGCGGCCAGGAGTTCCGGCCGTCAGAAGCGCATCCTGGCTTATGATGCGACCGTCGAGGCGTCGGCTCAGCGGGTTCGGGATGCTTCGGACGGCGATGTAGTCGGCATTACTGGACTTGGCGACAACAAGCTGCAGCAGATTGACCTTGGTGGGGCCAGCGAGGCTCAGCTTGGGTACCTGGACCGGCTGCAAGCCAAGATCGATCGTAGCTACGGTATGTCCGATGCATCACGTGGTGTCACGACCGGGAAGGGCACAGCCACGGAAGCTGCGGATGCTGCCAGCCAGCGCAGCGCCCGCGTTGATTTCATGGCCGTTCGATACAACGAGGCGACCGAGGGCGTCCTCTACACCGCGGCCTGGTACATGTGGAACTCGCAGTTTGTGCGCATGAAACTCAGCCCAGAAGCTGCGCTTGATCTCAATCCACGTCCCAAGTTTCTTCCCCCTGAAGAAGACGCTGAGGCGATTGCTTACAAGTCAGGCAAATCCGTGGAAGAAGTGCAAGGGTCGCTTCGCTGGGAGCCCGTCGAAGAATTTCGCGGTGGCGAGGCCTTGCATGGCAATGAGTTCGATTTTGACGATCTGATGTTGAAGATCGATCCCTTCAGCATGGAGCGGGCTAACCAACCCCTTCTCCAGCGCCGTATGACGGAATTTGTGGGCTTGCTCAAGGACATTTCCCAAATCATGCCCCAAACACCGTTCATCGACTGGCGGGCGGTGTTGGAAGAATACGGATCCGTTTTCAACCGCAATGACATTCAAGAATTCATCCGGATTGATGAACTCAAAAAAGCTCAGGATGCGGAATCGTTCAAGATTCAGCAGGAACAAGCGGCCCAACAAATGCAGGCGCAGGCCACTCAGGCTGGAAACACCATCATGGGGACTCCCGGCGTAGAGCTCGCTGGAAACGTCGCTGGGCAGGCCATGAGCGCGGCGCAGGGGGTGGCGTGATGAGTGCAACCCCTAAAAAACGTGGTGTGTTTGTCGACCGGAGGGCCGGTGAGACTCTGACCATAAACGGAGTCGAGGTGCATTTGGAAAGTGCCGGATCGGGTAAAGCTCGGCTCTTATGCGTTGCGGGGGACGGTGACAAGATCACCTTCACCAAAACGCCGGCGACCGAGCGCGTGTCCGCCAAACCTACGTCCATCGCTTTCAAAAGATCCCGATAGTCCGAAAATATCGGTTGAAACTGAAAGTCATCCCTCGTAGGATATGTGCATCAAATCAACCTGAGCCATATGGCTCTTGTACTCGGCATATGCCGCTTGACCTGAAAGGTCGCGCTATGCCGGTGTACGAATTCAAAACCGATGACGGCCACATCCTGGAGAAATTCTTCTCCATTAGCGATGCGCCGCCTATCGGTTCCCGGCACGTGATCAGTGGTCAATCGGCCGTCCGGGTCATTTCATCGGGCGTGCAGACCTCGCCTGACTTTAAACCCTACACATCCCCAACCCTGCCGAAGAGATACCCAGGCTGTCCCACGGACAAGCGCGGGTTCTCCATCGTGACGTCGCGTGCGCACGAACGGCAGATCAAAAGCCGTGAAGGACTTTGACCATGCCCGACGCAGTCACAACTCCGACCAACCCCGGTTCCACATCTCCGGACGCTGCTGCCGCTAATGCGAGCCAGCCCAACCCTGTAGCCTCGCCCTCGACTCCCGCTGTCCCCGCTGTAAAGCCGATCAATGACACCAGCAAACAGGAAGCTGTTTTGCGGGAGCGTCTTGCCCGGATGAACGGCGAGGCAGTTGAGACACCCAAGGCCGAAGTTCAGGAGGGCGCAAAGGCTCCCAGTGCTGGCGCAAGTGAACCCGGTGACGGCACCGCGCAAGGAAGCGCGAAGAAGGGGCAGGACGCCCCGGTCGCCGACATCAAAACCACGCCGGATTATCAAAAGGCCCATGCGGCTTTGCGGCGCTGGCAGTATCCCACCTCCGTTTTGAATTCGATGAAACCCGAAGAAGTGGTCGAGCGCGGGCTCGCCGCTGCGAGGGAGCAGGCGAATCAAGACAAAGTCGGGAACGAGCTGGCGAAATTCCGCCGTGGTAAAACTCCGACCTCCCCTGTGGGTCAAGACCAAAACGCAGGAACCAACCCCACCGCGACCAAGCCGAAAGACGGCCAGGGCCAAGCGCCCGCCGAACCCGCAGGTGAAAACGCATCCAAGCCCAATCTGCCAGCCAACGGTGCAAAGCCGTGGGATGGCCTGTTGGGCAAGCTCCGGGCCGATCCAGTCCTTGAACCCCTCGCGGAACAGTTTCAGGGTGTTTTCTCTGCGTTGGACGCGCACTATGCGTCCCAACTTGAGGCAGTACAGACAGCGACGTCTGACCACCTCCGGGAAATGTCCCTGCAACTTGACGCTGCTCACCTTGATCGCGCCCGGGCTCAATTGTCCGGCGATTACAAGCTGCTGAGGGACGATGCTAACTGGGAAGCCGTGCAGGAGCGTGTGTATGCGCTCGCCGAATCCGGCAACTACACCAAGAACGGCAAGACCGATTGGTCTGGGCTGGTCAAGGGTGCTGTCCGCCTGGAATTCGGCGACGACATCGAAACCGACCTCAAACACACCACACGCAGCGCCTTTGAGCAGCAGCGTGAGGGGCAATCGACTCCTAACACATCACGCACCACGCCTGCACAGGCGATGTCCCCTGAGCAAAAGGCCATGCTGGCTTTGCAGCAGCTTCAGGGTGGCGTTGATCCCGTGGAAGTTCGAAAGCGTCTCGCGAGTGCCTAACTAAGCCGCGCGTGTCCTCCGAATAGGACGCCACGCCATGCCTGGATTAGCTTCATTTTCCGACTTCCTTCTCGCAACGCGGGATGTGAAGTTCAGTTCCAAAGACACCCTCATCAACGAGGCTACCCTTAACACCTACTTCATGGCCCGCATGCTCAAGGGCAAGGGCGTGGATGAAGTGTTCAAGGGCGGTACGAAGTTGAAGGAACATGTCCTGGCGAGCACGAACGGGAATTTCTCGTTCTACGACCCCAACCAGGAATTTTCCCCCAGCCAGACGGACACCCTCAAGGCCATCGAAGTGAACTGGGCGTTTGCACAGACGCACTTCGTGTTCACCAAGGAAACCGTCACGCTCAACGCCGGCGATCCCAACGCATACGTCAACCTCAAGAAGTCGTATGAGATGGGCGCCCAGACCGACAACGTTAACGGTCTGGAAAACGCGCTGTGGGCCAAGCCCGACTCGGCGGCGATGGAGACGGCCACGGCGAAGGTCCGGCAGCCCTACTCCATCCCGGCGCTGATCACCCGCAACGGCCTTGTCCCCAGTTCCACCAACGGCGGTATTGCTACGGGCTCTGCGGACTGGACCACCCTCCAGACGCTCCCGACGTCGACCAACGATTGGTACAAGAACAAGTTCAAGACCTATTCGGCGACGAAGCCCACCGACCCGGACGAGGGCATTATCCCCGCGCTGGATGACCTGACCATGCAGGTCCAGTTCGAGATGCCGACGGCGTTGAAGAAGTACAGCGAGAGCGAAAAACTCCAGCGACAGGTGATCGCCACCAGCCGCGAAGGTGTCACGCTGTACAAGAAGGCTCTGCGGGCCCTGAACGATCGTATGGACAGCCTGCGCGATCCCGCGATCTCGGCTGCCCAGTATCAGGGTATCCCGGTGGAGTACGTGGCGAAGCTCGATGAAGCAGGCTGGACAACCAACCAGCCTGATTACTTCGTCGTGAACTTCAATTACCTCAAGAGCATCTTCCACAACGAATGGTACATGCTCGAAGAACTCACCAATGGCGGCTCCAAGCAGCCCAATACCTGGGTTCAGTGGTACTTCACCTGGTACCAGATGATCTGCACCTCGCGGCGTCGTCAGGGCCGTCTCTACGCGGCCTGATCATCCAATTCCGTCGTAGATACCGCGACGTATCTGCGACTTTTTTTGTCTGCCTGATTCTTTTCAATTAACCACAAGGGTACAACCCATGAACGTCAAACTCGCACGGCTCGGCGATTGGATGCCTAAGGACGAAATCAAGGCATTTAACCGCACGGGCGGGACTCTCAACTATGGCGACGTTGTCGCCCTCGACCTCACCGGCAGTGACGGGGACGTCAGCACCTACGCTGAATACCTCGCCACCCCCAACAACGAAGCAAGTCCGTTGGCAAACGTGATTGCTGTTGGATCGGCGGCTGCCAGTGGATGGATCCTGCTCGTTGCGCAGGAAACCATTGCAGACAACGCCAAAGGCAATTTCCTGCTGAAGGGGCTGACGCAAGTCAATGTCGTCGGCTCAAGTGCCGTCGCTATCGGCGGGCGCTTGGCTCCGACCAGTGGCCAGAAGTATCTCTCGGCAGAAGCAGATGGACTCGCTGTCTGTGGGATCGCATTGCAGGCCGGTCCGACCGGTGGAACTCCCGACCTTACCCATGTCGTCTTCGACGGATGGTGTATCTCCGGTCCCCAGGCTGAGGTCTAAACCGTTTTGGGTGCCATCGGGCAGGCACTCCCCACGCGCCTTCGTCGGGGTCAAACCCGGCGGGGGTTTTAAGAAGAATAATGGCACGCAACCTCGCACAACTTGTGGACGTCATCGAGCAGGCCTTAAATGGCGTGTCCGATCCCCGCACGGCTGCGAAGGACACCATCAACGAGGCTGGCCGCTACCTTTGCGCATGTCACGCATGGAAGTTTCTGGAGCGTCCAACGGCGACTGGGGCTTTTGTTGCCGATCAGGAATATGTGGCGCTGCCAACGGATTTTGAGCAGTTGCTCGGGGTGGAGACGTATTACAGCACATCCACCACAGTACGGGCGGTCAGCCGCACGGAACTGGATTATCTGCGCTCGGGGCCGATGATCAACTCTCTCGACAGCTATGTTGCCGTGGAGTATCCACCCCAGCCCAGCGCGACGACGGCGCAAGGCAAGCCTCGACTGGCCATCTGGCCTACACCCAACGCCAATCTGGCGCAGGCCTTGCGTATTACCTATCGGGCGGGTTGGGTCGAGTTGGCGGACAACGCCAGCATCCCCAACATCCCGGCGGACATGGAGTTTCTGCTAATCGAGGTTGCCAGAGCTCTGGCCCAAGGACGTAGGCCGGGCGGTGATACCTCCATTGTCAAGCTCGATGCACTCGAAAACAGCACGTCCATGAATCGCCTCAAAGCCAAATACGGCCAGGTTCAAGGGAACCTTGGTCAATTACAGGGCGGTGTCGTTTGCGGTCAGGGCCGCGGCGACTACCGGCCCTACACCAGTCTGCCCTCTGCGGGCTAACTTCCTACGAAAGGTCGAATATGCCAAATCCAGCCCAGACCCAGAAGATGATCGACGAAGCACTTGCCGCCTCGCCCATCGTCAGCACCCCCTCGATCACCGGCGGCACCATCACCGGTGCCACTTTCTCCGGTGCAACCAAGTTCACCAAGGGAACATCCACCATCGCACTCGGCACCAACAGCGGTACCGCTGCAGTCCTCCCCGCCGGCGCTCTTGTTTGTCCCACCACGGCGGCAGATGATACCGTTGGCGTTCGCGTACATGCCGATGACAAAGTCTCTGGCGTTACGAAATTCATCGGTAACGGCGTGAGCAACAAGATTCTCAAGGTCTATGCGCCCACGGGCGGCACCATCAACGGGGCCAGCGCCGACGCTGCTTATTCCGGTGCCAGTGGCAAAGGCGTGATCATCACGTGCCTGGACGCCGACGCCAATACATGGCTTGCCTGGGGCTGAGCAATCCGGTTCGTGTTTGTTTTTGAATCCGCAGATCGGAGCCACACATGCCGTTTCCCACCGCCTCGCCGCTGCGCCGCCTTCTGGTGAATTCGTCCACCGCGACGAGTTTCCCCACCGCACCCCAAGGGGCAACGCAGACTCAACCGGCAACCGTTGATTCAGGCACGCCGACCGGCAATTACGGTGTTGTCCCGTCGGGAGGCTCCGATCTGCTTTTCATTCCCTTTGGCAGCGATGCCGACACTGAAACCTTTGCCATGCGCTTCATCGCATGGCGAAAGTTGACCGGTGCCGAGACTACGACGCCCATGTACATCCCAATGCACCTGGGGGATGTCACCGTGACGTTATGCCCTGCAAGTGGCATAGCTTCTGGCCTGGTCACAGATCTTGAGCTTTTCGCCGACACCCTCGCGCTTGTTTCCAATGGTTGGGGCGACATCAAGTTGATTCAGCCCGGAGGTGATCGTCCGGCCTCCATCGTGATTCCCAGCCTGGGTTTTGATCTTGTTTCCGTTCTTTTCGACCTCACTGGCGCTGCGTCCGCCAACGCGCTTTGGGGTCCGATCATTCGGTAAGGACCGCCATGCGCCTCGACGATGCGGTGAACATCCTGCAAGACTCCGCCCTTAGCATCAGTGGTACCACCTGGACGCCTGACAAGCTGCATCGTGCCATCACCGCGGCTGGGAACCGCTTCATCCGCGAGACGATGTGCAGCAAGGCCCGCGTGTCGATCTCCCTGACGTCGGGCAACAGCGAATATAACCTTGCGTCTTCTATCACGGGGTTCACCCCCGATTGGTTTGTGTGGGCATACATCGGGTTCAAGCCGGTGGTGCAGACGACATGGCAATCGCTACAGCGGTTCTACGACGTCGGCTCCATCCCCACGGGTGTGCCTACGCTGCTTGCCTTCGATGCCGATGCGACGGTCCTGGTCTACCCCAGGCCGATCACAACTCACACGCTCTCGCTGACCTACCGCAAGCCCCTGACGACCTTCACCGCAGGGACGGCGAGCAACCCTGAAATCAACATCCCCGATGAGTATGTCTACGACGTCATCTGGTGGGGGGCTCGTTCGTACCTGATTGCCGGCGCGCCTGGTCATCCGGAACAGCAGGCTGCTCTCCAGAAGTTCGAGCAATTGATTCAGTATGCGCGTGAGCGGTTCTCCTCCAATCTCCCCGGCTCCATCGACGACCGCAATACACACCCTAAAGCGGCGGCTCCGGCCGCGAAAGCGACTTAACAATGCCAAGTGGCTCAACAACGTTTCCCCTCGCCCTCGGCGGTTCGTTTACACCCCCAGAAGGGATTTTGGGCGTCAAGTGGCAGATGGTCGATGACCAGCGGAATAACCCGCCTTCGGACGTCACGGGCATCTGCATCACCCTCGACGAAGAAGATGAGCCTGTTGCGACGGCCGATGACGCCAAGGTGTTCATTCCCGGCGTGTCTTCCAATGAGTTTCTTGCGCGCGGCGTCGTCATGGCGTCGGGGTGCGACACCTACGGCATTACCCAGTCGATGGCGTACACCCTGACCAGCGGGCTCACAATACAGGTAGTCCAGTGGACGCTCCGAAAGGGGTGGGCCCTCCAGCCCGTCCACAATGGGGACACGGAGGAGTTTTTGGCGCTCGTGCCGGTGATTCAAGTAGCTGGGAACGGCTGGGCTACCGGCGCATCGGGCCCGGGGATGACCACAGGATCCTTGTCGGCCATGACCTTGATCATCAATGGCTTCGGTCAGCTTGCGTGCAGGGCGGGTGGAACGGGCTTCATCAACACCGTGCAGCAGTCTGCGAACTTCCGCGACGGCGGCGGGATTCCCTGCGCGTTCTCTGCTCTTTACAGCGGCGGGGTGACATACACCGGAACGAATTTCGAGTGGCTTTTCCCGACCCCTGACCTCCCGGTGAAGGGTGTGGCGACCTTGATCACCGGCGAAACACGTACCTCGTCCGTGCTGGCTCACGATTGGACGTTTCAAAACCGTTCCGGGCAGGGCGGTGCAATCGACGTCAGCGCGATCTTCAAGTGGGATAAGGCTTGATCCATGGACGAAACACCTCAAAATCCGATCTACCCCGGCCCAAACGAGAAACCGCCGATCGAGGTTCCACCAGCGATCACTCCTTTGCCGTTGCCGCCCATTGAGGCACCGACGATCCCGATGACGGGGGATTCGCCGCTTCCCCCGGCTGACAGTGCGTTGCCGCCTGTGCCGGAGTTGAAGGCACCTGCGGCTTCCCCGGCGCCGACTCCTCTTCCAATCCCGCCCATCCCAGCGCCGAAGATTCCGACGACCGCCGACGCGCCGTTACCGACGCCCCAGGCACCCGAGCCTCCATCACCGGCACGGCCTGCAACCCAACTTCCTCCGCCTCCAGCGCTTCCCCCGCTGGGTTCAGGTGGACCGGCGATGGATGCGAAGGCTTCCGACCTGGCTTCCCCGGCGACTGCGGCTCCGGTGTTCCCCAAGATTGACCCGGTGCAGGTGGCGAAGGCCGCTGGCCAGCCTCAGCCGATGACCCGGCCGGTACAGGGCCCGGCATTGCCCAAGGCTCCCGAGCTTCCCCCTGTGCCGCCTTTGACCGCAAAAACGCCGGACAACTCCAAAAGGGCGGATTCGCTCGCAGCCCTTCCCACGACGGCCTTGGGTGGGACCGGCGACACCGACGTGTTGGTGTTGAAGCGAATCGAAACCCTGCTGACTGAGATGTTGAACCTCATGCGCGAAGGAGGAGGCACCCGCCTCGGCTAACCATGGCAGAAGTATCACGCACAGACCAATCGACCGATCAAGCCAACAGCTACACACTGGGCGTGCTGTCCACCGCTGACACGGCGGCGACACGCACGGCGTACCGCTACACCGACGACGGCAGCGCCTTGACCATCCAGTCGGCGGTGATGTCGGAGTACGCGGCGGCTGGGCCAGTGCATCCCCAGGATGGCACGTTGCGCCTGCGGGCCGTGACGGGGGTGAGGATTTCGCCCTCGGCGGTGAAGGTGTACCTGCGATACGGGCGTGGGGCGGGCAGCGTGCCGATCGCGACGGCAGATGAGTTGACGCGGAGCGATTCGGGCTACATGACGTTTAAGACTTGGCATAAGCCGACGACGTTTGATGACGTCGGACGACCGTATGGACCGCTGAACTTCCCGTGGACCACATCGGCTATGTCGGGCCTGACCGCCGATCAAAAGTATTTACTTAAGCCAGAGCCCATTTACATTCAGATGCCGTTCCAGGTCGTACGCATTCAAACTGTTTTGCCGACCAATCCAACGAATACGGTGATTCATCTTTTGGGGTACATCAACTCAGATAAGGTGACTTATGCCGGAAAAGAGTACGACGAGTATTCAGTTCAATTTCAGCGCCTCTTGGTTGATCCTATTGAAGAAGATGATGCGATCTCATATCGCGTGGAATACACCATGGCATTTCGCAAATCGAAGTGGGTGGTTGAACTTGAGCCGAAGTGGAGTGGCAGCGCTTGGGTTGTGGACCCGGATGGGGATTATGGGGAGCCCGACAACGATTGGTACGCCCGGATGGCAGCCCTTGAGGTGTTCACGGGTGTATTCCCCGTTCACGCTTAGTCAATTCGCTTGATGAGTTTAACGCTGACAATTTTAGATTCTTTAAGTTCAGCGGAAAGACGGGACGTGTCGCCTACATTGATCAACTTCAAAGTATTGACAGGCCCAATTACCTCAGGGCAAATATTCTCGCCGCTTGATTTTTTCACGGACCGAAACTTCGTGATTTCCTTCTGGTCCGTGACCGGCGCTGTCAAGAAGTTCCCCTCCTTGTCTTTCATCACGCAATTGATGTGGTTGTCTGTGCCGTCGATGCGCTCAGCCCTGCTGCAAACAAACTGCACCTGGCCATCCACCTTCTTTCCATTCTCCTTCAGCCAAGCTTCAACCTTGCCCGCAAGCTCCTCCGACACCTTTCCGTCCTTGCCCGGCCGCAGGTCCTCGGGCAGCAGCCGCCACAGGTCTTTCGCCTCCTTCACCACCAACGGCACGGCCTTGCGCGGTGGCGCATCGTTTTGGCGTGCCTTGGGCTTGGGCTGGGTAGCAGGCGCTTCGTCGGCCTTGGAGGGCTGGGTGGCGGTCCAGTCGTCGGCGAAGGCGGGGACGGCGATCAGGATGACAAGCAGGGGGGCGAGGTATTTCATGGATGGACTCCGGAACGTGGTTCAGTCATCTAAGAATACCGAGTGTTCTTTCTCAAGGGAAGGAATCGGGGGGAGGGGGTTCGCATGGCCGGTTCAATAGTCCGCGTTGCGTTTAAACAGGGCGACGACATCACAGACCGGGTTTTCCGGGAGAGTTTGAATACGCTGGCTATGCAAGCGGGGGATGCTTGTTCGTGGTCTTTCGGCTTTGGGTTGATTGGTAGTTACTCGCCTGGCACCGGCTTCACGTTGGCCGTTGATCAGTCGAAAATGCCGACCGTCAGGCGCAATTCTTTCCTCGCCAAAATCACATCCAATTCATCCACAGCGCACGCATGGACCGAAGTGGTTAGCACCGGCGCCGGAACCTGGGCGGATAAGACCGGTGGGCGCTCGGGCACTACATCAGTCAATCCCGCTTACGAAATCAACGGTCGCAAGGGCTTGCCTGCCAACTGGCGGGTGATCATGTGGGAAGTCGTGGACACCGCGGGCACTACCCGCTATGAGTTTGATTTTGCGGTCCACATCTTCCCGGTGCGCGTTGAGAAGATCACTGGCTCTGCTGGCACCAAGACCACGCCTTGCGCCTTTCTTTACGACTTCTGGACACTCGATGGGGTTCAGATCGGCACCTCGCAGGCCCTGGCGGTTCCCCGTCCCAACGGCAAACGAATCGCGCAGGCCGGCAACACTGGGTACGGCCTCGCTTTCTATGACGGGTCGACTGCGAAGTTGTTGGACGCTTACGAGATCCCTGACACGGGAACGGGGTGTTGAATGCCATCGAAAGACGGAGCCGTTGATCTAAAGTCTGGCGGTGAACTCATGCTCGACGATGATGGGCGTTGGGTCCTGACCGACCCCCTCAAACAGCCGTGCTGCTGTGCGGAGTTATCGTGTTCCTCGCTTCCGATGTTGCCATGCCGGACCTTCGGCTCTTGCACCATCTGCTGCTGCGACGAGAACGGCACGCTGACACTGACGTTCTCGGAAATCACCCCATCTGCGGACATTGCGGGCAAGACCTACGAAGCGACTGTTCTAGCGATGATCGAGGCGCTTTCCGCTCAGACGGTGGTTCTTGAACGTCTGACCTCTTCGGGATGCTTCTGGGCCCTGTTCGGACCCGTAACCCAGGTAGATTGCTGCTTGTCCTTCACGTGGCGCGTGCTGGTCCAGCCTGCATATTCCCTTGATGATGGCTACATGCGGTGGTCGATGTGGCTGGATGTGGTGAGGACCAATCAAGGCGGGCGGGTGGAGATTGGGGACGAGTATCCGTGCAAGGCAATCACCGGCTCCATTCTGGAACTTGCCAGCACGAGCGCGACTGCTGACGGCAACTGCTGCAACCCCACCGAGACGCTTGTGGCAGACAATTACGATGATGACTACCTTGCGGGTGGAATGGATGCGACCTCAGGTGTTGCCGAAAACGATTGTTCGTTTTGCACTCTCAGCGAATTGCCGTCGACTTTGACGTTGGACCTTTTGGAGTTCGATTCGAGGTTTCCCGCCGGCGCGACCTCTGTGTTCACGATGACAGGCGCATTCGGGATTGTCGGCATCAGCGAGGCTCAACAGTGTCGCTTGTACACCAGCGATCTCCCTGACGGCGAGACGTGGATCACCGTTGGTGAGAAGAGGTACTTTTTCGCGAACTGGATCGAACTGGAAAACAACCCCAGTGACGGTTCCTGCTGTTGGCAGCTAAACGTGGGCTTGCAGTTGCAGGAGTTAATCGAGGGAGAATGGGTCACGATTTATTCCGTCAATCGTTGGCGCGGTCTGCTCTGCCCACGTGACACGATTATCGGCACCTACGTCAAGACCGACGCATCCGACAACCCTCCTACCGTGGGGCTGACATGAGCATCCAAAGACCAGCATGCAAACATTGGGATGGGGCAAAACGCAAGTGCATCCACCTGGCCCAACCGTTTGGAAAATGGCCCACGGATTTACAGTGCCTCCAAGAATGCAACCAGTACGAAGGGCCAGATCGGGGCCTTGGCGATGTGGTCCAGAGGTTCACGGACGTGACTGGTATCGCAAAGGCGGTAGGTAAATGCGGGGGTTGTGCCAAGCGGCGGGCCGCTCTAAATGCAGCGATACCATTCAAAAACCCATCGCCGAAATCCGATCCCTCGGTATAATTCACGCATCGGGCATAGGTCCGATTAACCCCTCCGGCATCCGCTTGGCATAGGCCTCGCGCGCCTTCAATCCCTTTTTCAAGGGACACGCGCGCCATGGCCCCCGAAACTATCAGAAGCATTTCATACGGTACTGCCTGGACCTTCGCCGGCGCGCTTGTTGCTGCTGGTATCTGGGTTGGAACGTTGCAGTTCACGCAGAATGCGCAGGCAAACGAGATTCGCGCTATGCGCTCTGATCTCGCCGAAACCCAAAAAGAGCGTGCTGCTGACAGCAAGCAATTGGGTGTGATCGCCAACGATGTCGACTGGATTAAAAAAGCCCTTGAAAAGCGCGGCATTACGCCGTAACGCGAAGGAGTTCCCATGTCCGCAGCCAACACATATGACCCCCTGAAGAAGCGCAAACCTATCACGCCGGTGCCGGGCTACCAGCCTCGCCAGTCGATCTTCAACGGCGGTGGACCGCAGATTGAGTCCCGGTCGAGCGATCCTCTGGAAGAAAACACGATCTACAACCCGGGTCAAGGCTTGTCGCAGATGCCAGCGACGGCCAACCGGCCAGGGAATTTGGCCTTTAACCAAGCCAACCCGAAGGGCATACAAACCCGCCCGATGTCGACGGCCATCCCCGAACTTCCCGGTGTGGGCGAAGAGGGGAATCCAGCCGATGTGGTGCAATCAGAGTTGCCGCAGTCTCAGGCGCGAACTCCCATCAGCATGCGCCGACCTATCACGCCCGTGGCGGGGGCTCCGGTTGGCATCAACCCCGGGACTCCAGTGGCGGTGCCTACGGCTGCTGACCTTGGACCGGCAGCCGGGGAACCTCCCGTGGTTCCACAACGTCGCCCCATCTCCATGATGGCCAGCGCACGCCCGGCTCCGGCGCCCAATCCTGAAATGGGCAATGCGCCGTCGGCGCCAGAGCCTGCGCCCGCGCCGGTTCGCCGTCCGATCTCCATGGGTCCATCTGCTCCGGACGTGTCGCCCAACCAGCAGGCGTTGGCCGATCTGTACGCTGCCAATGGCCGTACCTTGGGTGTTCCTCTCTCAGACCAACAGCAGGCCGCGAACGATGCGAATGAGTCCGCCCAGGCCAAGCGGCGGGCAGCGATTGCCCAGGCCTACGCGGCGTCCCCGGAAGGGCAGGATCAGCTTGACCGGCGCCAGGCGGCGGTGCGGTCGCGCATGCCGATCACCAACCGTCAGCAGTTGATGGCCATCCAAGACCAGCGGCGTCAGGCGGAACAGCAGCAGGTGCAGAATTCCCTGGCAGCTCGGCAGATTGATACGCCTGTCCGCGTGGCTGAAACACAGGGAAACACGCAAACGAAGCTCGCGGACATCACCACCAAATCAGCCCAGGAGATTGCACGCGCAAACAACCTGAGCGCACAGCAACAAGCGGAGCTGGAGGGGATGGTGAAGAAGTACATCGCCGACAGCCAGCTCGCAGGCACGAAAGACACCAACGCGGCGGGGATGGTCAATACCAAGACGACCGCAGATGCGTCAGTGAAGGGCGCGGAAGTAGGTGCAGGTGCTCAACTTGGCGTTGCTGGGATCAACGCCCAATCGGCAACTGCGAAAGCTCAGGCTGACGCAGCTGGGAAGGAATCTGAGCGAAAGGCTGGTTTGGACAAAGCACGCATGGATGCACTCGGAAACGTTTTAGGTAAGGCGGTTGAGGGTGCGGGAATCACGATGGACGATACGCAGAGAAAAGCGTTTATGGACTCCATTGGCACCATCTTCGGTGTGCAAGCTGGAGGCCCTGTCTCAAACCCACAGAGCATTCCCGGGCCGTCTAATCGTCCCTTGCCATCTGGCCAGCAAGAAACACCCACCACTACACCTACACAAACATCGTCGCGACCCGACCTTCCCCGCGTAGGTGCCAATCAGACGATCCCCGGCGCGAAATTCAAAAAGAAGGTTGGAAACGACACCATTGTTTACGACCAGAACGAACGTCCAATCGCAATCATCCAAGGCTAAAACAACATGACAGCAGTACCGGTTTCCCAACTGCCGGATCTGACGGAAATTCCCGCTGGCGATCTGCCGGAGCTTCCAGACCAGCCGGTTGCTGCACAGACAGCGCCTGCCCAGCCCGCGCCCATCATCGACAACCGGTTGTCCGGGTTGGCTGCTGACTTGGCGCGTGAAAACGCCCGTCAACAGTTGGGCAAGGGGATGTTTGAACCTGTCCGGCCGGTACAGCTTCCCCAGCCCGCGCCCAACCCCCAGGAACGGCCGGGGATGATCTCGCAGGCCGTCACGATGTTCAGCAACAACATCAAGGGAAAACCCAGAGAGTTGTCGCCTGCCGATTCACAGGCGGCGCGCCTTGCATCGGAAACCATCGCCAAGAAAAACCCGCAGTATTTGAATCTGACCCCAGGGGCCCGGGAAGTGGTTCAGACCGACTTGGCCGTTCATGGAGCCGGGCTCACACCTGAGCAGAAGTATTGGCAAGAAGTTGGACAGGGGAGTGAAGATCGGTCGGCTGCGGCTTCCATCGGAGCGAATGCGGCGGCGGGCTCAAACGCGGTGATTGGCGGCGTGGTGAAGGCGGCGGAAATTCCTCTCCGAGTCGCCGGCGTCGAACCTGGTTGGGGCGAGGCGATTGATGAAGGCAACCGACTGCTGACGACCGGCGCGGGCAATCGCGACCTTCACAAAACCAACGTCATTGCGGGTGCTGCTGGTTCGACCTTGCCGTTCGTCGTTGCCGGTGCAGCGACAAAAGCAGCGCTTGCCGCTCGCTACGGCACTCAGCTTGCCGCAGGCGGGCTTGAGACGCTGGCCGCGAAAGAGGCGATCAAACAAGGAACGACAGCGGCGACGGCTGGTATCGGTGCGACCGTCGGCGCGGGCGAGGGGTACAACGAAGCCAAGGCCCATCAAGCCGCGGTAATGGCTGATCCCAGCCATAAGAAGTCTGATGAGATCAGTGGGCTGGACGTTCTCAACTACACCTTGATTCAAGCGGGTCTGGGCGCGACTGAGGCATTGCCGATTGAGAGGGCGATTGGCCGATTCAACCGAACGACCAATGGATTGTTTGGACGTAAACTACAAAGTTTTGTGGGCCGTCCCTTGAAAGATGCGTTCAACGGTGCACTTGAAGAGACGGCGCAGGAGTTGATTCAGCAGTATGGCTCCAACATTGCCCAACAGATGGTTTTGGGGCTCAAGACCGACCTGACGGAAGGCGTCGGTGATTCTGTTCTTGGGGCCGGTCCAACGGGCTTCCTCATGTCGGGGGCGGCGGGCGTTCACAAAAACATGCAGGTCCGGGCGCGGGCTGAGAAGATCGATGTTGAGCGCCAAAAGGCTTTGATTGAGCAGGCCAACGCCCAGGTGGGGCAGACACCCCTTGCGCTTCCGCCCGCGCCCGTGGTCAATTCTGAGGCTCCTGGCGTGCCCGCGGGAGAACTTCCCGACCTCACGCCGATGGGGACCGAGTTTGATTCACTGGATACTGGTCGGGTGCCAGTTTTCCAACTACCCGAATTGCCGGTGGTGAGTGAAGATGGCGCCACCGCGAATCCGGCAGAAATCCAGCCTCAATCTGTTCAAAATCCAGTGAATCAGCCGGTGGTGGGCGCCACCGAACCTGAGCAAACACCCGTTGAATCTGAAGATGTGCCGGTTGGTCGGTTGCCTGACCTTCCGAACCCCACAGACAAGGAATTGAAATCCCCTGATAACCAATGGGCCCCGGCGAATCCTGCTGAACCCGTTCAAATTGAGAACCCGGTAGCAGAACGTTACGGTAGGGAAATGGCGGTTGCCCTTCCGGATGGACGATCCTTGAAGGGGAATTACGCCTTGGTAGAGGCCTCCAAACTTACGCCTTCACACGACGCCCGAAAGGGCTTTGTACGCAATCCTGAGGGCGATCTAAACGAGCGTCCTTACGACGATGCTGTTCAGGGCGCAGATTCAAGGCAAACGGTATTGGATATTGCATCCAGTCCAAAACCCGATTTGCTGCTCACTGATACTCCAACCGCCATCGACGGGCCTCCGGTCGTCTCAACTGGTGGTCGGGTATTGGGGGGCAACGCTCGAACGATGGGCGTTCAGCTTGCCTATTCCAAGGGCGGCAATCCTGCCAGGCTGCTCTATGCCGAAACCATAAGGAACGCTGAGAAGTTCGGGATTGACCCGGCCGTAGCGCGCATGCTCAAGGAACCGATGATTGTTCGTGTTGTCCCGAATTCTGGCCAACCCGGCGAGCTCTCGCGCGTTCTCAATGAATCCTTCACCACCGGGCGGTCGACGGCGACGGATGCGGTTTCCCGCGCCAATAAGATCGGGCAGAAGACAGCCGATCACGTCTCCAGCGTCTTGGGTTCGGGCGAAGACGGATTCAGCCTGCGCGAGGCGATGGATGATCGAGGGACTGCGCGCGTGCTTGCGTCGAACCTGATCCGCGATGGCGTATGGTCCAAGCAGGATGCCGCGCGTTTCATCGACCCGACTACGGGAGCAATCACACCCGAGGGCAAGATCACGATTGAGAATACCCTGGTGGGTCGGGTTGTTGGCGATCCCCGGATCCTCGGCACCGTTCCCCCCAGTGTTCGAAACAAGCTCGTGGGGTCCATGGGCCCGATCATGCGTATGGAAGGCCAGCCGGCTTCGTCCGGTGTGGCCCAGGTCCTTAGGACTGCCCTTGACGCCTACGCTGACTACAAGGCAAGCAAGCTTCCTCTGGCTGACTACTTCTTCAATCAGCAGAGCATGACGCCGACACCTGGTTTTGGTGACCGGTCGGTGGCGCTGATGGTGCAGGGACTGGAAAACCTTGGCCCTCGCCAGTTCAAGGCCCACATGGAAGACCTGATGCACGCCCTGGGGGTGGAGTCGGATACGCCACGGCTGTCATTTGGGCAAGAGGAAACGGCGGGGACGGTCGATGAAGCGATAAGCAGCGTATTCGGACAGGTCAGGGAGCAACGGCGGGAGGCGGCGGCGGGGGATGGGCAGGGGTCAGTGATGCAAGGCCTTCCCGGGGAGGTCACGGAAGCCCAAGCAGTGACAAAGCGGCAGACAAAGACGCCTGCATTTAAGGCTTGGTTCGGTGATTCCAAGGTGGTGGACGGCCGGGGCGGCCCTGTAGTGGTTTACCATGGAACTTCCGGAGCCGGTCACAGCAATTTTGATGCTTATGGCTCCGAATACGGACTCTTTGGGCAGGGGATTTACACAACGGAGGATCCCGCGGTCGCTTCGAGTTATACGGAAAAGGGCAAGGGGGAATCGCCTGGAGTGTATCCCCTCTATGTGAAGGTCGAAAACCCTATCGACATGGATGCCAAGCCTGACGATGCTCGGTGGCGCAAGAGCGCGGGGGAGATGATCGAAGACGACTTCCAAGGTGCGACAAATGAAGCGTACTACCGGCACGTGGAGAGTTATTTCGCCGAAAATGAAGTTCCGAAATGGGAAGCTGCTCAGGCCATGCAGGATGTCTTGAGGGCGATGGGGTACGACGGTATCACGCACATCGGCGGGGGGCGGGTGAAGACTGATTCCGTGCGCCATCGTGTCTGGATCGCGTTTGATCCCAACCAAGTCAAGAGCGCCACCGGCAATCGAGGCACGTTCGATCCCAACGACGTGAATATCAACGCTGCGCCATCAGCGTCACTTCCCGGGGATGAAAGCAGCCATACACCGAAGCCGATTGAAGTATCCGATGCGGACGTTCCTGGCTTTGCTCCATTGCGCAAGGCCAAAGACTTCGCAGGCATGCGGGCACTGTTAAAACCAATTCTGCGAGATCTGGTGGCAACCAAGCCTGACTGGGTGAATCGCCAAACCGGCATGTCCGTTCGGATCACCAACAAAACAGTAGAGCACGGATTCGCTTTCCGCCCAACTCCTGAGGGGATTCTGGCACTAACAAAGATGGGCGAGGCGATTGAGCAAGCGGAGTTTTCCCGCACTGAGAAAGATGTAAAGGGGCATAGCAACGTTCGGCAGATCCATGTGTTCGAAGCCCCGCTGACGGTGAATGGGAGACCTTATTTTGCCCGTTTGACAGTGCGTGAGGTTGCGCAGTCGGAGAACGCGAAGAGCGAAAACCATCTTTACCAGATGCGGTTGACCAATAAAAAAGACCCCCGCCCACAGGCAGGTTTCGAAGCCGTTGGGCTTGAACTACTGCCGGGCAAGGGGGTCGACATTCAGGATACAGCGAATCCCGATCAGACTCAAGAAGAATCTGGCGGCGATGGCCCAGGTCCCGCACAGGGATCAAGGACTCAAGCTCTGCCCGAATCCTCGCCGGCGTCGAAGGCGGTTCCCGTCTCCGAACTTCCTGACTTGACGGCGGATGAGGTTCTTCCCCGCGGGGAGTCGCTGGTAGATCAGACGCCAGTTGGGGAACTGCCCGATCTTCCAAATGCCAGCGATGTTGATGATGAGGGGGATCGCCGCACACTTCGCCACACCGAGCAGGGAGCGATGGGTGCGACTCAGATTCCGATTGCACCGCTGCCTCTCCCGGCCGGGCAAGAGCCTAAGAGTCCCAAAGAAATCACAAGGGCGATGGCCGAACGGTTCAACCGTTATGTTCGTGCAGGAAAAACCGGTCGATTTGCTGGGCTGTACAAACCTTGGAACACCGACGTCGTCATCAAGTACCCCAACGATATTGAGGTGACGGCTCACGAGATCGCACATGCGGTGGATGACATTCACGGCATTACGAAGCAGCTCTATACCACCAAGATCAACAAGGCAGGTATTCCCCAGCGTCGGCTTATCGGGGAACTCAACACCCCGGAGGCCAAGATTGAAATTAACCGCTTGGCCTTCCAAGGCAGCGCCGCCAGTTCAGGCCCGCGCTCGCGGCTGGACTACCGGTTGTCAGAGGCCTTCGCGGTGGCTGTGCGCAATTTCATGGCCAACCCAGATGCCGCAATGAAGGAATACCCAATCTTCACCCGTAAGGTGATTGGCATGCTCCCTGCGGATGTGGTGAAGGACCTGGAGGCGGGTGGTAAGGACATGCGGGAATTCGTGGGTGCGAGCGATACCCAAAAGACCCAGGCCAACATCGAAGTTGAGGCCAAGCGGTCGACTGGCTTGATGGGCTGGTTTAACCAGTTGAAGAAGGCCTACGGCGCCAAGGGAACGGAATTCAACATCACGCCCAAGGATTTGATCGCGGCCAAGCTCTGGGATTCCCTCGCGCCGGTAATGACCGGCATTGATGCGGCCAAGGCGATGACGGGCACTCAGCAAATGAAGGAGTTTCAAGACCCCAGCGTTTTGGTGCGTCTGCTGGGAGGTACTGTCGATCAATTCCAACGCCAGTTGGTGGACGGTCCAATGGATTGGGCAGGTTACCTCAATGGCAAGATGCAAACCCTCTCGGGAGTCGGTGGGCTGGAATGGCTGCTCGCGCCAATTGACCGTTCGAGTGCTGAAACTTGGGAGAAGGAATGGCGGCTGGTGATGACTCAACTCACCAGCGAGGCAACGATTGAGCGAGGGGAAAACCTCGACAAGCGTAGTTATGCCTACCTGATGATCAGCGTCGATAATCTGCTGGACAGCCTCGAAGAAGTTCTTGCGGTCACGAAGGATCCGCAAGACGCCCAGCGTATCCAGCAGAAGATCGAAGAGATCACGACGGCCGTCATCAGTTCCTCCACGATGGAGAAGCCGTCGGAGAAGATCAGGACGTTGGCTGAGTTGATGCCCGACCCGACACTCAAGCGCCGGATCGAGCGTGTGATCAAAGCCAATCACCTCCGGAAACAACGCCTCTCCGGCACCGGGGGCGGCGCCGTGAGCGATCAATCGGTTGCACGCGGCAACTTGTCTGAACTCGAGGTGCTGCCTGCCGATCAGCGGGCGCGTATTCAGGACGCCGCCGATCGTTACCGCATTTGGGCTGATGCGATGGTGCTTCAACCGGCTCTGCGGCTTGGGAAGATCAGTGCGGAGCAGTACCAGCAGTACAAGGAAGATCATCAGTTTTACTCCAACATGCGGCGGGCAGAGGAAGATTCCGTGCTTCCTCCTCCTGGCGCTGGCGGCAAACGGCTGGGGAGTGCGAAGGACACAATCAAGATGTTTAAGGGCGGCTCGGAGATGCTGGGCAATCCCTATACCAACCTCCTTCAGTCGGCCTATGAGACGCAACGGGAGTCCCACCGCAATGCCGCGATGGCGGCTTTCGTGAAACTGCTCACGCAGATGCGAGGCATGGGGCAGGGCGATCCCGTGGCCCTGGCTCAGATTGGCCGTCAGGTGCAGTCTGGTGATGAGGATGCAATTCGAGTGTGGATCAACGGCGAACTCCAATATTGGCAATTTGAGGAAAACATTCATGCGGCACTCAAAAACTGGGGCGACGTGAATGACGGAAACGACACATGGCGGGTGTTGCAGAAGGCGTCCCAGATGCTTCGCGCTGGTATTACCTATGCTCCTCCGTTCCTTGTGCGCAACGTCCAACGCGATGCGATCAATCGAAGCGTAATCAGCACCACTGGCTCTAAGCCCTGGGATTCGTTCCGAAAGTTCACCGACGACGAACGGGCGAAAATGGATCTGGCGGGAGGTGGTCAGGCGGGGCACATTTCGACGTCGCCTGCCGACTACTATGCGACCCTCAAAGACAAAATGAAGGAACTGGTGAAGGATGACCGCAACATCATCGTCGCCGGCGCGGGTAAGGCTTTGGCCTGGTACAAGGCCATGGCGGCAGAAAGTGAGCGGCGGGGTCGACTGGCGGAATTCCGCACCGCCTACGCCGAGGGACGGCGCATGGGCAAGAATGAGCGGGACGCATCCCTCTACGCCGCGCTGAAGGCTCGCAACCTGCTGGACTTCGCTCAGGCGGGAACCCTCATCGGCTCCATGTCGAAGATCATCCCGTTCTTGAATGCCGCTGTGCAAGGTCTGCGGTCGACAATGCGGAGCGTTAAGAACGATCCCCAGGGGACCTCGCTGAGGTGGGGGATGTATGTAGTTGCTCCAACCCTCCTCACCTACGCCTTCGCCTCGGCGATGGGCGACGACTATGAAGAGGAATACCAATCGCTACCGGCATGGCAACGTGACTTCTTTTGGAACTTCAAGGTCGGCAATAACCTCTGGCTCCGCATACCCAAGCCGTTTGAGATGGGCGTGCTGGCGTCGGGGGTGGAGCGGTCGATTGATGCGGCGAGGGGCAAGGTTGGTGCCTTCGACGGGTATCCCACGAGTTTGAAGAGCGCGTTGGTGCCGGTTGATCAAGGCACCGTCGCAGGTCCACTGGCTCCGCTGGTGGAGGTCTCCACCAACTACGACTTCTTCCGTGAACGCAACATCGTGCCTCACCACGAAGCCGCATTGGATGTGGACAAGCGGACAGGAACCGCCAACGCTTCGAACATCGGGCAACTCCTGCAGCACACAGCGATGGAGCGCGTGGATGCCCGCAACGCCGATCACTTCATCAGGGGGATGTTTGGGACCGTTGGCGACTTGGGGCTACGCCTGGGCGATTTGCCCAACCAAAAACGGTCGGTGAAGGATGTTGCTGCTGGGTTCACTGGCATGTCAGCGCAGACGCCCGCCAGCCAGGCCCGGGACGTGTCCTTTGTCCTGGATCGGGCGGAGAGCCGTGGGCAGGGCAATGCTACCCCGGTAAAGACTCTTCGAGGGTTGCTTAAGACGGTGAATGAAGCCAAGTCGGATAAGGACCGTGACAAGGCGGCTGAACGCGCACGGGCGTACGCGGCGCGGATCAGGGGCTGGGCGGAGAAGTTGGAGTAGACATGTGTAAAACTGAGCTATTGCGCTACGACGTCGAGCCGGGGAAGCCCTTGTAAGTTGGAATTGGAAAAGGGGACAGCCAAGGGACCACCAAAAGGTTCTAATCTATCCAACCAATCCATTTGTTAGGTTTTAGTGCGCCCTAACAAAGTCCTCTCGCCCATGAAAAAACCCCGCGGATTGCGGGGTTTTTTTAACGGAGAGGAAGAGATTCGAACTCTTGAAAGGATTGCTCCTTTACGCGATTTCCAGTCGCGTGGAATCCATCAAAATCTATCGTAAAAACAGGGGTTTAATAAACATCAGGGGACAAAACAGGGGACAATTTAAGCTTTCATGGCTTCTGACTTAGGTGGCTCGCTATTGAGTGTCGGGGCGCTGGCGATCCAGTCCGTCCCCGCCAGTTTGAAGCGGCGACTGTAGCGAGCGATCAGGTGGGGTGAACTCACCCTTGCCAGTACCTGAACTTGCTTGACGCTTAACCCGAAGATGTCGAGCCACCACGTGATTGCCGTCGCCCTTAGAGAATGGAAGTCGATAATCTCAATGTCCCCCATGGTGTCGATGGGAATGCCAGCAGCTTTTGCATCGCGCTTGAAGTGGCTGATGACCGCTGGCCGGCTTGGGATGCTGAACACCCGTGCCGCGGGGGCCAGATGCTTGGTATATGCCCGAAGTTCGGCGGCGAGTTCAGCGGGGATCGGAACTGTTGCCCGCTTTTTGTTCTTTGCATTTCCAGCGAGGATGTCGATGGCGGGCTGAGGATCATTTAGGAAAAGCTGGGAAGCGCGGAGTTGTCGAAGTTCATTTTGTCGATACCCAGTGCACACGGCCGTCCAGTAGACCAACATCCGATCGGTCGCTGGCCAACGGCTCATGTCAGTGGACTTGTACTTCCCGCCTTTGGCGATAAGCGCACGCATGTGCGTCATGAGGGCCCTGAATTGCTCCACTGTGAGCGGGGCACGTTCAAAGGTGGGATCTGCGTCTGCTAAAGGCAGGGGTACGTCTGCAAGAGGATCTTCTCCTGCGCGTTTGTCTCGTCTCAGCCAGTCAGTGAAGTCTTTGCAACTGGTCAGGTAATGCCTGCGCGTGTTGGGACAGACGCCAAATTCTGAAACGACCTTTTGAACGTCGCCTGAATTGATCTGGGAAATGAGTTCGGCTTTGCACGCTCGCAGAACTCGAAGCACGTTCATCGCCATTACGCGGGCATGGACCGCAGTATTGTTGCGACGGGCTTTGACAGCGAGGTGGTAATCATCAACGTGCGACGGGCGAATGCGCTTTTCTTCCTCTTTAGCTGCCTCCTCGGCATATCGATCAGCGCTCCAAAGGGAGTCGGAGTGGTAGGTTGGCCTGCCCGCCTCGCCTCGGCGTTTCTCAAGCAAGCCGACTTCTACGAGCCGCGCATTCATCCGCGCCGGCATGTTGGCAATCCACGTGTGCAGTTCGCGTGGCGGGGGATCGCCGTTCAACCGTGTCCGGATCAGAATGTCTATTTTGTCGGCAGCACGTTTTGTGTCCTCACGACTAGCGTACGCACTCACCTTCACTCGGGTGGTATATCCAGGTGGGGTGAAGCGGATTTGGTATTTCTTCCCCTTGCCGCGTTCTAATATTTCTGTCATGCCGCGCATGGTATCTACCTCGTAATTGGGCCGCCAAGGCTGTTGACGCGGATGTACCGATCCAACTCCTCCGGCATGATTCGGATGACGTCCCTGTGGACGCCGGGTTTAACGAACGCCTTGGGGCCTTCCCCATCCACAATCCACTTCTTCAGGGTGTTGTGGTGGATACCTAACTTCAATGCTGCTTTGCGTAATGAGAGTGCTTTGGTAGCCATCTCAAATCTCCTTAATCGTTATGCCGTGCGCCTTTAGCACCAACGCCCGTTTCATCTTGTAGACCTGGGTTTTCATGCCTTTCACGTCCTCGACCTCAATCGTGAGGTCCAGGTGGACGATCACGAAGTCCACCCTTCTCTGTCGCGCCCGGAAGGTCGAACGGCACCTGCCTCAAAAATGTCAGGATTTCCCCACGTTCCTTCATCCCCTGCAGTTCCTCGTATCGGCGGGCTTCCTTCTTGCTCTTGAAGGTGATGCCGTCGACCTGGGTGATGACGTTGCCGTATTTGGTGCGAGGTGCGCCGGCGCCGGGTGCCTTCGCTGGTGGATCGCCGGGGATGTTCACCCCCTGGGCGCGGAGCTGTGCCCGCTGCTTGGCGTCGATCTTGGGGAGGAGGTCGCTAAGACGGAGTGTTGCTGGCATCCGTGCCTCCTTTGTGTTCTTTCTGGACTTTAAGTGCGTGACTGGCTTGGGCGTGCAGCGACCTCATTGCGTCGATGTGGGCAAGGCTTTTAAAAGTGTGGCCATCAAAAGCGACAAGAGTTTTTCTCACCGTCAGAAGCAGAGTGGCGAACTCATCGGATTCCCGGGAGAGCCTGGACAGTTCCTCTGCATCCTTGATGGCTTGGCGCAGGGCTCCTGCTTTAGCTTTCGCTGTTGAGGCGAGTTGAAGGTAGCGAAATTCCTTACGACGCAGGGGGTCGAGATGATGGGGAATGTTGGCGGCACTGTCGAAGAATCGCCTGCTGGAGTCTTCCAGCCCGGCGGCGCTGTCTTTGAGGAATTTGATTTGTTCAGGGGTCATTTGATGCTCGCATTTCTCGCCGCTTCCTTTGAGGAGAAGCACAGATGGCTGTAGTCAGACATGCACATACCGGTGATAGGCTTCTCGTTTTCGATCTCCATCGTTCCTAGGTCTGGCATGCCTTCTATGGCCCGCTTCACCAAACAGACGATGAGTTCCTTCCCATCGTGCCCCCAGACACGCAAGCCTGGGTGAATGGCAGCGCCATCTGCGGTCTTGGGGAGCTTGGCTTTGAGTTTGGCCAGTTCTTCGCTGTCGGCGATGGCTTGCTCTACAGCTTTAGCGTGATCTTCCATCATGTCCGCATACTCGCTGTCGCCATTAGTCCTGGCCGCATCTCGCATCGCGCGAAACTGCTCGATCGACTTGAGATTTAGAAGTCCTTGAAAGGTGTTCATTTGATGCTCACTTTCCCCGGCTCAAAGGGCACGGGAGTTGATGTTTTCGGGAGATACAAAGGATGCTTGGGATGGCCCCCGGACGTGAGTCCGAGGTGATGAACGGTGTACCCCTTGGCCTGAAGGTTGCGCAGGACCTGGACGCCGCGATTCATGTATTCCCCATGCACGCCCCAGGCGGCAATGATGAGGCAGCATGTCCTGGCCGTCCCCTCGATGTTTAGGTCGTTGGTGGGGCCAACCGGATCCGGCGTGGTGTAGAGCGCGGCAGGATCCGTAGACCTCAGGGCGAAGATGTTGCACACCGACAGGCCCGAGAATCCCCAGCTACTGGCGAAGCCGACGCACCGGCGAATGGTGGGATCGTCGAGCTTGATGTCTGCGGTGGAGGGGTTGAGCATCAGGAACATGCAGGCTCCCCGGTCCTCGCCTGCGGTGATGGGAAGCGCCCATTGACGGCTGAGGTGGTAGCGGTATCGCATGTCGGCGCTGAAGGTTGCTGCGGTGTTGGTGTAGGCAGGACTCATGCCACACCCCCATCCACCGAGGATTCCTCGGTAGTTGCGCCAAGCTCAATGCGCCAAACTAGCGGATTCTCTGCCGACGCCCCGTCACCATGGATCGCGTCCAGCAGGTTGAAGTAGGCGTCAACGGCACATTCAAAGCCTTCGTCCGGGCAGGAATCACCGTCATGGAAGTATCGGTCGGCATGTTCTTCCGAATGAACGCCCCCGTTGCAGTTTGTATCTACTACGATGCGGCGTTCGTAGATACCTTCCCGGAGCGCGTCGCCTTCCGTGATCTCCCCCAGCCTCTCCAGCCGAACGTCAACGATGCGGCGAAGGGGGGCGACGTGGTAGAGGGAGCGCGGGAAGAAGCGGGCTTGACGCAACTTGCCGCGCCTGCTGTCGGCCCCACCACTACCTTCCCAACAGATTCGGATCAGCCTGTCGGGCATTTCAGCCAACTCTACAGGCCTTAATTTGTCCAATAACTGCGACGTCCGCCAATGCGTCACGCATGCCACAACCTGCCCGGGCTTGTAGGAGCATTTTAAGAAGGTTTCTTGATAACCATCCTCGCCGTCGTCTTGAACAGCCCGCCATGTAACTGCACCTGGATTGTGGGGATCGTAGGCCAGTTCAACACGGTCAATCGAATGCTCCACGTGAGCAATGTTTGCCAGCCGCCGCGTGACGTCTTTGCGCCCCTCGCGGATAGCTTTGTGCATGATCGGCGTGAAAGTGAGTGCGCGGTCGATGTGGGGGTTGGAAGTCATGCAGGCCTCCATTTCGGCATTTCGCGCACACGCAGGTCAACCGGCCATTCCGCCATGTCGCCGCCGTGGGTGTCGCGGAGAGGTTTGAAGGAAACAACATCGCCGGGTTCATTGGGTTCCTCGCGACCCCCAACCCGACCACCCACAACCTCTTGAGGCCGCGCTCCGAGCTGCTTAATGAAGCACGCCACACTAGACACCCGACACTCCCTGGTGATCGATCGCGCCCATTCGATATTGAAGGGCTCGGGATTGGTGCCGGACATCCCGCCGACGATTACCCAGTGAATACGGTGGGCCAGATCAACCCACGGCGCGTAGCATCCGTCTCCGGAAACGTAGCCAGTCATTGGGTTAAGTGAACCGTCTCCTGAGATTCCGTCGACCCATCGGTTGAAAGTCACCTCTTCAACCAACGGCTCCGCACTGACAAACCGCGTGGTGGTTTCATCCCCAACTTTGAGCAAATGATCGACCCGCGCCACAGACTTCTTGCTCGTCACGCTCGTTCCCACCCACAGATTCCGCGGCCATGGGATGCCTTCTTTGAGCAGACTGGCGCTGAATTCGGCCATCCGCGAAGGGCGTTTTGTCAGCCACTGCCAGATGTGTCGGCTTCCCGCCTTAGATGTCACGACGTCGATGATCTCGGTCTTGAGATAGTGAAACGGGATGGCCCGTGAAAGCACGTCGCTCATGTCGCTGAGGAAGATGCAACGCGGCATGCCGTTGAGCCACGGTTTGTCCGCTCGTTCGGTGCCTGTGAGGTCGGACCATGCCGCGGCCTTCGCCATCCGGCCGGGGATCATCCGGACCTCGGTGAAGTCCCGTGCATAGAGCTGGGGCAAGGATTTGGAGAGCCGGTTGGTTTGGAAGTTGCCCGCGTAGCAGGGGCCTCCCTTGCCGGGTATCCAGAGCTCGCAACCGTCACACCCAGAGGATGGATTGACGGTGTCGTCGGTCCATTGAATGCCTGTATTTTCACCCATTGGCGGGGTCCTTTTTTGTGATTGGTTTGTCGTTCTCGAACACGTATCCATTGGCCTCAAAGGCCTCTTTGAATAGCGGATAGTTGTTGGAGTGAAGGAGGAGGATTTTGGGCGTTTTGAATTCAGGAAAAGAGGTAGGTGGGGTTGAACACCAGAACGTTCGCTCGCCGGTGTCTTTACTGAACTCCGGGATGTAGTCCCTGACGCGCAAGACCGGTGGATTTTGTGGTTTCATGAACCTGGTGAACCAAGCCCGATCTTCAATTTCCTTCATGGACTTGAACATTTCCGCTGTGGTTGGCGTTGACGCCGGAGCCGCACAAGTAGCGGTGCCATGGTCGGCGTTGAGGAAGTCGCTCATCAACTGGCGTTCAAGGGACTGTTTAATTCGCCGTCGTGTTTCTGGTTTGAAACGGAAGTCTGCGGCTGCCTGGGCGTCCCACTGAACTTTGAAGCGGTCGCAGATTTCTAGGTGTTTGTCGGGGTTCAAGCTGCACCCCCCTTCGCTTTCGCACGGTCACGGCGTTCCTGCTCGGCGATCAGCAGGGCGATACCCTTGATGAAGTCGGCGCGGGGGTTTTTGCCGAGGTCTTCAAGGATGTGCCCGTAGGTGTCGGGCCACGGCCATTCCTGCGTGTCTTGGTGGAGGAAGGTGTGAGCCGCGCGCAAAAGTTCACCCTTGACGTGCTGATCATCGTGAGCAGCGTCGTATCCCCTGGCGATCTGGTAGGCGCGTTTAGCAGCCACCTTTTCCAGCACGCTCAGTTCAACGGGGTAATCCGCGTCGATGACCTCGCCTGCGACGGACATCTCTGATTCCTTCGGCACAACAAACGGCGTCCAGTGTGTCCAAAGATCATCGTCCCACCTGGTATCAAGAGGGCTACCCACCCAGGGTGGGCCGTCAATCGGGAAAACCCACCATAGGACATCGCCATCCTCATGAGTCCATTCCTTACGGGGTCGAGGCCGTAGGGAGATGATGCGCGGGCCGTCCCAGTGGCTGTAGGAGAGGACTTTTCCGCCAGCAAGCATGCGCTTGACCTCATCGACAGTTGATTCCTCGGGGTCTGCGTGAATCGCAGCGCGGATGTCGTTGAGTTCTTGCCAAGCCTTGTCGCGTTCGGCGGTCAGGCGTTCGATGTCCCGGCCATTGGCCTCAACCATGTCACGGATGGATTTCTCTCGGGCTTCAGCTTCCGCCGCAAGTTGGTCGCGCTCGGCAAGGACCTCCGTCAAGACGTAGGGCACCGGCGTGGACGGGCTATCAGCGGCCCCCATCGACGCCTCGCGGTATTCCGCCAACGCCGCCCGGAGCTTGGCTTCGTAGGCCTTCACGGCGTCGGGGTTGCCGCAGCCGTCACCGGCGACGGCAGTAAGCACGTAGATGAGTTTTTCGGGGTTGATGTAGTCGGGGCTGGTGGGTTCAACCGTGTATTCAGCGTTGACGATTTCCCCCGTCTTGAACCCTCCAACTTCTTTGGAAGGTTCCTCAACCTGAAGCATCGTTTTCAGGTCGTACTTGCGTGAAGTCAGGTTGAACTTTCGGGCAACAGCCGCAGATAGGTCAATGCCCATCTGCATTCCGATGAGGTCAGCGCAGATGATCACATCCGCAAGTTCGTCGACGGCCTTTTCTTGACTGGAACGGGAGCCATTGATTCCCATGCGCTCGCGTTCAAGCTTTTTAATCTCGTTGCAAAACTCGCCGACTTCGCCGGCAAGTTCAGTTGTGCGATAAAGCAGGGTGATTTTGTTGCCACGATCCCACTCGATTTGACGGGTGGCGTTGGCGGTGCGGAGTTGAGTGAAACTGAGGGCGGTAGTCATTTGCAGACCTTTCGAAAGGGGGAGGCGTTGATCACGCCACGCGGCGGGATTTCTTGGGGGTGGGGGTTGGTAGGGCACCGGGGCAGTTGGCGCGCATCAGCGCCTCGGCTACGTCTGGGCACACGCTATTGCCGATCTTTTCGACCTGTTCAGATTTGGTGAGCTTGCGGTAAACAACCTTGCCGTTGCGGATTTTGGCCACGACAGGATCGAGGATGTAGTCCTCGGGGAAGCCCTGTGCCCGGGCCAGTTCACGAGGAATCAGCATGCGCATGCCCAGGTCTACGATCAGGTAGATGCCGTTCGGGCGTATGACGATGGGCGGCGGCACGTCGGGGCCAAGCTGTTCGATGAGGAACGCCCAGGTGCGCCAGAAGCCAGCGGGGATCGCATCGCCTTCCTTCTCCAGAATCGCCTGGACCAACTGGAACCGGTCGGTGCAGGTGATGGAGGGGAGTGGCGCGGCGGTTTCCCGGCCGGTGGTGCCGGAGCCTGACTTGTAGTAGGGAGCGAGGAAGGTGGCAATCAGGCTATGGTGATCGACCGAGGTGACTGCACCCAGGGGACGGAGAAGTTCATGCCCGGTCACACCGCCGTAATGCTTCGCCATCCATGCAGCGACAAGCATCTCGTGATTTCCGCCAGAAGTGAAGGTCGGTGCCGGTCTGTCCAGAGGAACGCCATCGACGCAAGTGCCGTAGAGCTTGGAGAGGAATGCTTCGACCAGAGCAAATTCACCCCCGTTGGCGGTCGTGACTGTCCTCCCCGGCTCGGATACGGGGTAAACCATTCCGCTTGCCTTGGTGTGCGTGATGCCAATGATGAACGGCTCGGCTGCTTCAATCACAAATCGCACGGTTCCTCGGGCGATGCGCTTCAACGTGGCGGCACGGAGCGGGCGTTTCACGTTGAAGCCCAGTTCCTTCGCCTCTTCCTGAGTGATGAAGATGGACGGGCACGGGATAGATGCTTCAATGCATTCGGCAACCGTGCGCCAAGGCTTCAAGCCTGACTTGGCAAAGCCCTTGGCCTTCGGATCGCCATGGGTGGGTTTCGGCCACACAATGGGGAGCCCGTCGCGGCGCATGATGAAGTAGATGCGTTCACGGATCGTCGGTGCGCCGTAGTCGCAGGCCTTGAGAATTCGGAAGTCGACATGGTAGCCCAGTGCCTCCAACGTGGCACGCCACTTGAGATAGGTTTCACCTTTGTGCGCTGGGTCGGGCTCCATCACCGGAGCGCCGTTAGCGTCAAGCATGGGAATGCCGCTCTTGTCCATTGCGTGGCGTAACGGTCCCCAGGTGAGAAATTCCCGCACGTTTTCTAGGAACATCAGATCGGGTTCACAGTCCCCGCAAATCTGAGGTGCAATCCAAGCCAATCCCCGCACCTGGTCAGACACGCCTTCCCGGTTTGGCGTCTTCCCCTTTGCCCTGGAGAAGTGGCGGCAGTCGGGGGAGAGGGTGACGACACCCAATTCACGCTTCGCAAACAACGCCCCATAGTTCTCTGCAAAGATGTCCTCCATGGAGTGCTGAGTGTGTGGATGATTCGCCGCGTGCGAAGCAATGGCGAGTTCACAGTGGTTGATGGCGTAATCCACGGCGCGGCCGATCACCCGTTCATACGCAATGCACCAACCGCCCATGCCAGCGAAGCCTGAGAGCGCCTTCTTCTGGAAAAGGTCTGCGGACGGTTTTGCGTTTGGTCTTACGGGTGCAATCATTTCAAAGATTCCTGAAAAGTCGTGAACAACTGAAATTGACTGAAACGGTTACGCGGAGAGGGAGGAAAACAGGGTGGTGTCTGGCCGGGTTTTCTCTTCCCGAATCTTCATCGCCTTCTCAGCGTTGTTGAGCGAGATGGCGTGGTAGGACTCCTTCAACTCAAACCCAACCACGTGACGCCCCAGCAGGATCGATTCCCAGGAGGTGCTGCCGATCCCCATGAACGGATCAAGCACAAGCACGTTCTCTTGCAGGTGCGCGGGGTTGGAGTAGAGGAGGATCAGACGGCGGATGACTTCGAGTTGGAGCGGGCAGACGTGCTTCTCCTCGTCGTTTTCCTTTGCGTGCCGTGCACCCTGCAGGACGTCCATGGCGTCGATCTCCCACACGCCGCTGGCCCACTTAATCCAATCCTCCTGCGTGATCCAGCCGTTGGGGTTGCGGTCGGGGCAGTGGAGGGGGAGGCAGGGGAATTCGAGAATGCCAGGCTTTTTAAAGATCAGGACGTAGTCATTGGGCGCCGGGGCGAGAATCTGACCGCCGCGCTCCCTCGCCGTCTTGAACTGAAGGCTCATCAGTGAGAGGCGTTGCGCCATCACTTGAGGATCCTTGGGAATCGCAACCTCGCCGTAGAAATTGAAGCCCTCAGCGCGAAAGAGATCGATCACAGCGCCTCTGAAGTCACGTCTGCCGATGAAGCCGTGTTGGCTCTGGTAGGCCAAGAGCTGCTGGATGTGGATGCAGGCATTACAGCCCGGACGAAGGGCGCGCATCATCTGGCGGATGACGAAGCGGAGGTTCAGGGCGAATCGCCCCTCGCGGATGTCCACAGTTGAACCGTTGTTGCCGACGTCCTCGGGTTTGCCGGAGTAGGTGAACAACTCTTCGAAGGGGATGGAACTGATGATGAGGTCGACCGTGGCCGGGTCGAGGTGCGCGAACATGCCGGAGATGCAGTCGCGGAGGTAGAGGTTGTAGCGGATGGGGTTGTGGGCAACCATGAGAATTTCCTTTAGTTCATGCAAAAGCCCGAATCACAGGCTTTGTCAGTAAAGAGGTTTGGCGGGGCAGTGAAGTCCACTTCATCCAGAGGCGCACATGATTCGTGAAGCCAGAAGTGCGGGTCAGTCTGCCGGATGAAGAGGTCGAGGTCGACGGCTTTGGCGAAGTCCTCGGGGTGGTTTTCTTTGAGGTCCAGCCATTCAGCATTCGATTGATTGGGACACATCCAGCAAGAGGAACGAGGGGGTGGAGGCCATCCCATTTCCTGAACGATTCGGAGGCAACCTTCCCGCCGTAATCTCAGTTCGATCAGTGGGTACAGGTTCCTTGCCCACAACTGACGCGGTTGCCTGACGCGCCGCATCTCATCAATGCTGATCCCAATCCAGCGGTCGCACGCCTTTACCTGATGGACGCGGCGCAACCACCGGTCGATGACTTCCCGTTTCCATTTACCGGAGCAGAAGTTGGAAAACTTACCAACTTCTGCTCCGGTGATGTCCGTGAAGCCCGGAATCAGGATGTGCTTACCGTTTTTGCTGGTCAGGTCGACGGTTGCAAAGTCTGTTGTGGAGACGACATGAAGGAGAACCCCCACCTGGGCGAGCGCCGGGCCCGTGATTTCACGTGCATAGGTAAGAACAGCAGTCTTCTCGCGAGTGGTGTCCACCATGACGGCCAAGTCGGGTTTAGGAAGACGGCCTTGGATGATCAGTGCTGCAAGAGCGGTTGATTGCACGCCACCGCCAAATGACCAAACCTGGGTTCTATCGGGTTGAGGGTCGAAAAAGCTCATGCTGCCCTCCGAAGGTCTTTTGCTGCGGCGATGTATGCCCGTTCGGCTTCTCGAATGTCCGTTTCGTGACGGGCTCGCTTTTTCCAAATGTTGGCGAGGGCTTCACCTTCCAGTTCTGGGATGTACGGGATATGGATGCGTACACGCTTCTGCTGGCCGTAGCGGACTGCGCGCCTCCACGCCTGATAAAACTGCTCATAGGAGTCGGTAAAACCGCTGAAAATCATTGAGGTGCAATGCTGGAAATTCAACCCATAGCCAAGCATCGAAGGCTTGGATACGAGGCAGGGGACATGTCCATGTCGGAACTGCTCCAACACTTCATCTCGCCGTCCTTCGGGGGTAGCTCCGCTGAAGATCGCGCAACGTTTTGCGCAACCATTGGCCTCCAACAGACGTCCAAGAATGTCGCTCTCGGCGTTGAAACTAGTCCACACAAGCACCTGATGGCCAGCGTCCAGTTCTTGCTTGATGAGGTTGGCGACGAAAGCGGGCTTGTTCGATGCAACCGCTGTGTACTTTCCGTTTTCGCCGGACCGGTAAACAAACCCCTTAGCGACTTGAGAGAGCTTGGCCCGCTCGATGGTGTTGGAGCGCTCTGTGTTGAAGAGGGCGAAGTTACCCGCCTCGTTTTGGCGGTGACGACCAATCCAGTCCCGTTGTTCTTCAGTGGTACGAATCGTGTACTCGGTGACGATCGGTTCCGGCACATCCGGCACGTTCAATCGCCAACCGTAGGCCTTGGGGTTTCGGATGTAGATCGACCAGCTCGCCATGAAGCGGTAGAAAGCATCGCGTGCATGGGCTTTGACCGTCCATTCGTTAGTGACGGGATCGCGCGTGAAGTATGTCCAGATGATCTCGTTTTCATCACGCAGTTTTTCAAGGAACGCCGCCTGAGAGGCGTATTCCATCGGATCGTTCGGGGCTGGGGTTGCCGTGAGGGAAAGCTTGTATTCGATGCCTTTGGATGACTTAATCAACGCCCACTTCTGCGAGCCACCGCCTGTCCTCAGTCTGCTGGATTCGTCGGCTATGATGCCCGCCAGCAACCGCATTTCATTGATCTGCTGATCTTCCAGATTCTCGTGATTCAGCTTTTCGTAGTTGGTGATCGCCAGCAATGTGCCTGCCTGGGGACCACGGCCCGCACACCATTCGATGAGTTCTTCCCGTGAGTCCAAGACAGCAATTGGCAGGGTTGGGCCATAGAACGTCTCAGTCTCTTCGATCCATTGATTGATGATGTTTTTGAAGGTGAAGATCAATACACGGCCTGACGTCCGGTGAATGACATGCCGAGCCCACTCCAACCCCATCAGCGTCTTTCCCAGTCCGCAATCGGCCCATATGGCGAATCGTTTGGCTTCTAAGGCTGTAGGAACGATGGCCCCCTGGTCATCCATCAACGCCGGCAAATACGGCAGGTCGGAGATTGCGGGCTTGCTGATGGTCACCCCCAGCATCTCAGCAAACCTTGCGGGCGCCTTCACCGTGTAAGTGAGCGTCGGATGATCGCATTGAATCTCGTATTCAGGCAGAGACTTGACCTTCAAAAACATGCCGTAGCTGACCTCATCGAAGTCGCTGAAGTGGACGGCCATCTTGTCGCCGGTGATTGTGATTTGCGGTGTACTCATTTGTCCTTCCTTGCGTAAACGATCTTGGATTTCCGCCCGTGCGCGCCTTCGCGGGTTTCCCCGGTTTCGTAGGCGAGCTTCCAGCCAGCCCGGTTGAGGAGCGCCCACACACGCGGCGTGACGGTCTGGATCAACATGCCCAGGTGTGCGGCGATCTCATCCCGGGTTGCGCCTCGGTCCCCGCACTGGCGGAGATAGGCGAGGATGCGCCCGCAGTCAGTGTTGGCCCCAGGTTCCGCCAGCTCGGCGGCTTGCCGACTGGTTTCTGTGCCGTTGTGGGGGAGGGTTTGTTTCTTGGGCTCAGGCTTCGGCGCCGGGGCGGGTTCCGGCGGGGCGTCGGGTTCCCAGAGTGATGGCTCTTTCATGGGGCACTCCTTTGCGTGACGCCCCGCCCGGCCGGGGGGACTGCCCGGCTGGGCTTGACCTGGGGTTGTATCGGCTGGTTAGTCGTGGCCCACTCCAGCCATTCGGAGGTCTTGACCGTGTAGTGGATGGCGACTGTGCCAGCCGTGCTGGGGGTTGCGGGGAGGCCCTGAAGCTTGATCCAGCCTCGGACCGTCGAGGGATCGCGGGATGTCATATCGGCGATTTGCGAGCATGTGAGGGTGTCTGGGCGTTCCATACCTTTGCGAGCCAGCCATGCGGTGAGGATCCGGGCGTAGAGGGAGAGGCCGTCGGCTTCATTCTGCGCCTTCATTGATGCGATTGACGCCTCCATGCGCTTGATCTGGCGAGTGCGCTCGGCGATGACCTGGATGATGGCTTTGTCGAGGGGGTTCATTAATCAACCCTTCCAAAGGGTGCAGAGACACAGCCGAATTTCACGAGTGAGGGGAAGAAGGTGAGGTCGACTTCTCCGCAGGGCCCTTGACGGTTTTTGGCGATAATGGCGATGGCTTTTTCCTGATCCGGCGCGACCAAAC
This sequence comes from uncultured Phycisphaeraceae bacterium, assembly GCA_964542875.1. Lineage (GTDB taxonomy): Bacteria > Planctomycetota > Phycisphaerae > Phycisphaerales > Phycisphaeraceae > CAZGOM01. The sequence goes on from CAZIWA010000016.1 coordinate 58,045, forward strand.
CACCGCCCTCGGTATTGCCGTCTTTGTTGGGCCGATGCAGAAGAATCACGTTGTCGGCGTCTTCTTCGATATGGCCAGATTCCCGCAGGTGATGCAGGGCGGGCTTTTCTGTGGCTGCGATGCGGTTTAGCTGGCAAAGGAGGACGATTGGGATTTTCAGATCAAGCGCGATCGCCTTGATACCCGCCGTGATCTCCCCCAGGTCCTCATTGCGCGTGCTACCGCTACGCTTTCCCGACACCCGCATCAGCCCCAGGTGGTCGATCATGAGGCACCGGACGCCCCGAGCGTGCATGCGGCGGGCGATACCGACCAGCCGTTCCAGCGTGCAGCCTGGGGCGATGGCGGTGAAGAGATTGATTTCTTCCAGTGCCGCGACGGCAAAATGGATTTTTTGCCAGTGATCAGAGTCAAGCCGGGTTGGACGGCGAAGCAGGTTGTTGGGAACAGGTGCCTTGGAAGCGATCAGGCGGTAGGCCAACTGCTTTTTCGACATTTCGAGCGACACCCCGCCGCCGGGAGCCTGGCCCGAAGCGATGTGCTCTAAAACCTGCTGGGCGAAGGCGGTTTTGCCGACCGATGTGCGGGCTGCAACGATGGTGAGGGTGCCGTCTTCCAGCCCCCCCAGCATGTTGTCGATGTCAGGGAGTCCAGTTGTGAACCCCATCGGAACATCTACGCCGGCGTCGGCCCGCTCCTGAATTTCTTTGTACGCCGGTTCGATCAGGTCCTTGACGCTCACGATCTCAACCGAAGCCTCGCCTTCAAGCGCCATCAATTCAGCGGCGGCGCTATCTGAAACCTCTTGCGTGGGAGCGTCGGTGACGTACAGGGCGTGGAGGGCGTCCCAAAGGGTGTTCATCGCCCGGATCCTCGTGGCGCATTCACGGACCTTGCGGGCGTAGTAGGGGGCGGATACCCAGGTGGTGGTGGATTCAACGCAGAACATGATGATGTTCGAAAGTTGCTCTACATCCTCAGTTTGAATCTGCCGGTTGCTCTTCATCACCGTCAAAACCGCGTTGGGCTCGATGGGCTGGTTTGTCTGGTGAAGGTCAATCAGCAGTTGGAAAAGTTGGGCGTATTTCGGCTTTTGAAAGTCGGCAGCGGATACTTGCTCGCACACATCGGAGAGAACATTGGGATTCAGGAAGATCGCCCCGATGACATTCACTTCTGCTTCTTCGGCGGTCGGCGGCATCTTCTCGAACATCGTCGGAAGGGGTTCACGTTGAATTTTTTGGGTGGGACGAATCATCCTGCACCCCCATTTGATCGCTTGAAGGTGATGAGATGAAAGTCGTCTTGATGCAGCTTCAGCACGCCTGGCACTTCAATGCCGGTGGTGCTGAATTTGATCTCGGGTCGCGTGTAGACATGGCCATCGATGATGGCGTCGGCCATCCCCAACTCGGAACGCAGGGTGCGGGGGGACATACCTTTGGCGGTTAAAAGGGTCGGTGCCGTTTGTTTTCCCTTGTCTGTGCCGGGCATGAGGTGGCTTTTGCGAGCGGCATCGATCACCGTGGCCATGTACTTCAAGGGCGCGCGCACATCGGGGGGAAGCTGGTTGATTGCCGCGAGGATCATGTCCTCTGTCGGTACCGCCTTGTCCGCTACGGTGACGGGATTGTCGTCGAGCCTCTGCGCGAGGTCGCAGATGTCCCGGCTTTCGTAGGCGTAGAGCTGGCGGCCCAGGCGGGCCTCTAATTGGTTGTAGATGGGGTTGCCGTAGCGGAGGGGCGCGCGTTTGGGAGCATCCACGGCTTGCGTTGCGGCCTGTTCACTGGCGGCTTCCGATGATTCATCTTTATTCAATTCAGTTTCATTTGATTTAGCCGGACTTTTCCGGCGCTTTTCGGTCTTTTCCGTTGCCGACCGTTGCCGTCCGGAAGCCTCCAGAAATTCAATCACCTGTAGGCGCGCCCGTTCGATCTGCACATCCCAGGGGGCAAGATCCATCCAATTGATTGATTCGGATGTCAGTACTTCAAGAGCGCGAGAAACCAGATCAACGGCAATCTCCAGCCTTTCGGCGATGTCTTGTATCGACATAGGCCCATCGGAAGTCGCCAGCACGCCCCGTACGGGTTGAGCTCCGGCGAGTTCGGCCATCAATACGTACGTTCCAAAAACAGAAGTTCCGTCGCTGAGCTTGAGAGTGCGCTTTAAGCCCAGACTTCCGCGATCAATCGGCATGCCGATGTATTTAAGAGACTGGAATTCTTTACGTAGGGACTCATTCCCTTCGTGTTTTCCAGCCCATTTGATGATTCTGTATGCCTGCCGACTCATTTGCATCCTTGCATTGATTTGAGGCGTTACGGGGACTCAAACGTGATTCAGATACCCAGGGCTTCTTTCGCCGCCTGAACCTTGGCGAACTCATCGGCGCTGCCACCGGTGTCAGGGTGATGACGCTTGATGGCAGCCAGCCAGACATGCCGTGCAAACTCTGCATTGACTTTCACCCGTGCGGCGCTTGATGCGTCAGCGAGCATGCCCGCCGCCTGAAGAAGAAACACCGCGTGATTGGGCTCTTCCTTCGCTGGCGGCAACTGCGCCCATCCGCGGTACTGCTCGCCCCGCTGCGTCACGCCGTAGCGGTCGACCGCCCGCAGGTGTTCCAGCGACAGCACGATCGCGCGCAGGTTGGCACGCCAGTCGATGAACGTGTCGCAGGGGTAGGAGAGCGGGCCGTGTTTGGAGACGAAAGAGAGGATCACCGGCGGGGGAACGGCGACGGCGTTCGCACGGATCATTCCGTCCAAGCGCAGGTCAGATTCCTTCACCATCGCTTGGATTACGACGTCCCGTCCGTCGAGGTGATCGACTTCGCGTTCGAGCTGCTGCAGAGTGTCAACGAACGACGCCTGGAAGCGGGAGTTCAGGCGGGCCGTGGTCTGTTTACCGGGCCAGGTGATGATGGGTCGAAAGATGTATTTGAGGGGCATGGGTGTCCTTGGTTGGGGGCTTAAGACCACCGGAGGGCGTTAGCCGACCGATGGCGATCCGTGGTTGAGGGTCAGAAGGAGGGAGGTAATCCCCACCCGACCCGGATTTGAGCTTTGCTCAAGCGCACTCACGGGTTGCGCCGTCAGGCCTGTTGATGTTTCCCGCGTCTGAGGGGAACGGGGTTGGCATCGCGGGCGCAGTGTTACTTGGTCAGGGTGCCTTCGACGCCACGTTTGATTCGTTCAATCGTGCGGCTCTGGAGCCACATCAGGGATTCCTGAATCTTGGTGAGAGCGATTGCGTTTTCACGGCACGCATAGGGACCGCTTTGGAAACCCTTTAGCCGGTCTTCAACGATGGCAAGCAGGGCCTCATTCGTCAGACCGTTGATTCCAACCTCTTTGATCGGGCCTTCTTGAAACTTGATGACGGTGGGGTTGTGTTCCTTGATTGCTTCAGGTCCACCGCTCCAGCCGACTTCGTAAAGGTGGTTGGCTCCGCCGCTGCCGGGCCGATCCAAGGGCACGATGTTGATTTGGTTTTGGGGAAGATCGCCTGGAACCTTGTGAGAGTCGATGAGACGCATTGGAGTCTTTCTGCCCTATTGGGCGGTTTGTGTTGGAAGTCCGCGCGGGCCGTGTCGGGAGTGAGTAAATTCGTTAATTGCTCGGCTGAAGCGCGGCTTCAAGGGCTCTCGCGCCGATCCACTTGCGAATGGCGCCGCGTTTGTTGCCCCATGCGGGGGAGATGCGCACTTTCAGGAATTCCACGTAGACCGCATCCAGCAGCGCCGCCAGCTTTCGCACGCACTCCAGCCGATGCTCGATCACTTCCCGCATG
>CAZIWA010000017.1:0-58558 GCA_964542875.1 uncultured Phycisphaeraceae bacterium
ACATCGAGCCCGAACAATCCAACACAAGATACACAGGCAGTCGTCGTCCGGTGTCGGACATGGTGGTTTCCTTATCGGTTGCCGCTGAATTCTGGAATGTATTCTCTGCCGCGATGACGGGAGGCCAGAGTCCGACGAATGTCCATACCACCAACCCCCGAAAAGCAATGCTCTTTCACCGTCAGAGCACACCGGAATTTAACCCTCGGTGGGCCGTATGTCAAAGGTGCCTGCCTCGTCATTGGGGCTGGTGATTTCGCCGCACCAGGGACAGGTGGAGCTTCCCGTGTTGCTGGGATTTTCACAAAACAGCCTTTTGCAGACGCACATTGTCGCGATCCTGTTTCCGCAATGCGGGCAGGGGGCCACGCCTTTGAGCATGTCGGAGCTTATTTTCGGGGCGTAATCATCATCCCGATTCTCCACCTCTTCCATCGGATGCGACGCCGTCGCCAGATAGAAGTCTTTGCCCATGAGCTCTTTTTGCTCCTGATTGGCCTTCACGAAGCGCATGAGGTATGGCCTCTTGGTCTTCTGGCACCGGACATACAAAAACACCTGCCGCGGGCCTTTGCTTTTGCGCCAGCTTGGCCTGTTGTGTTCGATGATGTCCTTGGGAAACTCCCTTGGGTCCAGTGGGCCATTTTCACCTGAAATACTCTCCACCCGGGCGCTGGCGCCTTTCACTGAAGCTGTAAGCCACACGAAAAACTTCCTGGCCACTTCAGGCGTCAGGTCTTTCATGTTGAACACCACATCGGTGATGCGCTTGAGCGAATCGGTGTCCACATCCGGCCCGCAGCCGATGGCGTAAATGTGGGCCACCCGTGTGCCTTTGCGGCCATAGGCCATGTCTGCGGCTTCTTCCCATTCGTCGGTGGGCACGCCGTCGGTGAGCAAAAACACCAGCGGCCGGTAATCCCCCTTGGTGGTGGCCGTCGTGCGCACCACTTCCATATCGATGCACTTGCGCACCAGTTTCAGCGCCGCGCCCAGCGCCGTACCCGGCCGGACCGTCAGTTTCGGCGGGTGAAAGATCGCAAGATCCGTCAACGGCACTTCCTGCTTGGCATACCGGGAAAAAGTGATCACGCTCAGCGCGACGGTCTCCATCGCCCGCGGATCGTTTTTCATCTCCCGAACCAGGCTTTGCACGCCTTGGTTGACCATGTCGATCGCCGGACCCGCCATGGATTCCGAACAATCCAGAAGAAAGTAAACCGGCAGCCTTCGATCAGACATCATTCGCCCCTAAAAGAAGTCCAAGGACATAGCGACTCGGGAGAGATAGGCCCCTCCTTGGCTCCCCGAATGATATGTGAGACATCACAATAATCCCAGCGTGCCTGATCTTCCCCGTCTCACCAGTGGGGTGGGCAGTGCGGTAAGTGGGGAAGCAGAAGAAAAGAGAGGAACAGAACTTTTAGCGCGAAGGCGCGAAGACGCGAAGGGAAAAGGCGGAAAGTGAGAGAAAAACAGAACACCCTGCAAGATATCGCTGTTGTAGGTCGCAAACCACAGAATCGTGTTTCAGCTCGACTCTGCCTTGATTTTCTTCCCTTTTTCCGCTTCTAAACTTCGCGTCTTCGCGCCTTCGCGGTAAAAGTCCGCTCTTGTTATTACTCTTCATCTTCAGATAAAAACTGTCACACACACCTCACCGGCTGCTCCATGAAATACTCCGGCTCAGGTGGAAACTCCTGCACCTGTCCGCGCATCTGCTCGCGCTTGATGACAAATCCCATCTTCTGATACAGCGCCACCGCACGCGGGTTGGCCAATTGCACCGTGAGATTCATCATCGGCGGGCCAACCTCCCTGGCCACTTCCAGCAGCCGTGTCATCACCGCGCGCCCGGAACCCGTGTCCTGCCAGCCCGGCCGGATGCAGATGCCAAACACGCTCTCCTTGTCCTCGGGCTTATTCATCCGATACCACGCATAGCCGGCGATCTTCTTCTCCGGCGTTTCAATCACCAGCACCACCCAGATCGGGCTGTCGGCCAGGGCCGCGTGCTCCGCTGCGGTCGGCCGGTCCAGCTTGTAGGGGCAGTAAAATCGAAAGTCCTGCCGGGGGACGGATTCATAAAACTCACCCAGGGCGTCCGCATCGTTTTTGCTCATGGGCCGGACGTTGACTTTCACGCCGTTGCGCAGCGTGACGAAGTTTTCTTTAAACCTGGCCTGATATTCTGGAAGCATGAAAAGCCTCTGATATGGATGTATGTCAAAATATCATAACATTTCATTAAAGGGGCTGGAGTGTTCGATGGCACATGCGCTTGGGGTGTCGCGTGGCGGGTTATCGGGGGGCTTCGAGGACGCAACTGCCAGCCAGAGTGGGGCATGAGTTCACCTTGCTCATACTCATGAACACGCGACCACCCGTCACCCGGCAACCGGGCGAACATGGCGTCGATTCCTCAAACCACTTCTCACTCAATCAGCTTGCACTGGTCTTCCAGGCTGATCGACGAATAGTCCACCGTCTTGATCAACTCCTGCGGGCTGGCGCCGGATTTGCCGAACCGGTATTTCTCCACCGCCTGAGTGGGCGTGATTCCATACGCCCTCTGGAATGCCAGTGAGAAGTGAGACACCTGCTCAAACCCCGTCTGCCGGGCGATCTGTTTGATGAGCATCTGGCTGTGGACGATCAAATCCATTGCCCGAGCCAGCCGAAGTTTATTCCGGTAGGCCAGGGGGGTCATTTTGTACTTTTCCTCAAACAGCAGACGCAGGTGATCCAGCGAGTATCCGCACCGCTGCGCAACTTGTCCCAGCCTGAGCTGGCAGCGTTCATCGGCATCGATCATCGCTTTGAACTGTGATGCGATGGATTGATCGTCATGTGCCAGACCCGAGGCTTCCACGAACTGCCGAAGCATCTGCAGCACGATCATCTGCGCTAAAAAAGCATTGCTTGGCGTGGGGCTCTTAAGCAGCGTTCCGATTTGGATGAACTGGTTTCGCCAGTAGGGGAGTCTTGCTTCGTCAATGGGGACGGATGCCGGATATTCGTGGATGTGGTTCCTGCCGAGCCTCAGTGCGAACATACCGGGGTCTTTGGCGGCGATGAGGTCTTTGGTGTCCAGCATGGCCACCCAGTTTTCCCGTCCCACGCCAAACTCATATTCGCAGTGCGTACCCACGGGGCTCACGGTGAGCACGGGCGTTTTGGCAGGCATGGCGATGCCATTGACCTTGCTCTTTTTCAGCCCGCCGCAGATCAGGGTAATAAAGTTGTGATGGACAAGCTGCGCGCCTTTTTCAGGCTTGGTGTACACCCCGATGGACCGAACTTCGAGCTGGATCATGGGATTCTCGGTTTTTGATAACGATACCGGCGATCACGTATCAGACGGCTGCCCGATAACGCGATCCTGCAACTAGCGTAACGCTATCTTGGGTTCATTCAATCAAGGAGTTCACAAAGTGGCCCGTAAAACCAAAGTCGTTTCCAAGAAGTCTGACCTGATTCGCGTCGGCGTCGTCGGCCTTGGCCGTGGCCAAAGCTTCATGAATGCCGCCACCGAACTGGTGGGCATGAAGCTTGTCGCCCTCTGCGATACCTGGGCGGAGAAGCTGGCCGAAGTGGGCAAGAAACACAACGTTGCCACTTACACGGACTACGACAAGTTCCTTGAGCATGACATGGACGCCGTCGTGCTGGCCAACTTCTTCCATGAGCACGCCCCCTTTGCCATCAAGGCTCTGGCCGCCGGCAAGCACGTCATGAGCGAGACTTCCGCCTGCAAGACCATCGGCGAAGGCGTGGCGCTTTGCCGGGCGGTCGAAAAGTCCGGCAAGACCTACATGTTTGCCGAGAACTATCCTTTCTCCAGCGCCAACCAGGAACTTCGCCGGCTCTACCAAACTGGTGAAATCGGCCAGGTCCGCTACGCGGAAGGGGAGTACAACCACTCCATCGACGAACCCGGCCGGCTTGGCCTCTCTCCCGGATATGCCCACTGGCGCAACTGGCTGCCATCCACCTATTACTGCACGCACGCCCTTGCCCCGCTGATGTACATGACCGACACCATGCCGGTTTCGGTCAACTCGCTCTCCATCGTGGAAGAACCCATGCAAAGCCCCAACACCACCCGGATCGGGGATATGGGCTCGCTCATTCTCGCGCGCATGGACAACGGCGCGGTGTTCCGTATCTTCGGGCTCATGCTTTCCAGCGAGCATTCTGTGAAGTACACCCTCCACGGCGAAAAGGGCCTCATCGCCACCGCTGAACCCAACCACTGGTCCAACGTGCGCATCTATCACGAAAAGTGGCTCCTGGGCGCCGGCAAGCCCAATCACGTCTCCTATGCCCCCGCATGGCCCGAGCATGCCGACCTGGCCGCCAAAGCCGGTCACGGCGGCGGTGACTTCTGGACCAACTTCCACTTCTCCAACGCCATCCGGTCTGGCAAAGCCCCGTACCTGGACGTCTATCGCGGCGTGGCCATGTCCAGCGTCGGCATCCTGGCATGGAAGTCCGCATTGCAGGAAGGCACGCCTTTCGCCGTGCCCGACTTCAAATCCGAGAAGGCCCGCGCGTCCCATGAAAACGACGACTGGTCGCCTTTCCCCGAGGACTACAAACCCGGCCAGCCTCCCGCCAGCATCAACGGCAATGTTGTTCCCTCCAAGGCGGCCCAGAAGCGCTCCGAGGAAGCCTGGACCAAGCGCGGCGTCCGCAACATCGGCTCCGTGAGCCAGATCAAGGCCTTCGGCGCCCGCAAGAAGTAATCCGGCACGCTCTTAACAGCTTCAATACTAAGGCTTTCCGCGCTTGCCCCCCGTTGCAGGGGGGCAAGCGTCATTTTGCCGCCCCTAATCTCACGCCACATATGGCTTTAAGCGCCTTTTCCCGGCCAGAAATTTAAATCACAATTCCCCACCAATTTCCAGACCTCAGACGTCAGTTCTGTTAGAATTGGGGTTTTGTGTCCATACAAGGCCAAAGCCATGACGCAGACCCAGCAGGTTCCGATCAATAACAACGCCATCCCCCAGCTCTTTAAGAACGCCAACTGTGCCGTCGTCGGCCTCCAGTGGGGTGATGAGGGCAAGGGCAAGATCGTCGATCTTCTCACCGAGCAGTTCGACCTCATCGTCCGTTACAACGGCGGCGCCAACGCAGGCCACAGCGTCCAGGTGGGTACGGAGCGCTACGCGCTGCACCTGATCCCCTCGGGCATCCTGAACCCCAATAAGCTCAACATCCTCGGTAACGGCGTCGTGATCGACCCCGCCGTCGTTCTGGATGAAATCAACAAGCTTCGCTCCCGCAATGTCCACATCGGCGATAACCTCCGCATCTCCGATCGCGCGCATGTCGTGATGCCTTACCACAAGGCGCAGGACGTTCTGATGGAAGCCGCCGTCGGCAAGGGCCGGGGCGATAGCCAGAAGATCGGCACCACCGGCCGTGGCATCGGCCCCTGTTACGCCGACAAGGCCGTCCGGACCACCGCCATTCGCGTGGGTGACATCCTGAACCCCGATCAGCTCGCCGAAAAGCTCCGGCTCATCGTCCGGATCAAAAACGCCATGCTGGCCGCTTTAGCCGTCGAGGCCGAACACAACTTTGAACCTATTCACTTCGACCAGCTTCTGGTTCAGGTCAATGAATGGGCCCAGAAGCTGCGCCCGCATATCTGCGATACCTCCGAGCTCCTCCACGACGCCATGGCCAAAGGCAAGCGGCTCCTGTTTGAAGGCGCAAACGCAACCCTTCTGGACATCGACCACGGCACCTATCCTTTCGTCACCTCCAGCAACTGTTCTTCGCTGGGCGTGTACGCAGGCACCGGCGTCCCCGGCCAGAAGGTTTCCGAAGTGCTCGGCATCGTAAAGGCCTACTCCACCCGTGTCGGCGGCGGGCCCATGCCCACCGAACTGCACGACGCCACCGGCCAGCGCATCCGTGAAGTGGGCCGTGAATACGGCACCACCACCGGCCGCCCGCGCCGCTGTGGCTGGCAAGACCTTGTGGCCGTCAAGTACTCCGCCATGACCTCCGGCGCAACCGCCATCGGGCTCATGCTTCTGGACGTGCTCTCAGGCCTGCCCACTCTCAAGATCTGCGTGGCCTATAAGTACAAAGGCAAGCTGCTCACCGCTTTCCCCAGCGATGCGCAGGTCCTGGCGGAAGTCGAACCCGTGTACGAGGAAGTGCCCGGCTTTGGCGCAAACGTGACCGAGTGCCGCAGCTTTGTCGACCTCCCCAAGGAAGCGCAGAACTACATCAAGCGGATCGAAGAATACGTCGGCGTCCCGGTGAGGATCGTCAGCGTCGGCCCCCGGCGCGACCAGACCCTCGTCGTCTAAAACCGCTTTGGTTCAACCACTGATCCACCGTTGAAGCGCCGGCGCCACGCCGGCGCTTCTTCATTAGGCCCTGACCATCAAGCCAGACGCGAATTCTTCTCCCCCTGCGGCACTCTTCCAAACCCGTACCACACTGTGACCGTATATCATGTGGTAGTTCCACTTTCGATTGTGACCCCAGTGACCAAAACCAACACACCGATGGACCCCACGACCAAGCGCCGGCTTGGCGCCCAAAGCCTGGGCCTGCCTCCGGAAAAGCTTCCCAGGCACATCGCCATCATCATGGACGGCAACGGGCGCTGGGCCAAAGCCAGGGGCCTCAATCGGCTCTTTGGCCATCAAGCGGGCGTCATGCGCGTGCGCGAAATCGTCACCGAATGCGCCCGCCTGGGCGTCGAAGTCCTCACCCTCTACAGCTTCTCGGTCGAAAATTGGAAACGCCCTCAGGATGAAGTCGCCGGCCTCATGGCCATCTGCATCGAATATCTAAAGTCAGAATCCGACCTGATGATGGAAAACAACATCCGGTTCGCGCAGTTTGGCCAGCGCCATGGTCTGCCTCAGGAAGTGCTCGATGAAATCGACCGCGTCACCGCGCTCACCAGCCAGAACACCGGCATGACCCTCGCCCTTGCCCTCAACTACGGCGGGCGAACCGAAATCGTCGACGCCATCAAAAAGCTCGCATCCCTCGTCAAAGCCGGCCAGCTCTCACCTGATCAGATCGACGAAGAGACTGTCTCCGGCGCACTCTACACCGCAGGCCACCCCGACCCGGACCTCTTGATCCGTACCGCCGGCGAGATGCGCGTCTCCAACTACCTGCTCTGGCAAATCAGCTACGCCGAACTCCATGTCTCCCAACTCTGCTGGCCGGACTTTGGCGCACCCCAACTCCACCAAGCCATCCATGACTTCGCCTCGCGCAACCGCAAATTCGGCGCGGTCGATACTTAAAACGGCCTTCAAAAACACAACACATCTTCAACGCCAACCCGCTTGGGTGGCACAGCATGGCCCGCAGCGGTGTTGTGTCCCGTTGGACTTCCACCAACGTCACACACCGTTTGACTCAATCTGCCTGACCACCCGCCACACCCGCTCGGACTCGCCTCGTTCAAGAACCTCAAATGGCGTCTTACCTTCCAGCAGCGCACTGGGCGCTCCAAGCCACTTTGCAATTCCCTCCAGCCGAGCAATCCGGCTCAAAGCCTCTCCCAACCTTTGAATCTCTTCATACTTTCCCCTGGCCTGCTCACTCATGGGATGCCCGGTTTCCCATCGCGCGATGGTCTCGACGGGATATCGCGTCACACGGGAAAACTCCTCCACGGATAAACCCATCGACTCCCGAACTTTGACCGCCGCCCGCGCATTCACCCGAGCGGCCAATTCCTGCGCTGTAACAGGCATGTTTTTCTTCATCTTCCGCTCTTACTTATCCCTTTTACCTTGTTCCTTTTACCTTTCTTCTCACCCGCGCTTAAACTGCTTTTCCAGATCCCTCAGCGTCATCCGGATCGTCGTCGGCCGGCCGTGCGGGCAGTTACTGGATCGTTCAATCTCATCCCGCTTGGCCAAAAGGGCGGCCAGTTCGTCCGGGGTCATCTTGTCTCCGGCTTTCACTGCGGCCTTGCATGCCATCATGTCCAGCACTTCGTGCAGCACGGCTTCCTGAGCCGTTGCGCTGGTTACATCCAGGCTGCCGTCTTCTGCCTTGTCCAGCAGTTCACCGATGAATGGCTCGGGCGTCACGCCACGCTCAAACAGGAATGAGGGGAACGCCTGAATGGCGAGCGTATCGGGCCCCATGGGCTCCAGTTCCACGCCAATTTTCTGGAGCAGCGCCTGCATGGACTCCGCAACGCTCTGGCGTCGCGCGTTGGCCCGCACCATGCCGGGCATCAGCAGCCGCTGGCTTTCCAGGTTTTGGCTCAGGATCCGTTTGGAGAGTTCCTCAAACATCACTCGCTCATGCAGCGCGTGTTGATCGATGATCAAAATGCCTTGTTCATCCTGCGTCACCAGGTAGCTCTTGTGCACCTGCAGCACACCCATCATCCGCAATACCGGCGCCACAGGCTCCGCAGGCGTGCCAGCCGGGGATGTCTGTTGCGCCGCGGGCACTGCTGGTGCCTGCTCTCGCGTCACCTGGTCCAGCGTAGGCTCAGGCGCAGCCGTCCCCACATCCATCGCATCTTTCACCTGCTGATACACAAACCCTTTTTGCGTCGGGTCCATCCGCTTAAAGTAGTCCACGAACGCCCGCGACGACACCGGATTACTCGGGGTAACGGGATTTGAACTTCCAGACGATCCGCCAAATGAACCGGCAGGGGGGTACGAAACTCCCTGCGGATTTCCCGCTTCCTCCGGTGCTGCCGCCGCAGGGGGGACAGGATCAAACGAAAACCCAACCGGCTCCTGCGCCTGCGCCCGGGCCATGCCAAACGTCGCCTTGGGCGTGAGGTCCGCTCCCAACAGCCGCTGCCGAATCGCCGTCAGCACCAGCCCATGCGCCCGGCCCGCTTCCCTAAAGCGAACTTCCGACTTGGCCGGATGCACGTTCACATCCACCTCTTCCGGATTCACGCTCAAAAACACCACCACCACCGGCTGCATGTCAGGCGGCATCAACCCCCGATACGCTTCCTTCATCGCATGCGAAAGGCTCCGATCCTTGATTGGCCGGGCATTGAGGTACAGATATTGAAACTTCGCCGTCGGCCGGGCGATCTCCGGCAGCCCGGCCAGACCCCAAACCCTGGCCCCGCCTTTCTCCATCGGCAGTGTTTCTTCGAACTCCAGCAGCCCCTTGTCCAGCTCCTTGCCCAGCACCGCGACGCACCGGTCCCGATGGCTTTGCCCCGCGGGCACATCCAGCGTCTTGCGCCCGTTGTGGCTCAGCGTAAACCCAATTCCCGGGTGCGCCATCGCGATCCGATCCACGATCTCCGCGATATGCCCGAACTCCGTCGGCGGCGCTTTCATGAACTTGCGCCTCGCCGGCGTGTTGTAAAACAGATCGCGCACCTCGATCACCGTTCCCGGCGCGCCTGATGCCGGCGTCACCGGCCCCATGTCGTCGCCGGTCATTTCCAGCGTTGCGCCGGCCTCCATGGGCCCGGTTTCCAGCGTAGGCCGGCTGTAGATCTTCAATCGGCTGATGCTCGCCACCGAAGCCAGGGCCTCACCTCGGAAGCCCATCGTCGCGATGGCCCCCAGGTCTTCCACGTTACGCAGTTTGCTGGTCGCATGAGGCGCCACAGCCAATGGCAATTCATCGGGCAAAATGCCGTTGCCGTCATCGCTGATTCGAATAAGTTGCCCGCCGCCTTGCTCGATAAGCACATCGATGCGCGTCGCTCCCGCGTCGATGCTGTTCTCGACCAACTCCTTCACGACGCTGGCCGGCCGCTCGATCACCTCCCCGGCGGCAATCTGATTGATCAGCAACGTCGATAATTTCTTGATCCGTGTCACGGCAACATCTTAGCCTGTAATCACTTCTTCTCCGGGCTCTTGCCCTCAAAGGCGGACTGCAGCACCGGCTCGGCGATCGGCTTGTTGCTGATCACCGCGCCCACCGGGTTCACCAGGTACTGCTGGGCCACGCGTTTGAGGTCTTCACTGGTCACCGCCTGGATCTGATTCATGAACTTGGTCTGTTCATCCAAACCCATGTGGTACAGGATCGCCAGGCCAAATTCCGTCGCCCGGGCTTCATTGGTCTGCTTGGCGAAGAATTCATCCACAATCAGGCTCGTGCGGGCCCGGCTGAGGTCTTCCCGGGAGATCGTCTCGGTCTTTGCCCGGTGCACCACTTGCATCGCCCGCGAGAGCGCTTCCGGCACGGATTCCGCTTTGGTGTTGAACAGCATGGAGAAGTACCCCGGCAGCAGGCCTGAGGAGCTTCCCGCGCCCACTGCGTACACCAGGCCCGGCCCCTTGCCACGCAATTCCTGGTCCAGCCAGCCTGTGGGCCAGGAGCTCAGCACGCGTGTGAGCACTTGAATCGCCGCGAAGTCGGGATTCTTGCGGTCCACGCCCGGGCCAAAGCCCACTTGCACCGCAGCCAGCGGCTTGGCGGTGATGGACGCTTCCACGCGCGTCTTCGGGTTTGCAGGCTGCGTCAGCTTAAAGGCGCGTGCAGGCTTGGCAGGCAGGGCCTTAAACAACTTCTCCGCCATCGCCACCGCGGCGGCAGGCTGGATATCACCCACGATCACCAGCACGGATTCATCCGCCCCCAGGCCTTGCTGATAGAACGTCTTGAGCTTCGCCGCAGTCAGGCTTTCGATTTCCGACGCCCGGCCCATGGGGGTCTGGGAGAGTACAAAGTCGCCGTAGTACATCGTCCGGAACTTCTGTCGAAGCTCGCCGGACCAGGAATCGTTCTGGCTCTTGATCCCCGCCACCATGCGAGGCTGAATCTTCGCCCATTCCGCTTCCGGGAAGCTGGGATTCAAAATCACATCCGCAAACAGGTTGGAGACCGTCTCCAGATCGTCCGTCAGGCACGTTGCCCGTACGAATGTGGAGTTGTTCCCTGCCTGCGCGTCAAGCCCCGCGCCGATGTTTTCCAGCGTCTCGCTGATCTGGTCTTTGGTCCGGGTGGTGGTTCCCTTGGTCAGCATCGCCATGCTGGCGTTGGTCACGCCTTCGTGCCCGGGCGCATCGGCCAGCAGCCCGCCGACGGTGTAATACTGCATGGAGATGGCGGGCACCAGGGTGCTGCGCTGCACGACCACCTTCAGGCCGTTGGAGAGCGTAAAGAGGGCAGGCGCATCCACCTGAACTTCCTTTACTTCTTCCTTGCGCTTGCCGACGATTTCGTCGTACCGTGAAATGATCACCTTGTTGTCCAGATCCACCTTTTCCCACTCAATGCCGCTTTCCTTGGCCGGCTCAGGCGGGCGTCCGATCTCCCGTGCCTTCTCCTCCTTGGGCTTGGGCAGCAGCGTCAGCGTCATCAGGGAGCTGTCCACCAGGTATTTCTTCGCCGCCGCCTGCAGTTCTTCTGGCGTCAGGCTTTGTACCTTGCGGGCATATTCCTGCACGTAGTCCGGGTCTGCGCTGTTGATCATGTCAGACGCCAGCCGGTTCGCGACAGATTCCACGCTCTGGCCTTCGTACGCCGCTGCGGCTTTCACCTGCCGCTTGGCGCGGTCGAGCTCTTGAGTCGTCACGCCCTTGTCGATCAGCAGCTTCACCTGCGCCAGGATCGCCGCCTTGGTTTCCTTGATCGCGTCTTCATTGCTCTGGCCCGGCTTGGGTGCAAGCACGGTATCGATGCTGAAGAATCCTTCGCCCCAGGCGAAGCTCAGGTTATACGCCCCGATGGAGTTCACCAGCCGGTCTTGATCGCGAATGGTCTTGGTCAGCCGGCTTGCTTCGCCCTGGCCCAGGATCGCGGAGAGCATGTCCAGCGCGTAGTCATTGGGGGCGCCCATGCGCGTGCCCGGCCACGCCAGGCGCAGCCGTGCCTTATCAATGTCCGCGGTGTCGCTGGCCGTCACCGGGCCTGTCATTCGGTCGCCCTCAGGCAGCTTGATCTCAGGCAGTTTCCCCGGCTGGGCGTTCTTGAACTGCCGTGCGATCCGATCCACCACATCCGTCTTGTTGATATCACCCACCACCACGAACACCATGTTGTTGGGCACGTACATCCGCTTGTAGAACGCGTAAATCTCATCACGCGAAATCTTCAGGAACTCATCGAGATACCCGATCGTGGGGTGCCGGGCAGGGTGATACTTGAAGCGGTTCATCTGCGTCAGCTTCCAGAAAATCCGTCCTGGTTCGCCCGCACCCATGTCAAACTCACGCTGAATCACGTCCCGCTCGCGCGCGTATTCCTCCGGCGTGATCTTGCTGTTCTGCATCCAGTCACTCAAGAGATCGATCGCGGTGTCCGTGTGCGGCTTAGAAACGTTCACGTAGTACTTCACCGTGTCCAGCCCGGTGGACGCATTCACGTTCGCGCCGATCTGCCCCAGAATCGCGTTGGTCTGGTCTTCCGTACGCGTGGTGGTGGTTCCGCCTGAGAGCAGGTGTTCCAGGAAGTGAGACAAGCCCGCGCCCACATGCTCCTGCTCATAGACCGATCCGGTCTTGATCCACACCTGGCAGGAGACCACCGGTGCGGTCTTTAATTCCTGCGCAATCACGATCATGCCATTGGGAAGCGTAGCAATCAGCCGATCAGGGCGGTTCTGCACGAGGGTGTACTCCGTCGCTTGTTTGGTTTGGGTTTTTCTGGGCTGTCCGGACGCGCTCGTCGTCGTCTGGGGGTTGCCGGTGTCGTCTTTTATCTTCTGGGAACATCCCACCACGCCTGCCAGGACCGATAACGCCAGGACCAGGGACGCACTCTTGTAAGAAAGCAGGGGGGATATCGGTTGTTTCACGTAAGGGGACTCCGTTTTGGATTGCGCAGGATTGTAGCCGACATGCAAGCCGACTCTCTTCCATACGCGCAAAGAGCTTGTGGGTTTATTTCGACCGGTCATTTCCCGGTTTGCGCCATCAGGCTTTTGATATGCGCAAGCTTGCCGGGCAAATCGCCGTAGATCGTTGGATCGGCCTGGAATTTCGCTTCGTTTTCAATGCAGTGTTGGGCACAGGCCGCCACCGTATTGCGTATTTGCGGCGACCATTGCCAGTCTGTGCACTCCCATCTGAATTCGACGATTGAAACAAAACAACTCAGCCCATCGGAGTCATCCTTGGACCGCTCCGACACCAGATAAGCGCAGTATGCAGGGAAGTAATAGTCAAACGCCACATCGCCCATCACCATCAGATCTTCACTGTATGCCAGTGCATTCCGGCAAAACATCTCTAATGCATCCTCCCGCGTCTTGCCCAAGAAGCTCTTCACCGCTGCCTGTTCATCAAGATCGCTATTGAAGGGATTGATGTCTTTTTCGGTTGGAAGATTATCACCCATGATCCAATCCTTGAATCGCCCGCTCCAGCGCCAGCAGCATTTTCCCCCATCCCTCTTCGGCCTTGGGTTTAAATGCCGCCCAATCGGCCGCCATGGTGTGTTGAACGGTTACCCGGCACCCCGTTCCTTCAGGCTTAAATTCAACGCGCACCGGCGTCATCGGCGTTTCAGGAATTCCCAGCCCGCGTACATGAAATTCAAACCCCAGCCGGCGAGGCCGATCAACTTCCAGATACCGGCCAACGTGCTCAAAATCCTTTCCTTCGCGCCGGTCCGTCATCACAAAGGCTCCGCCTGCGCGTGCATCCAATTCAGCACGAACCACTTCTCCCGCTGGTGTTGCGAAGAAAAACTTTCTCGCTGTATTCGGCGTCACCCATGCATCAAATACGCGGGCGCAATCCGCTTGTATCACCCGCGACGCTTCGGCAACCATACCTCCCTGGTCCATGATCGATTCCCTTATTGTGAGTCTGCCGCGTCATCGTATACCACCACATCCAGCCAATAACACCCCCTTTGAAAGTAAGGGGGTGTTGTGTTTGATTCCGCAATATTCACTTAAGCGGGCTTTACTTGAACGCGATGTAGTACTGCGTAATAAACGTTGTCCACTGCGCGGATGACCCCGTCAGCAGGTTGTCCACCACGTTGTTGCCATACCGATATTCGCGCCATTCCACGTGCCCATCGGCCATCTGGTGGTTTCCGCCTTCGGGCTCAGTGGAGCCATCCTGGCGGCTGTGGTTGTTGGCGTAATAAAACAGGTTTGTCGTCACGTAGGCCACGTTCAGGTCCGGGCGCGTCAAAAGGTCCGTCCACATCATGCGCATGTCAGGCCGCTGCACTTTGTCGATCTTCGTCATGTACTGGTTGGCGCCGCCCGGGGCGAACTTCACATACCGGTTGGGGCCCGCAAAATACGCATAAGGCGTAAGTGCCCAGTGATTATCCGAAAACGAATTGCTGATCAGTGCAGGGTCTAAAGTGAAATACTTGTCGTTGTAGTACTTGTTGCGCACCGGGTGAGGCTGCGTAAAACCACTGGGGCATATCCACACCCGGACATTGCTCAGGCCATAATTCACCCAGAACTTCTGCCTCAAAAACGGGTCCACGCAATACCGTCCGTAGCTGTTCCAATCCGCCCCGGCCGGCATCAGCGGATATCCCCCCGCATCGGGCGCATCGTTCTTGTTTTCCTGCGCGTACATCAGCGAAGCCAGGGCAAACTGCTTGAGATTGCTGGCGCACACAGACCGGCGTGCCGTTTCCCGCGCTCTGTTGATGCTCGGCAACAACACCGCCAGCAGCACCGCGACAATGGCGATCACCACCAGCAGTTCCACGAGTGAAAACCCCAATGCAATACGCACGCGCCCGCCATGAGATGGCTGATTTAACATTTTGATTTTCCCGAACTTAAATGAAACTCTCACGGCTTTAAGAACTGCCCCGTAAACCCCGGGCATGCCTGAAACCGTGACCATTGAAAATCTTAACCATGCAGTCTCTCCTTGCAGGTGTAAAAGCGTGAGGTTTCCTCTGTATAAGCAAGAGAAACGGCTTAAATTCCGCTCAACCTCTGTTGTTTCAATCACTTACTGCGCCGACAGCGCGTCCGCCTGCCGTTCTTGGGTTCAGGGAATCCCCTCAATCCGGTCAATCCGTTTCACCGGGGGTGTGGCGTGCATACCCTGTGATACCCTTTTTCATAGATGTAATTTCAGGAGCCACCCATGAAAGCAATCTTCGCCCTCGTTATTTGTTGTCTGGTAATGCTGGCCGGGTGCGCATCCAAGCCCCCGCTTGCGCCATCCACCCAGGCTCGGCTTGATGAACAAAAGGCCATCATCAAGGAGTGGGCGGCCCAACCGGAGATCATCGCCGCTGTCCAGGCGCAAAACAAAAAGGGGCCCGTCCCCGGGCTCACCAATCCCAAGTGGCAGGCCCTGTCGCCCAATGATCCCCTTGTCCAGTACATCGCCAGAAACCCCACCAGCCTTTTCCTGAAGGAAAAGGTCGCTTCCTCGCACGGGCTCATCGCCGAAGCCTTCATCAGCGCGCAGCAAGGCGAAAAAGTCGCCTTCGCCTCCAAACCCAGCAACTACACCCATCACGGCGCACTGAAGTTCGAACTCCCCATGACCGGCCAGCAGTGGCAGGGGGAGCCTGCGTTTGATGAATCCAGCCAGACGCGAACCATTCAGATCGCCACGCCGGTTTTCGATCAAACCACGCCCATCGGCGTGATTCTCATCGGCATCTCCATCGACAAGCTCCAAGCGGAATAACAGACTTACGACTTGCCGATTAATCCAAACTGCGGCCTCACCCCTTAAACCAGCACGCTGCACAATGCGATTCATCGGCGCCCACCGTCTCCAGCACGGGCGCCGATTCCACGCACTTTTTCATCAGGTCCACCGGAGCGCCGCCGATCGTCAGCCGCACGGTTTCGCCGACGCCCGCCTTCTTGGCCAGTTCCCGGCTCAGCAGGCATCGCGGGTGGAAGGCGCATCCGGAAGGGGGGTTGATTGGGCTGGGCACCTCGCCCGGCAAAATAATCCGCCTGGCGGTGTTCATCGGGTCCGGCGTCGGCGCAGCCGACAGCAGCGCCTGCGTATACGGATGGGCAGGGCGCTTGTACAAATCCACCCGATCGGCGATCTCCACGATCTTCCCCAGATACATCACCGCGATCCGGTCGCAAAAGTGTTCCACCACGGCCAGGTTGTGCGCGATAAACAGATAGCTCAGCGCAAACTCATCTTGAAGATCCGCCAGCAGGTTCAGGATTTGCGATTGAATCGAAACGTCCAGTGCGCTCACCGGCTCATCGCAAACGATGAATCTCGGCTTTAGCCCCAGCGCCCGGGCGATGCCGATACGTTGCCGCTGCCCGCCGGAAAATTCATGTGGGTACCGGTTGGCGTACTCAGGCGAGAGCCCGACCTTCTGCATCAACTCCGCCACCCGGCCCGGCAGCTCTTCCTTGGTCGCCAGCTTATGAACCAGAATCGGTTCGCCGATGATCTTTCCCACCGTCATGCGCGGGTTGAGGCTGCCCACCGGGTCTTGAAAAATAATCTGCATCTGCCGGCGCATCGCCTGCAGTTCGCCCGAAGGCATCGTCAGCACATCACGCCCGCCGAATGTCACCGTCCCCTGCGTCGCGGGAATCAGCCTCAGCAGTGTTCTGCCCACGGTCGACTTCCCGCAGCCTGATTCGCCCACCAGGCCAAGCGTCTGGTGCTCTCGCACTTCAAAACTCACCCCGTCCACGGCTTTCACATACCCCACCACGCGCTTCAGCAGCCCGCGCTTGACGGGAAAGTGAGTCTTGAGGTTCGACACTCTCACCAGCACAGGCGGCTTCCCGCCTGCGCGCACCTGGACCTCATTTTGCATTGGGCTAGCGCTCATGCCCGTCAGTATACGTAAACCCACCTATAACAACCCATCGGCCCCGGCGTCTTGCAGACTTTTCTCTTTCTCTCCCGCCTTGCTTTTCCTGCCTTGGCGTCTTCACGGCTGCGCGGCTAAAAATCCGCTCTTGATTTTTACTCTTTTTTGTCCGATGACCAAAACCGTCGTCCTCCCGCGAACATCAATACTTTCCATCCCTTTGACGCCCCCCAGCCCACCCATTAATTTATTCCTTTCGGACTCAATCCCGCTCATCCTTCTAACTTCGAGAAAATGCAATGGCGATCCAGAAAACAGCAACCGTACTCGGCCTCAAACCTTCCTTTGGCTTTGGCGATCGCCTCGGCCTGGCCACCCCCGGTCACCTCGCCGCCCTGGCCTCCCAAGGCGGATCAATTCTCCCCATCATCGCCCAGCAGTCCATCCGTGAAATGGCCCGCACCAAGCGCACCCCAACGGACGTCATGACCGCCGCCGTCTCCGCCATCCAGGCCGTCGGCTACACCGGCCCCTGGGGCGCCGACGCCGACCACCTCAAGGTCGAAGCAGACGTTGATTACACCGCCGCCGCCGGCTTCGTCTTCTTCACCATCGACCCTTCCGCCCACGTCGACGCCATCGCCGACACCTACGACAAGGCCACCCTCGAAGCCAAGTTCGCCGAAATCAAATCCGAATGCCCCTGGGTTTCCAGCTATCTGGGTAAAACCGTCCAGGTCAAAGACGGCCCGAAAATCACTTTCGATGAAGCCACCGTCAAGCGCGCTGCGGTCAAATACGGCCGCGCCATCGCCCACACCATCAAGCTCGGCCACTACATCGCCAAAGTGACCAAGGCGGCCAATGCCCCCCACGAAATCGAACTCTCCGTCGACGAAACCCCCGAACCCACCACCCTTGCTGAACACTACATCTTCGCCGAGCAGGTCGTCCAGGCCAAGGTGAACCTTGTCAGCCTCGCTCCCCGTTTCATCGGCGAACTCGAAAAGGGCGTCGACTACAAGGGCGACCTCAAGGCCCTCGCCCAGTCCATGAACGACCACGCCGCAATCGCCCGCCAGGTTGGCCCTTACAAGCTCAGCCTCCACTCCGGCTCCGACAAGCTCTCCATGTACGGCCTTTTCGCCAAGGCCACCCAGGGCATGTTCCACGTCAAGACCGCAGGCACCAGCTACCTGGAAGCCCTGCGCGTGGTCGCTCGGCACGATGAAAAACTCTTCCGCGACATCGTGGAATTCTCCCGCTCCCGCTACGACGTCGACAAGGCCACCTACCACGTCAGCGCCACGCTGGCCGACGCCCCCGCGGTCAAGGACGTCAAGACCACCCAGGAACTCGAACGCCTCTATTTGGAAAACTGGTCCGAAGTCGCCCCCGGCAAGGGCTTCACCTTCCTGGGCCGCCAGATCCTTCACTGCACCTTCGGCAGCGTTCTCACCGACGCCAAGTTCGGCCCCGCGGTCCGCGAAGTGCTTACCAAGAACCCCGGCACCTACAAAGAAGTGCTGGAACTCCACTTCGGCAAGCACCTCATCGCGCTCCGCTCCGGCATGTAATGCGGTAGGGTGGCGCCGAGTCTTCGAGGCCCACCACGCCGCGCACAAGGCCCATTGACACATGAACACGCAAACCCGCACCGCCTAACCAGCGGTGCTTTGCATTTGATATTCATCTTCCCTGTCCTGTTATTACTGCGACAAGCTGAAAAAGGGGGATGCCTGGGGCAGGTTTCTGAACCTGCCCCAGGCATCTGACCGCCGCCATAACGCTGCTCATCAATCCCGCGCCTTAAGCATCTCCCTCACCCGCTCCGACCCCACACCCAACAACCTCTCCGGCTCTACATACCGCTGCGTTCCATCTGCCTGCGCCGTCAAAATCTGCACCTTCTCCACCGCAGGCAAGGCGTAAACGTTCGTGATCAAATCCCGCGCTCGATCCGTCCCATTCGCCCGTCCCCGGTGCCATGTCCGATTATTGAATATCAGCAGGCTCCCCGCCGGCACGGCCTGATTAAAAAAACGTCCTGCGGCCACCAACCCCGGCACGTCCTCTTCGCTGTAGGCCTTCTCGTATTCCACGTGCGACCCGGGCACCAACTGCGTCGGCCCCA
Organism: uncultured Phycisphaeraceae bacterium; assembly: GCA_964542875.1. Classification (GTDB taxonomy): domain Bacteria; phylum Planctomycetota; class Phycisphaerae; order Phycisphaerales; family Phycisphaeraceae; genus CAZGOM01. Next base: position 18,830 of record CAZIWA010000017.1, read on the forward strand.
TCTCAAGCGGCGTATCCTGCAGATACCACATCGCTGAAAAACTGTAGTTCTCCAGCGGCACGCCTTTCACCATCCGCTCGGCCTTGGGAAAAAACACCGCATCGTTGTGAAACTTGTCTGCCCCGGGCGCATAAAACCCCGCTTTGATGTTCCGCGAACACTGCGCCGCGATCACGTGGTAATCGTCTCCGTACACCCGCTCGCAAAGCCCGATCACCACGGGGTGTTCCAGCAGCTCCACAAACACCGGATGCTCCCGAAACCACTCATACGTCCGGGCTTTGATCAGCTTGTGCCCGCCTTGCGTTTCCATGGCCCACGCCACCCCGCGCTGGGCCGCGGCCAATTGGGCAGGGGACATCAGTGAAGGGAGCAAAGCCATGCCGTCACGCTTGAAAGTGTCAGCCAGCGAATCCACGTCTGTCTCTAAAACCATGCGGCAGCCTCTCATCAGGAGTCCAACAACGTTATCGTCCAGCCCAGACGGCAACAAATCGAAAAATTAAGTTTGAAACACCACCATTCTAAATTACGCTGGGGGTGGAATCACATTTCTTCTGAAAGACATATCACATGCGCTCATCCTTCAGAGCCTTTACGATCGTCGAACTTCTCGTCGTCATCACAATCGTTGTTGTGCTTCTTTCTTTTCTTCTCCCTTCCATCGCCAAATCACGCGATGCCGCCTACGCCGCAGTTTGTAAGACCAACATGCGCCAGGTCCACATCGCCATCACCGTCTACAACACTGATAATCCGCTTCAGCCGTGCTACGTCGTTCCCAATACAGCCACCTCCACCGACGCCCGCTGGATGGCGCTCATCGCTCCTTACCTGGGCCTCATGCCCGAGCAAAGCCAGTGGCAGGGCAATTACTTCCACGTGGCTCCCGTCAATTCCACCGACTGCGTATGGCGGCGGGCCCCCTTCATCTGCCCCAGCAACGCCGCACCGGCCACCAACTTTCTCTGGGACCCCTCCGGCTCTAATTTCTGGGTCAGTTACAGTGCAAACGCCAGCATGTCCTGGCAGCTTTTTAATGCCACCGGCCGCTGGTTCTCCCCCTGGCGTCAGCGCCCCGGCTACTACGGCGACGTTGAAGCCTACGACAAAGCGCCCATCGCCAACGCCACCAGTTACGCCGTCCTCTTTGAAGCCTGCTATGCCGGTCGCCAGGCCGACAGCAACCCCGGTTTCTGGGTTTCCGGCATGCTTGGGCGCCTCCCCAACTACAAGCTTCATCGGGACCGCAACAACTACGTCACCTCAGCCGGCGTGGTGGGGGACCTGGACACCTCCAAAGACCCGGTGAACTTCATGTACGCATACAACAACCCGATGTATTGATCGCCAATTCCAACTCCGAAACACATCCCGCATCTAACGTCATACATCTGACATTTCACATTCCCTTACCCCGCCGCCTTTCACCTCCACCACACGCACTGGCTTCCCGTGCTCAAACACCCGCACCTTCGCGCCGGCGTCGCTCTGCAGCGTCAGGCTCCGGCCTTCAATGGAGATGACATCCACATCCACACCCTCAGGCAGCACCACGATCTTCTCTCCAATGGTGATCACCAGAATTTCGCCCGCCGGCACCGTTATTTCATAACGTTCCCCACCCCATAACAACGCGGCGGCGGCCGAAGTCCGTCCGCTCCACCAGTCCGTATTCACCAGGTAAATCACTCGCAGTCCGTCTTCCCGGTCATACACGCTGAAATTCACATCCTCATTCCCCGCGATCCACCCGCGCTTGGATTCCGCCTCCACAGCGGCCGCACCGATCGCTTTAAGCTCCGCTTCATACGCCGCCCGAAGTGATACCTCGGACGGATAGGCATCCTGTGGGAAATACACCACCCGCCCCTTGCCCACGCGTCTTTCGATCTTCGCGCCCGACAACGCCACCGGACCGCCCAGAAGCGTCGTCAATGCCTCCGAAACGCGAGGCAGCGCACACGCCTGGTTCCTCACCACATGCGTCGATAAATGCTTGCGCGAAAGCAGCAGGGTGCCCCCTTGCTCCACATACGCCAGCAGCCGGGCAAAGTCCTGCTCCTCAAACGTATTCCAACCCAAAAACACCAGCGCCCGATACCCCTCAAGCGGACCATTCACCGCAAGCGGCACCACATCCACCTGCCCGTAAGGCGTTCCCGTGTACCAGCCCTCGGGCTTGTCGTCCGTACACTTAAGCCGGTAAATGCACTCCAGTTCCGCACGTGGGTAAAACACGCGCATCAAATCAAAGCTTTCCTCCGACGGCCCGAATTTAAAGTCCGGCCGCTGGTTCCCAAACACGTTCTCCCGGTAGAAACACTGCCACCCGCAGTACCGCCCGCGCAGCACGCCCACCGGCGCCCGCATCGTCCCGCGTCTGGGGTGCGTCTGCACAAACTTCCGGAACCTCGCATGCACATCCCGATGAATCTGGCACGCATGTGAATACACGTCATGCGAGGCATATTCGGCGTCCATCCGCATCAACCCATCTTCCAGGTTGATCTGATTCACCCCATGCAGATAGCACGCCGCCAGGGACAAAAAGTACCGCTCCGCGTGCGCCGACGTGTCATGCGGCGCACTGCTCCAGCTCATTGCCAAATGCGCGCCGAAATCCGTCTTTCCAACCGCAACGCTCGCCCCGCGCAAGGCCGATAGCAGCACATCTTCCGGCCCGTACATCGTTTCCGCACCTACCCAGTCATAACCCGCATCGTAGAAGTAATTAAACAGCGTTGTCGGCCCCGTATGCCGGGTGGCGCCGTTTCGTTCTGCGTCCAGATTCGCCACCAGTTCCAGCGACGCCTGGCGCATGTCCGCCGCCTCTGGCACATGCAGGCGGATTTTGCGTCCCTCCCGGTGAAGCATCCGTTTAAAGTCCAGAATCAGGTTCTCTCCCGGGTCTGCGGGCCTTCGGAAAAGATCACCCCAGAACGCGTCCCATTGCCGTTTAAATGCCCCGTAGATGTAGTTCCCGTCCCGCTCGTGGAGTTGCCTGCCTAAAAACCCCGGGCCCGCCAATAGCCCGTCTGCCGGGTTTGCGGCCCTGCCAGGCAGCGCACGTCCATCACGAATCAAGAAGTACCGCATGCCCAGATCATTGAGAAGGGGGGTAATCATCTGCCATGCTTGCGGGTTCACCTGGCGCGAGCCAGTCCAGTTATAGATCGGCCGAAACCCAATCCCATTCCCCAGATCATTGGCCACATACCACGAAATAAAGCTCTTAAACGCCTCCACCTCCTGCGGCACATGATGCTCACTCACGCTCACGATCACATCATGCGCCCCCTTGCACGTCACCACCCGCTTAGGCGAAACCGCAAGCTTCTGCCCCTCCACCTGCACTTCAAACGTGGGATTCTCCCGGGCTTTCCCCGCAGGCACGCTCACCACCTTCAGGGTGTGCTCATCACCCGAATTAACCTCCACTAAAACACCAAAATCCTTCCCTTCCTCCGCGTACTGCGCATGCCCAATCAACTCAATCGGCCGCGTACCTTCCTCTAAAACCATCGCCTCCCAGACATTAAACGGCAGTGCCGTCTCATAGTCCCCATGCAGCGTCAAAGTCAGCCTGTGTTTCCCCGCCGAAAGTTTCGGCAGATCCAGTTCAAACTCCCCGCCACGCGACATCCCCAAAAACACAGGCGTCACCCGTCCGGCCACGTCATCCACCGCCAGCGAAAACTCCGGCCATTCCACCCGCGACAGGTTTTCACCCATCCAAACCACGCCGCGCCAGTTCTCCTCAGACGTCTCCGGCATGAAAGGGGGGATCACCGTATCCCCGCCTTCACCAAACAGCCGAGGCGATCCAACCCACGCCACGCCTTTGAATTTCCGCCCCCCGACCCGAACCAGCCCCAGCACATCCCCGGGCTTTAATTGCACCTGCACAGACAATTCCCGCCAATCCTGCGTGCCTGGGGGAATCTCCATGCGCACTGTTTCATCGGGCAAATCACTGATATCACCCGGATGTCGGGCCGGATTGGCCCGATAAATGCCCAATTCCACACCCAATTCGCCCGCAGAATCGACATAAACCCCGTCTGTGCAGACCATTACACTAAACGTTAACGGCCCGCCGACGGCCATTTCCGGCGTGATCGGCACCTTCATATAGGCATTTCGGGGCCAATTTTCGCCATTTCCGGTCAATTTCAGCGAATAACGCTCGCCAAACGCCCGTTTGGAGTCCAAAGCATCACGAATCGATCGGTACAGCAGATGCACGCCGCCTTCGTGCCGCCAGCGCCAAAACAGATCAACTTCGCCGACACCCCGAAACTTCCGCCTGACTGGATAATCCCGGGCAGGGAGGTCCAGATCAAGCGTCATCGATTGCCCGGGCAAAACACACACGCCGCGTTTGCCAGCCAGAATTTGCCCAATCACCGCCAAATCGATCCGATGGTGAATTTTCATGCCAATGTCCATATGAACCGGTTATAGACCTAAAGAGCGCATTTTACCGAAATTCCTCAACATGAGCTCAAATCGTGATTTATACGTTAAAATGCGCAAAACCCAATAAAATCGACAAAAACCGACTTTTCCCGTTTTTACCCCCCCTCCGCTAATCCTTCGCAACCCATAAGGTCCGATAATGTACGTTATGTACAACAGAATCAGAGATCTGAGGCAGGGAGGGTAAAAACTAAAGAAATTAGCCCTAATGGGCCGATAAAGGCGTTTTTGATCAAAATCCACGGTTTGAGCTGTTTTACACGCCCCCAAATTAATTTTGATGATTTTCACCTTCATCCGTCAATCGCATCCAAGGGACCCCAATTCATCGTTCAACCATCTCCATATCCCATCTTTCATACCTCCCACACCTCACCTATTCCCGCATTCCCGCTTTTTGTCTTCACCCCCCTTTCCCCGTATCATCTTGTCCAACTTTCATGCGGAGAAAACCATGCCCGGATCCCCCGATTTGCGTTACCTGGAATCCCACGAATGGCACAAGCTGGCCGACGGCGTCGTCACCATCGGGATCAGCAAATTCGCCGTCGATGAACTCACCGACATCACTTACTTCGAAGTCCGCAAAAAGACCGGCGCCATCAAAAAAGGCCAGCCCTTCGCAGAAGTCGAATCCGTAAAAGCCACCAGCGAAATCTACTCCGGCGTCGACGGCGAAGTCATCGCCTTTAATCAGGCCGTCATCGACAACCCCGCCATCCTCAACGAAGACCCGTATGACAAGGGCTGGCTGGTCAAAATCAAGCTCTCAAACCCTGCTCAATTTGACGCTTTAAAGTCCGCCGCGGACTACGAAAAGTCTCACTAAAATCCTTAACCCTTGATAAAACAGGGGTTAACCAACAGCCATGCAAGACGTCTTCACACGCACCTGGGATTCCCCTAAGCAGCTTGGCCCGGTCCTTGCCCAAAGGCTGACGCTGGCCCACAGCGACCCTACGCTCCGGCCTGACGGCAGCCCCGCTGGCCTGTATGAATCCAGCCAGCCGGCTGACGCCGCCATCGTCCACGGGCTCTGCGTCAAGCGGCTGGGCGCTCATATTCCTGTGAAAACCGTCCACCGGGCCATTGAACTCAATCCCGGCCGCTTCATCGGTTTCGCCGGGATCGATCCCACCTGCGATTCCTGGAAAGAACAGTTCGCAAGCGCGGTTGCCGCCGGTTTCCAGGGAGTCACCATCAGCCCTTGCGCCCAGGGCCAGGCGCTCACGGGCCCTGGTTTTGCGACGCTTTTCCAGGCCTGCCAGGAGAAAAAGCTCGCCGTCATGGTTGAAAACCGGCTCGTCCGACTGGGCGAAACCGACATGGCCCTCACCAACCCGGTCGATCTCGACATCGTCGCCCGCGACTATCCCACCCTCAAATTCCTTGTCTCCGAAGCGGGTTTCCCCTGGATCGACCAGACCCTTCTGGTCGCTCTTCGCAGGCCCAATGTCTATCTGGAGCTCTCCGGCTGCGCCAAATCGCTTGAAGCCCTGCTCGTCAAGGCCCGCGCCATGGGGGTCGACGGCAAGCTTCTTCTGGCTTCCTGCTACCCGTTTGGCTCCATCCGCCAGGCCGTGCAGGAGATCCTCACTGCGGCCTGGCCGCCTGCGCTTCACAAAGAAACATCCTTTCCCCGTGCCTTTCGCGACGCCATCGTCACCCGCGATTCCTTCGCGCTCCTGGGCCTCACCCGTCCCGCAGCCCCCGCGGGCTTTGGCCAGCCCCGCAACCGAGTCGTGGAGAAGACGATTGTCTAACCACATGTTGGTCAAATCCATCCTCGCAGGCGGCCTCTGCCTTGCCGCAGCGCTCTTTTCCGGCTGCGAGCACTCACTGGGCTCACTCACTGCGCAAAGCGCCACACTGGGCAATGTCCAGCTTCAAAGCAACTATCAGATCGGCGCCTACACCCTCCAGGAAAATGGCCTGTGCACCATCGTTTTGATCGATGGCCCTGAGGACAACCCCACCCAGGTCGTCACCATCCGCACCATCTGGACGCCCTGGGCAGGCCGCACGCCCATTGAGCCTGACGCCACCAACGCCACCATTCACTACACGATCTTCACCGGCCCTGAAAAGAAAGTCGTCGGCGTCTATTCCGGCGCCGGTTACGTCTTCTTGCACGATAACGCCGGCAAGGCCGTTGTAGACTTCTCTCTCTGGCAGTCGAACCTGATCCTCGTCGACAGCACCCCAGGGTTTAAAGACCTGCTGGGCCAGTCAAACATGCACGGCTCATTTGAGGTGCCGCGTCAGGACATCCGCGTCCAGTCACTGCTTAAGAGCATCCGTGAGCAGGTCAGCGCCAAGCTGGGATACCCGCGCCAGGTGATGCTCCCCGGCCAGACCGATAACAAGAGCCAAACGCTGTGAGATTCAAAGACTTTCAAGCGGTACTGTTTGATATGGACGGCACCCTTTACCGGGAAGGCCACGCCCTCCCCGGAGTCGCGGAGCTTTTCGCTTTGCTTAAGCGCGACGGCATCCCCATCCGCTGCGTCACCAACAACGGCGCAAACACCAGCCTGGAGCTCTCCAACAAGCTCAAAAAAATGGGCGTGGACGTCCCCCCGGCCCTCATCTACAGCGCCTGCGATTCCCAGGCCGCCTGGATCCGCGCCCGTGCCAAAGAACTCGGCCGCAAGCCCACAGTCTTCAATTTCGCCGGCAGCGCCATCCTTGAAATGCTCGGCGGCGAAGTCACCTGGGTCGACACCTTGGACGTCCATTGCGACATCGTCGCCGTCGGCACGCACTTTCGTGAAAACCATGTCCCATTTGATTTTGAACGCTCGCTTGTCGCTTTAAACCACCTTTTCCGCGGCGCTAAAATGGTCGTCGGCTGCGCCGATCGCGTCTTCCCCATCGCAGGGGGGCAGCTTGAGTTCGGATCCGGCAGTTGGGGCAAGCTCTTCAGCTTCGCCGCCAACCTTCCCGATGACCGCAGCGCCTACACCGGCAAGCCCGAACGCTTCTTTTTCCAACCCCTCTGCGATTCCCTTAACCTCGATCCCAAACGCTGCATCATCGTCGGCGACAATCTCGATTCCGACATCCAAGGCGGCATCAACATGGGTATGACCACTGCCCTCCTCATGACCGGCGTCACCCATCCCGCAGACCTCGCCAAATCCCACGTGAAACCCACCCACGTCTTTAAAGGCCTGCCGGACTTCATGCAGCATTTCAGCGCCTGATATCCGCCCAGGTGACCCCAAACCGGGTCAGGTACTTCTTAAGCCGGTCCGCATCATTCACGCTCGACCGCCGCTCACGAGATACCCCAAACAGCCGCCGCCCAGCATCCGAAAGCGATGTTGCTTCCCGGCACACCCTCAGCACCGCTTTAATCTGCATCGCGTCGAATAGATCAAGCGATTCCTCATCCAGCTCAACGTCCAGCATGTCGCAAAGCGCTTCTGACTTCGGATCAGAAGGTTTACGTGCCCGCTCCCATCCTTCGCTCAGCCGTGCCACTTCCTCTTCCACTTGCGGCACGCCGATCCGCCCTGCGGGTGCCAGTGTCGCCATGCGCATCACCGCGCCGGAAAGATCGCGAAAGTTCCCCAGCCACTTGGCCTCAGCGGACAGCGAAAATGCCATGAATCGTTCATGCGCTTCCCTATTGAACGTCACATTCATACCGGATTTCGCCGCGTATTGTTCAAGCTCAAAGCGTAGGTTGGGCTCAATATCTTCTCGCCTCTGCGCCAGCCCCGGCAGCTTGAACGTCCACAGATCGATCCGGGCCATCAGGTCCTCCCGAAACGTGCCCGCGGCCACACATTGCCTCAGGTCCTTATTTGTCCCGCAGATCAGTTGAAAGTCCGACCTCACCTCCGTATCCGACCCCAGCGGGAAAAATACCCGATCCTCAATCGCGCGCAGCAGCATCGCCTGTTCATCCAAACCCAGTTCGCCCACTTCATCCAAAAACAGCAGCCCGGAATCCGCTTCACGAAGCAGGCCCGGCCGATCGCCCAAAGCGCCGGTAAACGCCCCTTTGCGATGGCCAAACAACGTAGACATCGCAGCATCACCGCGCAGGGTGGCGCAATTCACCTCCACAAACCGGCCCGTCACCTGCCTGCGATTCTTCTTCAGCTCAAACACCCGCTTGGCCAAGCGGGACTTTCCCGCACCCGTCGGCCCCATCAGCAGAATCGGCTCGCGTGATGCGCCCGCCACTTTTTCGATCTGCTCGATCATCCGGTTAAACGCCTTGTTGTGCGTATCGATCCCGGCTTTCAAAAACGACAGCCCTTCCTTCTGCTCTTTGTTGAACCGTGTGGCGATCTGGTCATAGTTCGCCAGATCAAGATCGATGATCCGGTACTCCGCTTGCGCCCCCTTGCTCCCTCCCCTGCGCGTCGGCGGCGAAGTCTGAATCAACCTCCCTGGAATCTTGCGGGACTCCGCCAGCAGAAACAGGCAAATCTGCGCCACGTGAGTCCCCGTGGTCATATGCAGCAGATATTCCTCGTGATCCGTATCAAATGGGTACGCCATCGCAAAGTCATGCAGCTTGGCATAGACGGTTTCAAAGTCCCACGGGTCTGAAAAGTCCAACCGATGCAGTTCCACTTTCGTCTCAGGCGATATCTGGCAAACATCCGCCGCCGTGCGCTTGGCCAGCCCCATGAACTTCTCATCGCTCACCAGGTCCAGCCGATCTACAAGCAGATCTTCATGCTGGCAAAGCGAAACCGTCGGCCGCCAAAGCTCCCATCGCTTAGGCCCTTCACGCGCATCCAACGCGATGCCCAATAGCCCAATCACCACCACCTTTTTACGGAACAATCTTTTCATATCGCCTTTTATACTAAAAGATAATTCCATATACCATCCTCAAATCTACTTTTGAATCCTCTCAAATCCCGATCACCTCCTCTCTCTTTCTGAATCCCTCTAAAATTCCGCATCCAATGCGCCATTTTCCCATGCTTCTTCCGCCCAATCAAAAATCTCGCGTCCCAAATTCAACTCTGGCACGCCCTGTGCTTATAGACACATATCAACCGGCATCAAGGCCTCTTTCCGGGGGGCCCAAAACCGCCGGACTCATCCTTTACGATAGGCCCACTCATGAACCTCAATTCCAACATCATCGAAACCGGCCCCGCAACTGGCATCCTTCCCGTTGCCGAAGGCCGTGTCGCCCCCATCACCGTGATCGGAACCAAGCAGATCCGCGACGGCTTTGACGACAAGGCGATCCAGCAGGCCATCAACTCCCGGCTGGCTCCCGGTGTCTCCAAGCTCGTCTTGAACCCTGATGCGCACGCCGGCTATGGTGCACCTGTGGGTTGCGTACTCTCGTCCCCCACTCATATCTACCCCGGCCCCGTCGGTGTCGATATCAAGTGCTCCATGAGCCTCCTTCAGCTCAACATCCCTGCTGCCGAAGTGCAGAACCACCGCACCCGCCGGGCGCTCATCAACGCGATTCTTGAGCGCACCCCAACGGGCGTGGGTAACCGCCGGACGGCCAAGGGCCGATTTGTCGACCGCACCACCGGCAAGGCCGCGGTAACCCAGGGCGCTGTGCCCGCGGTATGTCGTGAGCTTGGCATCCCCGAGCATTGGGCGGCCCGCTGTGAGGACTCGGCACACACCGGCCACGACGGCTCCACCAGCGCCCTCGAAGCTGTGCTCGACGAGCTCATCACCAACCAGACCATCCGCGACTTTGACTCCAAGGCCCGCCAACTTGGTTCCTACGGCGGAGGTAATCACTTCGGCGAATGCGAAGTCGTCCAGGTGCAGCCTGATGACCGCGCCCAAAAAGTCGCCCAGACCTTTGGCCTGCGCGACGGCCACATCGCTTTCCTTTCCCACTGCGGTTCCCGCGGCTTGGGAGCGATCCTCGCCGGCGCGCAGTTCAAATCTCTCCAGAAGCACTTCGCCGAGTGGTCCATCCCCCTTCCCGGTAACGACCGGGAACTCGTCTACGCGCCCCTTGGTACCCCCGAAGCGGACGCGTACATCAACCACATGGCCCTTGGGGCAAACTTCGCCACTGTGAACCACATGCTCATCAATGCGCTCATTTTGGAAGCCTTCCAGGAAGTCCTTCCCGGCACCACTGGCGATCTCGTGTATTTCATCAGCCACAATATCGCCCGTAAGGAAGTCGTCGACGGCCGCCCCGAATGGGTTCACCGCAAAGGCGCAACCCGCGCGTTCCCCGCGGGGCATCACGACTTGAAGGAAACCCCCTTCTATGAAACCGGGCACCCCATCCTGCTTCCCGGCAACCCCAAGGACGGCTCAGCCGTCATGGTTGCCGACCCGGGCGCCGCACTCTCGTGCTACTCCGTCAACCACGGCGCAGGCCGTGCCATGGGGCGCAAGGCGGCAGCACGCAACTTGAACCAGGCCACCGTCGACCAGTCTCTGGCCAACGCGGATGTCCTGCACAACAGCCGCCAATACCCCATCGACGAAGCGCCCCACGCCTACAAAAACTTTGAGGAAGTCCTCTCCAGCGTTAAGCAGGCAGGGCTCGCCTCCGAAGTCGCCCGGCTCACGGCGAAGTTCGTGATCAAGGACTCCGATAAAGCCGACGACTAAAACTTGTTACTGCTATTTCTTCCCACGTGCCCGGGTCGTCCAGACCCGGGCACGACAATTCCACTCAAGCACAAGACCATGAAAATGATCAACATCGACGGCTCCTCAGGCGAAGGCGGCGGGCAACTCCTGCGCTCTTCCCTCGGCCTCTCCATCAAAACCGGCCAGCCTTTCACCATCAATAATATCCGGGCCGGCCGCGCCCGCCCCGGGCTCATGCGTCAGCACCTCACCGCGGTCACCGCCGCCACGCAAATATCCAATGCCACCGTCACCGGCGATCGCATCGGCTCCACCGAACTCACCTTCAAGCCCGGCCCCGTTACCGCTGGTAACTATCGTTTTGCCGTCGGCACCGCCGGCAGCACTTCGCTGGTGCTTCAAACCGTGCTTCCTCCCCTGCTCACCACGGACACTCCCACCAACATCACGCTGGAAGGCGGCACTCACAACGCCTTCGCTCCGCCGTTTGATTTTCTGGAGCACACTTTCGCCCCCATGGTCCGCCGCGCCGGAGTCAGCCTCGCGCTGGAACTCAAAGCCCCCGGCTTCTACCCCGCAGGAGGCGGAAGCGTCCTGGCCCGCATCGTCCCCGGCAGCGCCCTCAAAGGCTTCTCTCTCATGGACCGCGGTGGGCTTAAATCCAAACGCGCCACCGCCCAGTTCGCCCACATCAACCCCGCACTGGCCAAGGAATCCCTCGCCCATTTTCAGAACGCTTTTAACTGGCCTGACGATTGCCTGAAAATGCACGAGCATAAAAAGTCCCTCGGCCCCGGCTTCGTGCTTACCGTCCAGTTGGATTACGAAAACGTCACCGAAGTCATCACCGGCTTCGCCGACACCAACATCGTTCCCGCCAAGGTCGCCGATGAAGCCATCGAGCAGGTCAAGGCTTATCTCGTCACCACTGCCCCGGTGGGCGAACACCTCACCGACCAGCTCATGCTCCCCCTGGCCCTCGCCGGGTCAGGCGAGTTCCGTTGCATCGGGCTGTCGGGCCATGCGCAGACACATATCGGGCTGATTAGGATGTTTTTGGATGTGAAGATGAAAACCATTGCGACCGACGACGGAGCCGTTATCACTGTCGGTTAAATTCAGGATGACGCAGACTGATAACTCCGGTGCCGAAACAATCAAGAATTTGCCGGCAAACTGTGTAAGTAGATTTCGCACTTGGGCAGATATTCCGCAGCCTTTTTCAGCAGCGGATCATCTCGCCTGCCCGGAGCCGCGTTGACGGTGACCCTATTTAATGAGGAGTTTTGCAACATTCTCCAAAATGCCTCGGGTAACGGAGATGATGCATCAATGCCGATCCCGCGTAAGGCGTTGATTGCTTTAACGGTGTTCCAGATGTCTGCCTGCCTGGGATTGGTCGCGTAATTCGCTACCGTCACATAACCCCATCCGGACTCGATATTGGCAAATTCCGCCAACGTATAATCATCCACCGGAATATGCGGCCCGATGGTGACACACTCGATACCTGGGATCGCGATGATTTCCTTCACATCTTCCGGCGTAAGTTTGCCGGGATCCCCGCTTGCAAATTCCACCTCCCAATAGCACTCCAAAGGCAGGTAGAGCTGGTAATTAAGCGAAGGTCGCCACGACCATGCAAGTAGGGTGTGAAACAAGACGGTGCTGAGTTTGCCATCAGGTTCGCGCGGGCTATACCGCTGGTTCCATCGTGGGATAAGCTCAAGGCCTGGTCTACTCTCGGCCAGTTCAATAAGTGCCTTCGTCCAGAAGGGATAGTTCTGACCCCTGACGTTGTATCCGGCGGAATCCCACCGAGGCCCCAGGGATGCAAACTTCGCTTTGCTAGCCCTTGTATTCAGATTTTTTATGTATGCCCAAGGGAAATACCAAAGTGCGGATGAGACCCCCACAGTCCGGGAAGGCAGAGCAAAACGGCCACCGTCACCTTGATGTTCACACGCCTGCTTCCAGGGTAAAGACGCTCAATGGATTGATGCACATATCCGCATTCCGGACATGTGAGTGTTGGCGAGGCACGCATGTCGTACCGGCATTTGGCGCATTCCAACACATCCGTCCGCTTGCGGTTTTTTAATGTCCTGCGGATCAACCAAATGCCGGCAATCAGCAACCCAAGTGGCACCCCAAAATCAATGAACACCAGCAGCGCCAGCATCCACCACGGAATATTCGCCATTTCTAGCCCCTCTATTGCTCGTTTTCGTCAAACACCTCGAAATCATCAAACGTTTCAATCGGCGGCCCCACCGCCGGCTGCACCGGCAACGACAGATTCGCCTTCTTTTTCTTAGGTTTCTTCGTCGCCGGAATCATCCCTTCCGTCACCCGCTTGGTCCGCAAAAAGTGGTGGTACCGCTGGGCAAACCGGTGCGCCTCATCACGGATCGCCTGGCAGATCTTCAGCCCCGCATTGTTCCTCGCCAGCTTGATCGGTTCCGGCGAATCCAGCGTGTAAAGCACTTCCTCTTTCTTCGCCAGCGCCACCACCTTAGGCGGAGCCACATTCAATTGCGAAAACGCCTCCATCGCCGCTGATAGCTGCCCCTGCCCGCCGTCGATGATGATCAGGTCCGGGTAAATCTCCGCGCCTTCTCCCGCTTCGCGGTATCGACGCGAAACCACCTCCCGGATCGACGTGAAGTCGTCATTCTTCGCGTTGGCGATCCGATACCGCCGATATTCGTTCTTAAACGGCCGCCCATCCACAAAACAAACCTTCGATCCCACGGTCTCATTGCCCTGCAGATGCGCGATATCGATGCACTCGATGCACCGGATCGGCTTTTCCATTTTCAAGGCCTTTTGCAGCGACTCCAGCCCTTTTCGCGGATCGCTGTAGAACGACATGGCCGATTCAGATTCCGGCTGCCAGTTGTCATCCTTGTGCCCTCGTTCGTCCAGCTTTTCGATCGCCTTGATCTGGTCCCGCAAGCCTGCGGCTTTTTCAAACTCCAGATTCTTCGAGGCTGCATCCATCTGCTCGCGCATCTCGCGCAGCATCACCGACCGCTTGGATTCCAGAAACTTCACAAACCGCTGAATATCTTCCCGATAAGCTTCCTTGGACACCTTCGCAGCACACGGCCCCGTGCACTGCTTGATCGGGTACAGCAGGCAGGGCCGAAAACCGCGCAGTTTCGGATCGTTCTCCGCGATCTCCATGCTGCACGTCCGGAACTTAAACACCCGCTGCAGAATCTGGATCGATTCCCTCAGTGCAAACACGCTGGTGAACGGCCCCAATATCTTGGCGCCCTTAAAGTCCGGATGGTTCGGCTCGCGTGTCAGATACACGCCTGGAAAGTCATCCCGCAGCGTGATCACCAGGTACGGATACGTCTTGTCATCCGTCAGCATCACATTGAATCGCGGATGAATGTCCTTGATCAGCCGATTCTCCATCAGGAGCGCTTCCCACTCGCTCTCGCACTCGATGAAGTCGAAGTCGATGATCACATCCAGCATCGGTTGCTTTTTGAACCCCAGGTCCGTCGACGGCACAAAGTAAGACCCCACCCGGTCCGGCAAACAGATCGCCTTGCCGACATAAACCACCACGCCTTTCTCATCTTTCATGAGATAGACGCCGGGCACTTTCGGCAGGCACCTGGCCTTTTCAGACAGTTTTTCTCGATCACTCTGCGCCATGGGGACGTAATTGTAGGCGCCTGCAACGAATAGCGACGCCAAGGGGGCTCGGGTTATCCCGTGTCTATGAGAAAGCGGCAGATAGTCTTAAAAAGAAGAACGGATTTTTAACCGCGAAGGCGCGAAGACGCGAAGGGAAGAGACGGAAAGCAAGAGTAGCGGAGAGAACAGCGGGCTGTCTGAACCGCAATCCATGGCGGCTTGTTTCTGGTCGAATCTATTTTTGAACGTCTTCTACTTTCCGATTCTTTCCTTCGCGTCTTCGCGCCTTCGCGGTTAAAAATCCGCGCTTGGTTTTCACTCTTCCCAAGACCATTCTTTAAAGCTTCTCTGCCGCCAGCGACGCCAGCGCGCTGCGCTCGCTCTTGGCCAACGTCACATGCCCCACGATCGAATGCCCCTTGAGCCGTTCGATCATGTAAGACAACCCGTTCGAAGAGCTATCCAGGTACGGGTTATCGATCTGCCCGATATCGCCCGTCAGGATGATCTTCGTCCCTTCACCCACGCGAGACACAATTGTCTTCACCTCATGAGGCGAAAGATTCTGCGCCTCATCCACGATCATGAACTGGTGCGGAATGCTCCGTCCGCGGATATACGTCAGCGGTTCCAAAACCAGTTGCCCCGATTCCATCAGGCTTTGGATCCTCTGCTCCGGCGTGTGGCTCTCGGCGTGCTGCGAGCCCGACCCGCGCGTCGAAAGCAGGTACGAAAGGTTGTCGAAGATCGGCTGCATCCACGCCGAAAGTTTCTCGTCCTTATCGCCCGGCAGATAGCCGATATCGCGCCCCATCGGCATGATCGGGCGGGCCACCAGCAGCTTGTCGTAGCGTTGCTCGTTAAACACCTTCACCATGCCCGCAGCGATGGCCAGCAGGGTTTTACCCGTGCCCGCCGTACCCAGCAGGGTGATCAGCTTGATGTCGTCATCCGCCAGCAGATCCATCGCCATGATCTGCTGCGAGTTTCGTGGCATTACGCCAAACACCGGTTTCCTGGGCCCATGAATGGGGATCAGGTGGCCTGTTTCTCCCAGCAGCCTCGCCAGCCCGGTGTGCGATTCATCGTAAACATCCCGCAACTGAATGTACTGGTTGGCGTAAAGTTGCAGGTCGCTCACGCTGCCGTCGTCTTCGGTCACCTTCAGGTATGGCTTGAGCTGATCCACAGCAAGTTGCTTTTCGTCATACAGCGTGTCGATCAGCTTGCCGTCCACGGCCAGTGATTCAAACCCGCGGTACAGCCGGTCAGCATCGACTTTCTGTGCCTCAAAGTCCTCGGTTTGAATGCCCAACGCGTGGGATTTGATGCGGCAGTTCAAGTCCTTGGAGATGAAGATCGCCCGCTTGCCCTGCTGAAGCAGGTTCCAGGCCACGGAGATGATCCGGTTGTCAGGCGTATCTTCCGAAAGGATCTTGGGCCGGTCCTCTGTGGAAAAGTCGATTCGGATTTTTCCCGAATGCCCGTTCCACTGCACCCCTTCGCGCAGGTTGCCCGCATTGCGCAGCTTATCGAGATGTCTGATGGATTCGCGGGCGTTTCGGCCCACGTCGTCGGTCTGCTTCTTGAACTTGTCGATTTCCGCGATGACCGTGAAGGGAATCACCACTTCATTGTCGGCGAACATAAACAAAGAGGCCGGGTTATGGAGCAGCACGTTGGTGTCGAGAACAAAGTGCTTGGCCGGGCCTGACGAGTTTTCTTGTGGGATCAACTTGGCGACCTCCCTGTCGCTAGGCGTTTATCGACTTCCTGTCTCCGAGGGCAACAATAACACGCTCCCGTTCGGATTGCACCTGAATTTTCTCAAGGGTTTTCCCTGACCCTCCCTCTCATCCCAAACATTGACTTTTTCGCATAAAACACTGGCTTGTGTCGCGCAATCTGCTACAATCCCTGCGACTTTCAAACGCATAAGACATGGAGGTTATATGCGCCACAAGCCGTTATTTGTTTCTATTCCCCTGCTCGCTGCCACCCTTTTTGTCACGTCGGCCATGCTGCCTGCCCCTGAGGCCTGGGCCCAGGCTGGCTCTTACAATGCAGCCACGATTCAAGACAGCACAGATGTTCTGGCTGGCCCCAGCAACACCTGGTACGTCGTCGGCCAGGTGCCCAAAGGCTCCACCGTCGTGGTCAATGAAATGATCGCCGGCTGGTTCAAGGTCACACCTCCCGCAGGCACGCTCAGCGTTGTTGCCAAGTCCGGCATCACGCTGTCGGACGACAAGAAATCCGGCCTCGTCAGCGGGGAAAAAGCCGAAGTTTTCGCCTTCAACCCCAAATCCGTCGCCGAAAGCAGCCGCAAGCAGGGCACGCTCACCAAGGGCACCAAGGTGCAGATCCAGGGTGAGGACGGCGCGTTCTACAAGATCACGCCCCCTGCCGAAGCCTACGTCTTCCTCAAGCCCGGCAGCGTCCGCCGGCTTGATCTTCTCAACGAAAAAGAGCCCGCCGCCAAGCCCGCACCGGCTCCAGCCCCCGCGCCCACCGCCAAGACGGCTGAAAAACCCGCCCAGGCCGCTGTCGCGACTCCGGCCCCCGCCACCACTCAGCCCCTCCCGCCTGAGGCCCAGCCTCTTGCGTCCAAGCCTGCCCCCGCACCCACTGCGGCCCCCAAGCCCGCTGCCCCGCCAACGGTCAACCAGGCCCAGGCGGACGTCACCGGTAAAGGCGAGCCTCACGGCGTGCCTTACGCCGCACCCGAGGCTCATAAAAAGCCCGCCGCTCCTGCCGCCAAACCGGCGGCAAAGCCCGCACCTGCGGCCCCTGTCGCAGTCGCGGCTGCCTCTGCCCCCGCCGCCACGCCCGAAGCGGACGCCGGCCCCACCCCTCAAACCAACCCGGACAGCCCCGCTCTCAAGGCCCTTGAGCTGAAGCTGGAAGAGATTCAGCAGCTCCCCCTGGAGCAGCAGCCTCTGGCCGACCTCCTTAAGCAATATGAGGCGATCGACGCCAGCACCCTCTCCCGCCGCGACGGCCAAATCGTCAAGGCCCGTATCGCCCAGCTCCCCAAGAGCATCGATATCGCCAAGACCCTCAAGGAAGTCCAGTCTCAGAAGCTTGATATCCCCGCTTCTGAGAAAAAGCCCAAGGTGGAAACCACCACTTCCACCACCCAGACTTCCGAAGAGCCCAAGCCCGCCACGGAACTGATCAACAAGGCCCCCGTCAAATACGACGCGGTCGGCACCCTGCTCTCCTCTACCGTCTACGACGGCACCGACGCCCCCCGGCTCTTCAGGCTGGTTGATTCCGCCAACAACCGGACCATCGTCTACGTCCAGCCCGGCGATAACTACGAACCCCGCCAGGTTCTGGGCCAGGTGGTCGGCATCGTCGGCCAAACCACCTACAACCCCGGCCTGGGCCTTCGCATTATCACGGTCGAAAAGATCGACATCATGCAAAGCGTCCCCGCCACCTCTCGCTGATTCTCCAAGCCCCATCGCATTCAGGGACTGGTCTCTCTCAAAGAGCCCGGTCCCTTTTCTTTGCCCTGTCCTGAACCTCCCGGTCAAGGCGCGAATAAGTCTAAAAATTCCTGTATTTCTGGTCTTAAAATTACAAATTACAAATCGCAATTTATAAATCATCCTCACTCTTCCCTCCTTCGCTTTCCACCGCCCCGACGCCTCTTTCTCCTCATTCCTACCCCCAAGTTGACGACAGCCCCATAAACAGGGATGCTAACGCCTGTCCCACAGGAGTTTCCACTTATGAAGAACCTGAGCGTGCTGTTGGTTGTCATGACGTTCGCCGCCCTGCTTTTCACCCTCACCGGCTGTGAGAACCAGAAAATCCAGACCGCGACGAATCTGGAAATCAAGCGCGAGGCGCCTGCCAAAGGCGAACCCAAGCGCCTGAGCCAGAAGCTGAGCATTGACCTCATCTCCGGTAAAGCGGTGTTCACCGACACCGACGGTGCAACCCTTGAGCACTTCATCGAAGCCGGCCAATTAGACAAAATCCAGACCGCGATCAGTTCCGACACCTGGCGTCGTCGCGAACTCGATCGTGGCGATTTTGAACTCGCCCGCACCCTCTACACCCTCGTGGTGTTTGAAGGCCCCAGCAACTCCAACTCCAGCCAGTGGGTTCTCCCCTCCAAAGACCCCCTTCCTGATTCCCTTCAACTCCTGATGAATTCCATGGACCAATCCATGCGCCGCCTGCGCCCCATCAGCGACAACGTCAACCTGCTGGAATAATCTCACAATCCTGACTCTAAAACCCATCAAACCGGCTGGCCCCACGCCAGCCGGTTTTGTTTTACCCCTCATTTCCGGGTGGCACAGCATGGGCCGAACCTGTGCTGTGTCTTGCACACGCCAACAACAAAATCATCGACCGGCTATCACTCCAGACACCCCGCCCCTCATCCCCGATTCGGCACCTTCCACATCCACCACGCCGCCAGGGCGTCCTGCGCGCCGCTGTACAGCACCACGCACCCCATCAGCCCCATTAGTGGCGATGGATAAACGGCTTAAACAGCCCATGGATCATCTCATTCACAAACCCGCTTCCGGGCATCACCTGGGCATGCCGAAATCCCAGCACCATCGGTACGCATCCGCCCACCATCTCTTGAAACCAGATCGTCCCCCCGACCGCCACTCGCGCATCATGCCTCATCAATCCAAACCCCCGCCTCTCACGCATCACCAGCATGATGTTTGCGGGGTTAGCATGAAACTGCCACACCCGCTCCAACGTCGCCTGGATCTTCTGCTCAAACAAGAATCGCATCAGCCCGCGCCCCCTTGAAGACCGCCTGTTAAAAACTTTGCTTCCCAGCCTAAACCCCCGTGCGGCTCAATCCATCCGTCATCTTGCCCCGGCCTTCTCGCTGGCCTTTTGCCCTGCCCCCAGGCGCTTCATTGCCTGGCTGGCTAGTTCATAAGACCTTAGCCTCGCCTTGGAGTCATGGATTGCGCCAGTCAGGATCAATTCATCCGCCTGGGTCGCTTCCAGAATCTCTTGAATCTGGCCCGCCACCCGGTCCACCGTGCCCACCGCGCTGATGCGCGTCATCCGAGCCACATGCTCTTCCTCCGCGCTGTTCCAGCGGCCGTCCATGCTCTCTACCGGCTCGGGCAGTTGTGTAGGCTTACCTCGGATCAGGTTCAAAAACGCCTGCTGCAGCGACGTCGAAAGCCGTTTGGCCTCCGCGTCGGTATCCGCGGCAAACACATTCACGCCCATCATCGCGTAAGGCCGATCCAGCGTCGCCGACGGCTTAAACTGCGACCGATATAAGTTCAGCGCATCAAACAAATAGTCCGGCGCAAAATGCGATGCAAACGCAAACGGCAGCCCAAGCTCCGCCGCCAGTCTCGCGCCAAAATCGCTCGACCCCAACAGATAAATCGGCACGTCCAGCCCTTCACCGGGGATCGCATGTACGCCATTGCCCGGCCCATTTTCCGAAAAGTACGACCGCAGCTCTTCCAGGTCCTGCGGGAACGTATCTCCCGACGATCCCAGCCCCCTGCGCAGCGCCCGTGCAGTCTTGTGGTCGCCGCCCGGCGCTCTTCCCAGCCCAAGATCGATCCGACCCGGATAAATGCTTGCGAGCGTGCCAAACTGCTCCGCGATCACAAGCGGCGCATGATTCGGCAGCATGATCCCGCCAGACCCCACGCGGATCGTCGATGTCGCCGCCGCCACGTGCCCGATCAGCACCGCCGTCGCCGCGCTGGCCACCCCGGGAATGTTGTGGTGCTCCGCCAGCCAGTACCGGTAATACCCCCACGCTTCGGCATGCCTGGCCAACTCCTGCGCATTGCTGAACGCCTGTCCCGCGGTGCCCCCCTTCACAATGGGAGCCAGGTCCAACACCGAATAACGAAATGGCTGTAAACGCGGCACGGGCACACTCCTTCAACGTGGAATAGGTGATTGTATACCGTCAAGTATTAATTTCTCCCCTGCGGCCTCACCCGCCCCAAAAATGAGTCAAGTCTGAAAACCTAACTTCCCATGACTTCACAAACACCACCCCGAACCCTCATCGGATACCCTCTACTCTCCCATCCCTCGCACGAAAGCCCACATGCCTCAAAAACTCACCGGCAAAGTCGCCCTTGTCACCGGCGCCTCTAAAGGCATTGGCGCTTCCATCGCCCTCCACCTCGCCAATGAAGGCGCCAGCGTGGCAGTCAACTACGCCTCCAACAAAGCCGCCGCCGACCAGGTCGTCTCTCAAATCACCTCCGCAGGCGGCAACGCCGTCGCAATCCAGGCTGATGTCTCCGATCCCATCCAGGCCCAATCCCTCGTCCAGCAAACCACCCAAACTTTTGGCCGCCTCGACATCCTCGTTAACAACGCCGGCATCTACGAATTTCTCCCCCTTGAATTCATCACCCCCGAACACTTTCACAAACACTTCAATCTCAACGTCCTGGGCCTTCTCCTCACCACCCAGGCCGCCGCCGCTGCCTTCTCCAGTCCAGGCGGAAGCATCATCAACATCAGCTCAGTCGCTGCCACCACTTCCGCCTCCGATGCCGCCGTCTACTGCGCAAGCAAAGCGGCCGTCGACGCCATCACCCGCGCCCTCGCCAAAGAACTCGGTCCCCGCAACATCCGCGTCAACTCCGTCAACCCCGCCATCGTCGAAACCCCCGGCCTCGACGGCAATCCCACCCTCAACGAAGAATTCCGCCAGACCTTCGTCAAGCTCGTCCCCCTCGGCCGCCTGGGCCAACCCAAGGATGTTGCCCACGCCGTCGTCTACCTCGCCTCGGATGAATCCAGCTGGGTCACCGGCATCACCCTCCCCGTCACAGGCGGCTTCCGCTGATTTGTCTTCTATTCCCGGTTTTCCACACCACGCAAAATATTTTACCACTCGATACACTTTCTCTTGACTCCTTCACACACTCTACCTATTTTGTATCTATCGGTACACAATAACCCCTCCAAAAGGAAACAGCCATGTCCCAGAAGCTCACCGGTAAAGTCGCCATCGTCACAGGCTCCTCCAAAGGCATCGGCGCTGAGATCGCCGTCCAGCTCGCCAAGGAAGGCGCCAGCGTCGTCGTCAACTACTCCTCAAGCAAGGAAGGTGCTGACAGGGTTGTCGCCCAGATCACCGCCGCAGGCGGCAAGGCCGTCGCCGTCAAGGCCAATGTCGCCGATGGCGCACAAGCCAAGGCCCTCGTTGACCAGGCTGTCAAAACCTACGGACGGCTCGACATTCTCGTCAACAACGCCGGCATCTATGAGTTCGCCCCCATCCAGGCCGTCACCGCCGAACACTTTCATAAGCAGTTCGACCTCAACGTCCTGGGCCTTCTCCTCACCACTCAGGCCGCCGTTGCCGCCTTCTCCAACCAAGGCGGAAGCATCATCAACATCAGTTCCGTTGTCGCCACCGCCGCTCCCGCCAACGGCTCCGTCTACTCCGCCACCAAGGCCGCAGTCGATGCCATCACCCGCTCCCTCGCCAAGGAACTTGGCCCTCAGAAAATCCGCGTAAACTCCGTCAGTCCCGGCATGGTTGAAACCGAAGGCACCAAGGCCGCAGGCATCACCACCGCAGAAAAGGGCGACTTCCAGAAAGCCGTCGAAGCCCAAACTCCACTGGGTCGCATCGGCCAGCCCAACGACATCGCCCCCACCGTCGTCTTCCTCGCCTCCTCGGATGCCAAGTGGATCACCGGTGAAGCTCTCATGATCGCAGGCGGCTACCGCTAACGCATGCATCATCTTGTTCTGGAGAGCCAAAGGTCGAAATCCATGCAACTCCGAAATGTTGCTTAAGACTCGAAAAGAAAGCGCTTCTTTACGAACATCGAGTGCTCAGATTTAAAGCCCTCACCAAGGCTGGAAAATTTCCACTTACTTCAAACCCAGGGTTACGCGCTTGAGCGCGGCACCCTGGGTTTGCCTTTTTTGTTTGCAGCTAATAAGCGCAGATGCAAAGGACGTTCGCATCCCAGCAGCGATATTGAGACATCGAAATAATTCTGGATTCACAATCGGGAAACCATGAGCGGCGTTTCCCGTTTGCGAAGAGAATGCCGCCGTAACATCATGGCCGTTGACCTTCACTTTTTCCGAGGAACTTTCCCATGCTTCATGACATCACAGTCAATCTCGCGCTGGCACTCGTATTTTGTTTCGTGGGCGGCATTGTGGGCGTAGCGATGGTGATCATCGCTTCGGCCTTTTTGCCGAGGATCATCAACAAGATGACGCCGGAGATGGATGAGGCCAAGGAGATCGCCCGGGGCAATGTGGCGGTTGCGCAATACTTCGGCCTGGTGGTGTCGGCGAGCATTATCGGCGTGAGCATCGTCATCGCAGCAGCAGTGCTTGGCGGAATTCTCGCGGCGCTTCATTAAACACCAAACATATCAGGTCATTTGAATACTCTGGAAAGCCTCCGCTGCGCCAATACGGTTGAGTGAAAAACTTCTGAGGGAGCACATACCGTGCACATGTTTCTGAGACTGTTGGTTATCGCCTGGGTGTTGCTGAGCCTTGCCCCCATGAATGCGTGGGCACGCGGCGGCGGCGGTTGTTTTTTAAAAGGCACGCCGGTCCTGACCAGTGATGGGACCAGCAAGCCGATTGAAGACCTGAAACCCGGGGATGAAGTTCTGAGCATCACGGACGATGGCCACCTGGTGCATGCGACGTTACTGAAACTGTTTATCCATCAAGAAGAGGAATACCTGCGGGTGAGCACGCCCGGCGGAGTGATCTGCGTTACCCCTGAACATCCTTTCAGAACGCGGGAAGGCACGTTCCGGGCGATCGGAGAATGGAAAGTCGGCGAGCAGGTAACGGTTCATCGCGGGCAGGAATTGACACAGGAGCCGATTACACAAATTGAACGGATTGCAGGCCCGGTGACTGTCTACAACCTTTCGGTGGATGGGCCCAACACGTATTTTGCGGGCAATATCGCGGTCCACAACAAAGGCGGCGGATGCTTCCCCGCCGGCACGATGATCCAGACGCCTGATGGCTTAAAGGCGATTCAAACGCTTAAGCCGGGCGACATCGTGTTGGCGGTGGATGGGGATGGGCTGACAGTGAATGCGGCGGTCACACATGTGTACAAGCAACGTTCAAATCTGCTGACTCTGCAGACGACAATGGGCGAGATACGGACCACAGACGAGCACCCGATGATGGCGCGTAACGGCAAATTTGCCGCAGCAGGCCTGCTGAAGCCGGGTGACGAGATGGTGGCATGGCGCGACGGCAAGATGATTCTGGTCCCGGTAATAGGGACGCAGACCGGTGAAGAGGCGGACGTCTACAACCTGACGGTAGATGGACCGCATACATACATCGCCGAGGGGTTTGTGGTTCATAACAAAGGTGGTGGCTTCGGCGGTGGTGGCGGGCGAAGCTCTTCGTTTTCAAGAGGGTATAGCGGCGGTTCGGGGAGTTCGCAGTCGGGCAGTTCCAATAACGAATTCTGGCTCGTTGTGATTCTGGTGGTTTTCGTCGCACTGAGTTGTCTGGTCATTTATTGGGAGATCAAGGATAGGCAAAACAATGGCAGCGGCCCGCTGGATGTGCTGCTAACCGCGGCAATCGTTGAACCCCGCGCCCGGGCAGCGGCACGGAGCCTGCTGCGCGTGGTGAACCGTGACCGGGCATTTGAAAAGCAAGTGCTGGAAATGACGGCGCGCAATACGTTTTCCAAACTTCAGGAATGCTGGCAGAACCGAAACTACAGCCCCATGCGCCCGCTGATGATGCCTGATCTTTTTGCGCAGCACGCGGCGCTGCTTCAAGGCATGGTGCAGTCGCATGAGATCAACATGGTGGATGTGAAGACCATTGATTCCATCGTGGTGATTCAGGTCCGTTACGGCAAAAACATCGAAGAACGCGAATTCACCGTCCTGATCACGGCAACCGCGTCGGACTACTACGTGGACGACCGGACCTCCAACCTCGTCCGCGGGACCACCACGCCGGAACAATTCCAGGAATTCTGGACGTTTCAGCAATCCAATGGACGCGGCCCCTGGCTGCTCAGGGACATCGAACAGACCGCTGAATCCGACATTCTGAGCGCAGAAGACGACCTTTCCGGTCTGCCCGAGGAACCCAAGACAAGCGAACTGGCCAATCTGCCGGCTCACCAGGAGATTGCGGCGTCGGCAGCCACTCAATCAAGGCTCACTCTTTTGCTGGCTTCACTGGAAAAGAAAAACCGCGCATGGCGAAACAACAACATCGTAAGCGCTGCCCGTGATGCCTACACCAGCGTGTATATGGCACGTCATGCCGGCGCGGTGGCAGGCCTGCGTCACTGGGCTCTGACACAGGAATTAATCCGCAAGGAATCGAAGGAAATCGCTCAACGTGCCATGAGAGGGGAACGAGTGGGATATTTTAATTTCTGCATCCGGAGGGTGCAGATCGTGCTGGCATCTGATGCGCGGCAAACAGACAAGGCGCTGATTCCGGCGACAGTCACGGTGCGGGTATTCGCCCATGCGCGCAAGGTGATAACCAACAATCAAACTGTCGTCTGGGAGGACCCCGACATCACGGCGTTTTCAGAAATGTGCGATCTGGTTCTGGAAGACGATGCGTGGAAAATGACGCGGATGACCCCGAATCTTTGACACATGATCGAGTGGGAAATAAGCGTTGAATGTCTGATGCATCTCTTCATTCGAGGCGGCATCCCCCCCACCCCTCTGCCAGAAGGAGAGCGGTGAGAATGGATGCAGTGCGTGATTAGAGTTTTTTTGTGGGCGCGGGGTGGGCGTCGTCGGTTGTGGCAGGAGGTTGAGCTGACGCCCACACACCCTTGCCGGCGCGTCGAGTTGACGGGGTTTGTTGTTGGCGCGTGGAAGACACACGGTAGCCGCGGACGTCTACAGAAAATGAAAACAACCGGCGTGGGCGCTGCCCAGCCGGTTGTTTTTTTGGATTTAAAGAATGGTTGGTTGTTGATTAGAGAGGTTGATCGAAGAAGGTGGGGTATTCGTCTTCGTCGGCGATGCGTTTGATGAGGTTGCAGAGTTCGAGCATATGGTAATCGCCCCACATGGAGGATTCACCGCAGGGGACGCTCTGGCCTTTGGGGATGTGGTCCCAGCCGTTGGGGCGATGGTAAACGCTGTGGAGCAGAATGCCCTGGTGTTTGGGGTCCGTGGAGAGATAGGGCTCTTCGCAGAGGGTTTTGGCGATGGTGAGACCGGCCTGGTGGTAGTGAGCGCCTTCTTTGCCTCCAAGGTATTTCCCGAGCCGGATGAGGCCCTGGGCAGCGATGGCGGAGGCGGAACTGTCGACGGGTTCGTGCTTGTTGTAGGGGTCGGCGTTCTTAGAGAGGTAGTCGCCAAGGTGGACCAGGCCGGGGGCGCCGGAGTCCCAGTAGCAGACGCCATCTTTGGCGCCGGCACGGTTGATGTAGAAGTCGGCGTTGGCCAAGGCGGCCTTCAGAAAGCCCTTGATGACGTCTTTCTTGGAGCCGACGCCGGCTTCCTGGAATTCCTTTTTGTCGAGGCTGTCAAGGAATTCGAGTTCTTCGGCGAAGCCAAGGACCGACCAGGCAAGGCCGCGCGTCCAGGTGGTGAAGGGCGAGTAGCCCTGCTGGCTGGAGGGGCAGCGGAAACGGCCGTCGTTTTTGTTGAAGACGGCTTCGTGGACGGTGCGGCCACGGTCCGCGGGGACGTCGTAGGAATCGCGGCCTTTGCCGTAGAAGATGTTGAAACGGGCGCTGGTAAGGGAGTGGGTGATCAGGCGCTGAAGGAGGCTGATTTTGCGGTCGTTCTCACCCATGAGGACATGGCCCAATTGATGGGCGACACCCATGATGCGGATGGTGCGCATGGTGTCGATGAAGAGGGAGTGCGGGCCGTTGAAAGAGTAGACGTAGCCGTAGGTTTCGCCTTCCGCGGCGCTGGAGCCGGGGGCGTCTGACCAGCGGGCGGCCTGGACGGCGCCGGACGACTTGATGGCCATGTCGTAGAAGGAGAGTTCCCACTCGTTGGCTTCGATTTTGCCTTCGCGCATGAGGCGGCGGAGGTTGCCGTACGTGGAAAGATTATTAAAGCCGTGATCGTGAACGCCGACATGGCTCACGTGCGGGGCCATGAGGTCCAGCGTGCGGGCGCGGCCAAGCTCAAGCAGACTGGCGTCTTCGGTGGCGTCAAAACAGAGGATGGCGCAGCCGTATTGGAAGCCCTGGGTCCACTCTGTCCAGCCGCGGGTGGTGTACTTGCCTTCGACGGTGAAAACGGGGGTGCCTTTGCCGGTGTCCCAGGCTTTATCAAGCTGGGCTACTTTTTTGGAGGAGATTTCAAAAACCCGGGTAACGGATTGCTTTAGGTCTGCCGCGGTGAGCTTGCTGTCGACTTTCATATGTACCGGTCCTTGGAGTGGGAATGAATGGAGGGCGGAATTGTGTCATAAAGCGGCCGACGTGCCAAATGAGATGAGGTTGGATTTAGTCAGTGAGAAGGCGTGTGCGCCCGGGGCATCGGGGTGTCGAGTTGTCGGAGGCTTTGAAAAAGCCTGAGACATCCCCTAACACCCTCCAGCGCAAGAGCTTTAGGTGATTTGAAAATCGAGACTTAGTCTCAATATGGCTGATTAGTGCACTTAATTCGCAAGTATGAGCAAGAGGCCTTATACTATTTGGCCGACTAATTTCCTATCCAAATCAACCAAGGATTACGCCATGTCACAAGGCCCCAATAAGATTCAGATCGATAGCGACTGGAAGGCCCAGGCCCAGGCGGAGAAGGAAAAGATCGCCAAGCAGGCACAGGCGGCACCCGCAGCCAAGCAGCAACAGGCACCCGGCGCGAACTTTGAAACATTGATCAGCACGATGATCCACCAGGCGCTGTTTGCCCTGGGCGCGATTCCCGATCCCCGGACCGGCCAGCGGCAAGTGCACCTGGAACTGGCACGGCTCCAGATCGACATGCTGACGGTCATCGAAGACAAAACCAAGAACAACCTGACCAAGGAAGAGGAAGAGCTCCTCAAGACCGCGACCTACGAACTGCGCACCCGGTACATTCAGGTGGCCAGCGGCGGACGCGGCGCCTGATCCTGGTTGATTCAGCAGCACACCCGAATTCCCGTATAGACGTCGCTTAAATTAGACTCCCGGTTCCGGGGGGTTTAGTCAGAAAGCCAATTGGCGCATCGAAAGGATGACCTCCCGTGTCCGAAGCCTCCGGCTCCTCCCCCAAAGCTCCGCAGAACTTTTTCGACAAGCACCACTTTTTGTTGCGCAGGCTGCATTCCCTGTCGGGCATCGTCCCGGTGGGCATGTTTGTCATCATGCACTTGTTCACCAACTTCCAGATCCTGGTTGGCGACATGCAGCACGAAGTGGAATTCATCCATTCGATGCCGGCCCTGCTGGCCATCGAAGTGACGCTGTGGCTATCCATCGGGTTCCACGCGGCGCTGGGCTTCTACTACACCTTTACCGGCCGAGTGAACAACCGGACGTACAACTACGGCGGGAACTGGCGCTACACGCTGCAACGCGTGACAGGCATCATCGCCCTGCTGTTTATCTTCGTCCACATCGCGACGCTGCGCTGGGGCTGGAGCTTCGGCGGGCTGATCTCCACCCCCTTCTTCGTGCACGGCCCGGCGCCGGAAAACGTGAAGCTGGTGGCGGTGAGCACGGCCATCGCCCTGCAGCACAGCCTGGTGATCACGCTGCTGTACATCATCGGCGTGTTCAGCGTGGTGTATCACTGGTCCAACGGCCTGTGGACCGCAGCCATCACCTGGGGCCTCACGGTGAGCGATCAGTCGCAAAAGCGCTGGGGCGTTGTGTGTATCGGGCTCTTTGTGGCGCTGTCTGTGTTCTCCGCTGGCGCGATCTACGGCGCCCTGGTGTACAAGGTTTCCCCTGCCCAGCAGGCCGCTTATGACTACATGAAGGCCTCCAGGGGCGGGAAGCCGGACTACTCTGCGCCGACCGATGACAAGACCACGGTGATCATCGAGAACGTTCAGATCAAGAACGAGACGATTGTGGTTCCCAAGGCCCCCGCGGCTCCGGCAACACCTGAGCCGGTGAAGACCCACTAAAGCCGGGTCGTTGTCTTTCGCAGGCGGCTGACGCCTTTTGTCCTCCCCTACCCAATACGCAAACGAGCAATTTCAAGGTTTCAAGTCATGGCAGCAAATAAACCACGCATCATCATCGTCGGCGGCGGGCTGGCTGGTCTGGCCGCAGCCATTCGCGCGGCCGAAGCCGGCACCCCGGTCGACCTCTTCTCCATGGTTCCCGTCAAGCGTTCACACAGCGTGTGCGCTCAGGGCGGCATCAATGCATGCAACGACGTGGCCCGGCAGCAGGGTTACTCGGAATGGATGCACTTTGACGAGACAATCTACGGCGGCGACTTTTTGAATCACCAGCCGCCTGTCTATGAAATGTGCCACTGGGCGCCGAAAATCATCGACCTGCTTGACCGAATGGGCGTGCCCTTCAACCGGACGCCCGAAGGTCAGCGCGATCTGCGCTTGTTTGGCGGGTCGCTGTTTAAGCGCACGCACTTTGCAGGCGCAACCACGGGCCAGCAGCTTCTGTACGGGCTTGATGAACAGGCACGTCGCTACGAAGCGGAAGGCAAAATCAAGAAATATGAGTTCTGGGAATTCCTTTGGCCGGTGATCGACGAAAACGGCACCGCCAAGGGCATCGTGGCGCAGGACATGCGCAACATGCAGATCCGTGCGTTCCCCGGCGACGCGGTGGTGATGGCCACCGGCGGCTGCGGGCTGGTGTACGGCAAGAGCACGATGGGCGTCATCTGCACCGGCGGCGCCGCTGCCCGGTGTTACCAGGCAGGCGCGTGGATCGGCAACCCGGAAATGATCCAGGTGCACCCTACCGCCATCCCCGGCGAAGACAAGTGCCGGCTGATGAGCGAATCGGCCCGTGGCGAAGGCGGACGCGTGTGGGTGCCCCGGAAGCAGAACGACCCGCGCACCGGCAAGGAAATTCCCGAAGCCGAACGCTGGTACTTCCTTGAAGAGAAGTATCCCAAGTACAAGAACCTGGTTCCGCGCGACATCGCAACTCGCGAAATCTTCTTCAAGTGCCAGGAAGGCTACGGCGTGCACGGCCAGCGCCAGGTTTACCTGGACGTGAGCGACCTCCCCCCCGCCACCCAGCACAAGCTGGACGGCATTCTCAAGATCTACAGCAAATTCGTGGGTGAAGACCCTTACAAGGTGCCGATGCGCATCTTCCCCGCAGTGCACTACTCCATGGGTGGGCTGTACACCACGTACACCGCTGAGGAACGCGCACCCAAGGTGGGCGATAACCCGCTGGAAGGCAAGTCGGTGGGCATGAAGTTCGGCGATCCGGGCAACATGATGACCAACATCCCCGGCCTGTACGCCTTTGGCGAAGTGAACTACCAGTACCACGGCGGCAACCGTCTGGGCGCCAACTCCCTGCTCAACTGCATCTTCGACGGCCTGTTCTGCGGGCTCTCGGTGGTGAACTACGCACAGGAAAACAGCAAGGGCAAGACCGCGGCGGAACTCCCGGCCTCCCTGTTTGACAGCTATGTGAAACAGGAAGAAGACCGATCCAAGCGGATGATCGAAAACAAGGGCGGCAAGAACCCTTACCTGATGCACCAGCAACTGGGCGACCTGATGACCGACGCGTGCACCGTGGTGCGCGAAGAAGGCCGCCTGACCAAGGCCCTGGCCGAAGTGCGCCAGATGCGGGAAGACTTCAAGTCCGTCTCGCTGAGCGACTCGGGCATCTGGACCAACCAGAACCTTTCGTTCACCCGCGCGCTGGGCGACATGCTCATCTATGCGGAAACAATCGTCCTTGGCGCGCTTTCGCGCAAAGAGTCCCGCGGCGCGCACTACCGTTCGGACTACACCGAACGCAACGATGAACTGTTCATGAAGACCACGGTCATGAAGTTCAACAAGGCCGACGCCACCCACACGCTGGCGTACGAGGATGTGCCCACCCCGATGCTGAAGCCCCGTCTGCGCAACTACGGCGCAACCGACAAGAAGAAGGAAGAAGCACCCGCGACCAAGTAACCCCGATGACGGGCCATTAGCCGCCCGTCAGTAATTCCCTGAAAGACACGGAGCCGGGCCGGACGGACATTAACGGTAACGTCCGATTCGAATCCGAAACTCAAGGGAAAACCGCTTATGACCACACACCACTTCTACAACTTCAAGACCGGCATCCGGCGCACACTCGCCGGGGTATTGATGGCTTGCCTCATCCTGCAGGCCCTGGGGTGTTCGTCGTCGGCTAAAACGACCACGGAGGCCAGCGCGCCGGTGATCCAGCACACGCCCATTGACGGCAAAGACAATGCCGACCGGCTGGCGGGACTGCTGCTGATGCACGAAGTGCTCGACAAACAGCGGGACCTGGACAAAGTGGTCGACATCCCCTTTAAGACCATCCGGCCTGAAGTGGAAAAAGTGCTGACGGACATCACCGATGCCTCGGCCCGGAGCGATGATCAGGTCAAGAGCATCATCAGGGCTTCAGGCGGCGATCCGGAAACCTCCAAGACCGTGCTGCCGAAACTGGAGATCGAATCCCGGGCAGGGATCGAATCCATCACCACCAAGGAAATTCTCTTTGGCGGCAGCAAGGAAATGGAATTCAACCTGCTGTACAACCAACTGCAGTCCTGCCGGTATATGAGCCAGCTTGCGCTGGCGGCATCAAAGATCAGCAAGGGGCAGGACCAGGCTGTGCTTAAGGGAATTTCCGACGAGTTCACGAAACTTTACAACCAGACTTTTCAGCTCATGATCAAGGCCTACAAGCCCTGATTATTCAATAGTGCAGAAAGACCACGAGAGACTCACACCATGATCGCAACAGGCAAACCGCAGAACTTCGTCGTCCGAGTCAAGCGCCAGGACGGACCGGATAAACCCGTTTATTACAACGAGTTCAGCCTGCCCTACAAGCCGAACCTGAACATCATTTCCGTGCTCAATATGATCGCGGCCAACCCCACCACAACCGCGGGCCAGCATGTGACCCCGGTGGCATGGGAAGCCATGTGCCTGGAGGAAGTGTGCGGCGCATGCACCATGGTGATCAACGGCAAGGCACGCCAGAGCTGCTCGGCCCTGGTTGACCGGCTGCTGGAAGACAACGACGTCATCACCCTGGAACCGATGGTGAAATTCCCGGTGATCCGCGACCTGGTGGTGAACCGGCAGCGGATGTTCGACAACCTGATCAAGATCAAGGCGTGGGTCCCCATCGACGGCACGCACTCGCTGGGTGCAGGCCCGACGGAAACCCCCGAGAACCAGGAAACACGCTACCGCTTGTCGGAATGCATGACCTGCGGCTGCTGCCTGGACGCTTGCCCCCAGTTTGAGAAGGACAACACCTTCGT
The DNA here is from genome assembly GCA_964542875.1 of uncultured Phycisphaeraceae bacterium. Classification (GTDB taxonomy): domain Bacteria; phylum Planctomycetota; class Phycisphaerae; order Phycisphaerales; family Phycisphaeraceae; genus CAZGOM01. The sequence goes on from CAZIWA010000017.1 coordinate 50,944, forward strand.
GGGTGCACAGGTGCTGAGCCAGGTGCGCTACTTCAACATGCACAAGACGGGCGCCACCCTGGCCGACGACCGGCTGGACGCGGTGATGGGGCCTGGCGGGATCACCGACTGCGGCAACGCTCAAAACTGCGTGAAGGTGTGCCCGAAGGAAATCCCGCTGACGGAATCCATCGGCGCCATCGGCCGTGCGACCACGGTGCATGCGATCAAGAAGTTCTTCACCGGCAAATAAGCCGTTTTGGAATACGAATCAAGCAAAAAAGCGCGCTCACCGAGCGCGCTTTTTGTTTGATAAGTCATATTGAGCGAACTGGCCTTGGCATAAATGGGCGCTTAAAAGGATCGCGGCGCACAATGAGTTAAAAGAATTGGCTAAAGAAAGAATGTTGACCGGACCAGAAATAAGTGCCGTAAACGGTGGTTCCCAAGCTGAGGGAAACACCAATGCCATTGAGCACAACGCCGATGATTGCGATGTTTTTATACTCTGATTTCAGCCCGGCGATGCCCAACCCCAGCCCGATGCCCGCCATGGGGAGTCCGCAACACGGAATGCAGCAAGACATCAGATTAAGAACGCCCAAAACCAGTGAGGCGATGGCCATCAAATTGGTTGATGGGTTGGGCGGGGCCTCCTGATTCACGGCAAAAGGTCCTGTAATTTGAGTTTATGCAAGCCAATACGAGCTGATTAGTGTCATTGGTGCAAATGATGATGAAGCATATGCATGGAAAAACTCAGAAGGCATGAAAGTCCTGAAACTTGTGAATAGTAAAAGATTGCTGGCTCATGAAAATTAAAGCGCGTATAGTTGCATGTGGTTCCCGTTAAGTGAATCCCCTTCCTGACTAGCCCCAGAGGTTTTATGTCGCCACGCAATGTCCTGGTGGTCGTCTCCCTGGTCTTGAGTGTCGTCATTGGGTTTGTGCTCAGCCGGCAAGGCGCTCCGGCGGCGACATCCGTTGGCGGCGCAAAGGCCGGGAAGCCCAAGATCGGGCTGTCACTGGACACCCTTAAAGAAGAGCGATGGAAGCGGGATAAAGACAGGTTTGTGGCCAAGGCGACCGAACTGGGTGCGAATGTGCTGGTGCAGTCCGCCAACAGTGATGATGCGCGCCAGGTGCAGGACTGCGAAGCGCTGATCAGCTCCGGGGTAGATGTGCTGGTGGTGGTGCCCCACAACGGGGACGCGATGGCCAAAGCGGTGGCGGCGGCCAAAAGCGCGGGCATTCCGGTGATCTCCTACGACCGGCTGATCACCGGGGCCGATGTGGATGTGTACCTGAGCTTTGACAACGTTCGCGTGGGCGAACTGCAGGCCCAGTACCTGATCGACAAACTCAAAGGCAAAGGCAAGATCATTCGGATTTACGGCTCGGCAACGGACAACAATGCCAAGCTGTTTAAGGCCGGGCAGGATAAGGTGCTGGAGCCGTATATCAAGTCCGGGGATATCAAAGTCGTGCATGAAGACTGGGCGCTGGACTGGAAGCCGGAGAACGCCAAGAAGATCGTTAACGCCGCAATCACGGCGCATGGCAAAAGCATCGACGGAATCCTGGTTTCCAATGACGGAACAGCAGGCGGGGCCATTCAAGCGCTGATGGAAGAAGGCCTGGCGGGAAAAGTATTCGTGACCGGGCAGGACGCGGAACTGGCGGCATGTCAGAGAATCATGCGCGGAACACAGACAATGACGATTTACAAACCGCTCGCACGGCTGGCCGACCGGGCGGCATCCCTGGCTGTGGATATCGCCAACCGCAAACCGGTGATCGCCCGAAGCGCCGTGAACAACGGGCTTAAAGATGTCCCCAGCGTGCTGGAGGAAGTAATCGCCGTCGACAAAGACAACATGGCTGACACCGTGGTGAAAGATGGCTTCCACTCCATGGACCAACTGAAATAACCCCATGACAGCCCCCATCCTTGAGGCGCAAAACATCGTCAAGAAGTTCGGCCCGGTCACGGCGCTCAGGGGAGTCTCGTTTGATCTTCGCCCCGGTGAGGTGCATGCGCTTTGCGGCGAAAACGGGGCTGGAAAGTCCACACTCATCAAGACGCTTTCAGGCGTACACCCTTATGGGAGCTACGAAGGCCAGATCAATGTCTCAGGTCAGGAAGCCCGCTTTACGGGCATTGGCGATGCGCAGAAAGCCGGGCTGGCCGTCATCTATCAGGAACTGGCTCTGGTGGATGAAATGACCGTTGCGGAGAACATCTTTTTAGGCTCCGAGCCGATGAACGGCTGGCGCATCGACTGGAATAAGGCGCGAAGCGGCGCTCAAGCCCTGCTGGAAAAATTCGGGATCAGGATCGATCCGGACACGCCGGTGAAAGAGTTGGGCGTGGGGCAAAAGCAGCTCGTGGAGATCGTCAAGGCGCTAAGCAAAAACTCCCGGGTGCTGATATTGGACGAACCCACAGCGGCGCTGAGCGAAACCGAAGTGGACATCCTGATCAACCTTCTGTTTGACCTGCGCAAACAAGGGGTGGGCATCGTATACATCTCGCACCGGCTCGGGGAAGTCAAGCGGCTGGCGGACCGGATCACCGTGCTGCGCGATGGCGCCACGGTCGCGACGCTGGACGGGAAAGACGCGCTTATTTCCGATGTGATCCGGCACATGGTGGGCCGGGAGATCAATGAGATGTTCCCGCGCGACCGGTCAACGCCTGTGGGCGAAGTGCTGCTGGAAGCCCGCGACCTGACCGTGGCAGACCAGCCCCGGGGCAAAGCGCGGCTCAGGAACATCAATCTGACCGTGCGTGAAGGCGAAGTGGTGGGCATCGGCGGGCTGATGGGCGCTGGGCGAACCGAACTCCTGATGCACCTCTTTGGCGCATGGGGCCATAGGGTTTCGGGTGAGGTGACCCTCGGCGGCGAACCGCTGGTGAATCATTGGCCGGGAGAGGCAATCGCACGCGGGCTGGTGCTGGTGTCGGAAGACAGGAAGCGCTACGGCCTGCATCTGACGGAGTCCATCGGGTTCAACCTCTCACTGTCGAGCCTCAAGCAGTTTGTTCGGGCATTTTTGATCGATGAGCATAAAGAGGTGGAAGTAAACAAGGGATATTTTGAGGCGCTGAAGGTGAAAGCACCGAGCCAGACAACCATTGTGGGCGGGCTATCAGGCGGGAATCAACAGAAGGTGGTTCTGGGCAAGGCGCTGATGACGCAGCCTCGCGTGGTGTTTCTGGATGAGCCGACGCGCGGCATCGATGTGGGTGCGAAGCTGGAGGTGTACCAGTTGATCAACCGACTGACCCGAGCCGGTAAAGCGGTGGTGCTGGTGTCCAGCGAACTGCCGGAGCTGATGGGCATGAGCGACCGGGTGGTGATGCTTCACGATGGTGCGGTTGGCGGAGATTTCACGCCTCACGAATATTCGCAGGAACGGCTCTTAAGCGCGGCCATGGGCACACGGGAGAAAGCCACCCCCCTACCAGGATTACAAGTCACGCCATGAACCAGACCCTTTCAAAACGCGACTTACTGATGCCGCTGGTACTGCTGGCGATCTGGGTGTTTTTCGCCTGCATGAGTCCGGCGTTCTTAAGCTCGCGCAATCTTTCCATGCTCATGATCGAGCTGGCGGTAACCGCCACGCTGGCCATCGGCATGCTGCTGGTGATCCTGCCGGGGCACATCGATCTTTCGGCGGGGTCAGGCGTTGGGCTCATCGGCGGCATCGCCAGCGTGTTGATCTTCAACCACCACATGAATCCATATCTGGCGCTGGCCATCGGCTTTGCCGCAGGCCTCACCATCTGGACGCTCATGGGAACCATCATCGTCAAGAACAAGATCCAGGCCTTCATCATCACGCTGGGCGGCCTATTGGCGTTTAAAGGCCTGTTCTGGCTGGTGATCGGCAGCCGAACCATTCCCGTCACCCCGGGGGGCACGGAAAACATCTACTCCCTGCTGGCGACGTACTACATCCACCCGAAAATAGGGCTGGCGCTGGCGGGCTGTGTGGTGGGCTTCATGGCGTGGCAGAAGTTGCGTCAGCGGTCCCACATGTACGGCGCCGGGGGCGAGCCGATCAGCTTTGAGGTGGACTTCCTGAAATGGATCGTGGCGGCCCAGGGCGTGTTTCTGGTGGTGCTTATCGCCAATAACTACCGGGGCGTACCGCTTTCGTTTTTGATCCTCTGCGTGGTGGCGGGCCTGGTGCACGTGCTGACGAAGCACACCCGGTTTGGCCGGTATCTGTACGCCGTGGGCGGAAACGAGGAAGCCGCCATCATCTCCGGCATACCGACGCAAAAGGTGGTCATCGGGGCGTACGCGATCATGGGGTGCATCGTGGCACTGACCGGCTTTTTGCAGACGTCCTACGCGGGGGCTTCCACGACCACGGTCGGAGAACTGATGGAACTGGACGCCGTGGCCGCATGCGTGATCGGCGGGACGAGCCTCAAAGGCGGTCGGGGAACCGTGCTGGGGGCTTTGTTTGGCGCATTGATCATGGCCAGCCTGCTTAACGGCATGACCCTGCTGGCGGTGACGCCGGAGATGAAATACATCGTGCGCGGGGTGGTGCTGGGCCTGGCCGTGTGGGTGGACACCCGGTACGGAAAAGCGTAAAAAGTGCCCCATTAATTTATTGGGGCAGCGCGCGACATGGCCAGTGAAATTGAAAATCGACGAAAAGACCTTGATTTATTGGTGAAGAATTTCCTGGTCGAGAAAATGAGCAGGGATGATTATCCCGCTCGATTGCTGGAGCTTTTGCGCGTTGGGCCGGACCTGAGCCCCAGCATTCACCATCAATTGATGAAGCTGAGAATCAAGGCCATGGTCTGGCCGCGACTGAGCATGACACTCAAGCTGCTGTACGTGTGGGAGTGGCCAAAGATGCTGGAGATTCTCCAGCGGCTTTCCGAAACGGATGAATTTTCCGTCGGTAGAGAGGTCTCGATGTTCATCGGCAGGACCTGTACGCCGGCGAGCATTGACGAAGTGTGCGCGCTGATTCTGCACCCCACGGGCCGGACGCATCCGGGAGCCATCGTTGAAGGCCTGGGGTCTGCTGCCCGCCGCGGGGTTTTCAGCGCCTCTGACCGCGAACGTCTCTTTGCTGCGGCGCAAACCCTATGGACACCGGCTCACCATCCGGGCGACGACACATTCCCGTACGAGTTCATCTCGCTGTGCCCGTGGAAGGCACACACGATGCTGATGAGCCCGGAATACCTCAACGCCGAACCTGTGACGGTTGAATCCGGCACCACCTACCTGGTGCTGGAGCAGATCGCCAACGAAGGCCTCACGCCGGACATGAACCGGATTTTGACGGTTGCAAAAGATATCTCAGGTTTGATGGACAGCCAACCCGTGAAGTCTCAGCTTCGTGATACCGCCTCTAACACGCTTCCGTATGCGCTGTGTCTGCTCGAAAAATACCGGTATGAGCCCGCGGTGGAGTTGCTGGAGAAGTTGGCCACGCAAAACGAGCCCTACATGGGCGACCTTGCCAGACAAGTTTTGGAAGTGATTCAATCCAAACGGCCGCGCGAACCTGAGAATCGGTATGGAGCGCCTGCTGACGACCTAAGAGAACTCTACAAGACACTCCCGAGGGAAGAAATGCTGCTTTGGCTCCTGCCCGGTCATGATCCGTTTGTGGATTAAGGGCATATCGGTCTTCCCTTTTAAGGAAAAGAACGCACAGCCACGCAATGGGATTCAACCACTTTTGACTTCACGGGAGTGCAGATCGTCGGCGAGCGGCAGATCGATTTTCGCAGAACGATGGTCGTGCGAGATATGCAGGCCGACAATGGCTTCGAGCACCTGCAGCGCTTCTTGTGGAGTATGGCCAACGGGGGATTGGAAGTCGAGCCAGTCGATGATTTCCGCGACGGCGACATCCATGGATGAACCGCCTTGCGGAGCGGGCCAGTGTTCCTGTTTGCCGTCCCAGAAGTTCACGGTTACGTCACGTCCCCCTGTAGTGGCGTAACCAAGCGACCCGTTGATCCGGATGGAAAGAGGCGTCTTGCCCATGTCCGGCGCGTCAAGCGTGGCGATGAGACCAGCCTCGAAATGGAGGAGTCCCCAGCCGCCTGGGTCTTTGAATTCGGTTCCGCGAACATCGGGCCGGCCGGTGAGATCGAGCGTGCCGCTGACGCCGACGAGCTTTCGTCCTGTGAGCATGGCGAGGGCGTCGATGATGTGGGTGCCCACATTACCCAGACGTCCGCCGCCCCACTGGAGATTGGCGGAGGTGAGCTGCCCTAAGCTGCCTGCGGCGATAAAGTCGCGGAGTTTGCGGTAGTTGGGGTTGAAACGGCGATTGTGATTGATGACCAGGAGCGTGCCGGTCTTTTCACATGCGGCAATCATTCTTCGCGCATCATCAGGCCGGGTGGCGATTGGCTTTTCACAATAAACGACTTTCACCCCCTGCTGGGCGGCGAAGATGGCCACCTCCGCATGCTGAGGTGAATACGTGGCGATGCTCACGATATCAAGCTCTTCCTTGGTGATCATCTCGCGCCAGTCGGGATAAGTCCGGGCGCCGATGCGCTGTTCAAACCGGTCGCGCCTGCCTTGATCGCGGCTGGAACCGGAGACGAGCTTGATACGTGGGTGTTTGCAGAGGGCCTGGACATGTGTGCCGTCGAGGTTGGTAACTTTCTGGCCGCCGATGGCGTCGCCGGAAACTTGGTCGCCTGCGCCGATAAAGCCGAGGCCGACGATGCCTGCCTGAAAAGTATTTGTAGGGGAATTGGAAGGGGTTTGGGCTTGATTCATAGGTTTTGGCTCGAGATATGTTTCCAGCATACCCATATGGAGCAAATGCCGGTTTGCGATGACTACCCCCCCGCCAGTATCATGTCAAGGCTTTTGATGCTTACCGGGTTCGTATAAACCCGGCTGAGCCGAGTGATCAACCTCTTATCCACCGAGAATCCGCGACATGTCCAAGCCACTTCCCGCAGGCCGCCACCTCTTTACGAGCGAGTCCGTTTCCATGGGTCACCCCGACAAGGTGGCTGACCAAGTTTCCGACGCAGTGCTCGACAGCCTTCTGGCTGCCGACCCGATGGCCCGGGTCGCCTGTGAGACTCTCTGCACCACCGGTCTGGTGGTGGTGGCCGGTGAAGTGACCGTCCACAACGAAAAAGCAATCATCGCGCTGGATAAGGTTGAAGAAACCGTCCGCAAGACATTGGCGAAGATCGGCTACACCGATCCGCTGATGAAGTTTGACGCGCACTCCTGCGCCGTGCTGCGCACCATCCACGGCCAGTCCGGCGACATCGCCATGGGCGTGGACAAAGACGGCGCCGGCGACCAGGGCCTGATGTTCGGCTTCGCCTGCCGGGAAACCCCTGAACTCATGCCCCTGCCCATCGACCTGGCCCACCGGCTCGTCGAGCGCCAGGCGCACGTGCGTGAAAAGAACATCATCAAAGGCCTGCGCCCCGACGCCAAGAGCCAGGTCACCGTGGAATACGACGGCCATAAGCCCGTCAGCATCCACACGGTAGTGCTCTCCACGCAGCACACCGCCGACTGGAACGGCGCCAAGAAACAGGCTGCGCTTAAGAAGGCCGTCATCAAGCACATCATTGAGCCCGTGCTGCCCAAGAAGATGT
>CAZIWA010000018.1:0-57559 GCA_964542875.1 uncultured Phycisphaeraceae bacterium
CGCCTTCGTTGACCAGCCCGCGAAACATTCGCCATAGCCCCACAGTTTACCGGCTTCTTCAACCTCTCTCCTATTGTTAGGACACTGCTATATACGACGCACCGGATGCGATTTTAGCTATTCTCCGCTACCCCACATATTCCTGATGCTCACTCAAATTTATCCTCGGACGGGTTACATTGGAAAGCCGCATATCTCAAACTAGATCGGACTGTTTTCGGTGAATTGGCTGCATCGAGGTATTTTTAAATAAACCCAATAATTTCCACCATCCTAACGGTTCAAGATAACAGTGAAAATGAATCGACTCACTTGCTGAAAAATAGCGCAACCACATGAAAGACCGAAGTATTTAGCCTCGAATTAAAATAAATTTCTCAAAACCAAAACAAATACTCTTGCAGCACGCTGATGTTCTGATATTCTTGCCTGTGACGCAACTGAAAATGGTGAAATCTCTACATTTCGCATTGCTGCCCATCTATGTTTTTTTAGTGTTAATCCACGATTCCTCATGGACGCCCACAGGATCAAAACGCCAATGCTAAATACGACCTTTAATCTCAATCGAGATTTTCCTTCGACTTACCTGCAGAAAATACTTGAACGAATCGAAATGGGGGGGCATTTTGAAAATCCATCAACCAGTTTATCTCCATCTGCCGGTAATCAATCTATTCAAATTGGATGGGGCCGTATATTAAACCCCATATCAAAAAAAGATCATATAAGCGGCGATCGAAGCGGGACATTTGGTACCTGCGATATTCTCAGATCATTCAATGGCTTACAGCAATTGTGCGACATGCCCCATTATAGGATGTGCAGGGTTGCCCCATCATCATTATTACATCAAAGGTGTCGAGAAGCGTATCGGTCTTTGAAAGAAAAAATAAATACATATATAGAAATAATTAATTGCGGCTCGAAAGCACCCGTTTCGGCGCCAAAATTCTCAAAAGTCTTATGTGCAATTTCCCAATACATGCGAGGAGATGAGAAAATACTTTGGAATGCCATTGACGCTTTAGAAAAAACCCGCGCAATGCAGCATGACGGAACTCTAGGCTTTCGCGGATGGAGATGGTACCTCGACAGTGACTGGGGTGCATTCTCACCGAGCATTGGGCCAACTGCGCTATTAATCGAATCACTTATTTCTGTCGAAAAAGCGCTCATCCAAATCGGCCCTTGGGATAAATTGAGCCAATTATCCAGTTTAATCGATTCCTCAGTTGAGTCCCTCTGTTGGCAATTTAAAACAGGTGTAAAACATGAGCCTGAGGAACGTATTTTGTGCCTTTTTGCTCTTGATGCATATAGTATACGACCATCTAAAACATCAGAACCTATACTACGACATGCCGGATTAATTCGCACCCAGCAACTTATTGAACTTGAAAACGTGCTGAGTGCACTAATAACGCCTGGTTTAGAACAATTAACCCTCAAATGCCGAGATCATGTTGCAACTCGACCACATCTAAGTCCGGATCGTCTTAAAGATATTAGTTTTGACATTTTCCTCCTTGAACCATTGATTCCCGCATTTCATACTTCTGCGAACCCTCCGCATCGCGAGCTTGCATGTCGCGCATTGCGACAAACTTTGAGCATCTTATTTGATCAACTCGATCGCAATCAGCCCATATCCACTCATTGGTTAGGGTCCATCGTAGACGTGATTATGTCAATTGACACGCCAATTCATGAACAATCAAAATATAAAAACTACTGCCGCTTTATCACTGTGCCCGATAAACAAATGAGTTTCTTTCTTCTCAGTGATACTCAATTTGGAGACGATTCGACTTCCAATAGGCCCCCCTTGCCAGGCTCGTCAGATACTTATCAAGAAATTCAGGCGGCTGCGTTCCCTCAGCTCGTAACAGAAGCAGCACTTCGACTCACAGAAAATTCTTCTCTTAATAATTGGACTGGCCTGATACATTTAGGAGATGTAGTATCACGCGCCAATTTTAGTTTACAAGAATCAGTGGCAATCAAAGCGCTTCATGATAGCGCAAATATATTAAAAACCCCAATAAATAATATTGTTATCTCCCCAGGCAATCATGATCAAATTCGCCCCGGATTACTTTCATATATCAAGCAGCACCAAACTTCAACAAACCCCAAAAACTGGACCATTGAAAGTTTTGTAGACACCTCTAATCAATACTTCTTTCGTCCCACATCAACAGAATTGGGCTTTACGTCTTTCAAAGAGATGTATTCACGTGTAATAGGACGACATGTCAATATTTCAGAAGGCGGGGTTGAAATAATTTCTTTTCGAGCCCCTAGAATAACTGTGCACATGATTAATTTATGGCCACTAATTCGGTATAAAATAAAGCATGATTCTCTAGCTAGTAAAAAAAGAAACAAAGAGCAAAATGAAGTTTATGGAATATCTTCCAAGGCAATGCAGGAAGTTCGGGAATTTTTAGAGGAACTATCGTCACCATCTGACATAGTAATACTTCTCAGCCATATACCATGCCAGTATGTTACGCAATGGACGACAGATGATTCAAATCGCCATTCATGGATTGGCCCTCCTGTCGCCGAGAGCTTGACGAAATTTTTAAGCCATGTGACATTCAAATCCGAAAAGTTAGGACAAAAACCACAAATTCATTTGATTTTATCTGGTCATATGCAAACTACTCCAAAACTTCGTCCACACGGAAATGAAACTTTAAATTATGTTTCTGGCGCATTTCATCTTAAATCCAAAATCAGCAGCGGTTCATATGCTGCCAAGCTATCAATTGATGAAGGAGCAATTCGCATTGATCAGGTCGCGTTGAATACCACACGCAAACCGTCGCAGGGGAACGTTGGTCAACTACAAGAACCAATAATCTTGGCTATTGGAAAAACCTCCATCGATGCAGCGTCGTATCATGCGCATGTTCTTGATACCTATGACGCTGAAGCTGATTATTTCATTTCACAGACATATGTAGATACCAAGTATACCAAACTAGAGATCGCGCGAGATCGCTTTTTAGACCTACTCCAAAAACGTTTCCCCAAGGAAGAAATTCATGTTTTAGACATAGGAGCAGGGGCTGGCAGGGACACGAAATTTTTTCTTACCCAAGGATGTCGCGTCACCGCTCTAGAAGGCTCTCCTCGTCTTGCAAAACATCTGGAAAAATTAAAGGTCATAGAGCAAAAAATAAAGATTCACCAAATTAATTTCTTGGATCAGGAAAGTATGACTGCTACTCTATCTAACCAAAGTTTTCATGGGGTTTGGATGTGCGCGACTCTGCTTCACGTCCCGTCAATTGACGATTTGCGGACAGGCACTGAAGTCAATTTTCTTCATGATATTAAATTACTGAAACTCATTAGAACACATTTAATTCAGAATGGAATATTTTATCTTGACAATAAACTTGGGCAGGGTGCCCACTTCAAAGAACGCGGCAATGTTTATGCTAAAAGATGGTTTAAATATAGAAAAACCGATGAATTAGTCGATCTAATATCTCGCGCAGATCTTTCTAAAATCGAGACGGGCTGGCATAATGCAATAAATGGAGTCGATGCGTGGATATGGGCATTCTCTGAACCCAATAAATCCAATGCGTCCATTTAACGAAAGTTATAGTAAATCACAGTCCTGTAATAATTAAATATCCACCCAATCTTCACAAACCGACATCTAATTCATTCATGGTGAAACATATAAAAGAAAGTAAAAAATGAAAATAATCGCCTTTGCACAAAAAGCCTTCATCGTCCAGAACAATAAGCTTTTAATCATCCAGAAATCCAGTCTTGATCCATATCAACCTCTTAAATGGGAAGTTCCGGGTGGACGCATAGAATTTGGCGAGAGCATTGACGAGCACATAAAACGAGAAGTCTTAGAGGAAGTGGGGGTTGAAATTCAGCCCGGTAGCCCATTCCACATTTGGCAATGGTTTATAACTAAAAATTCCCCTGTCGATACTCCTACCGAAATTCAAATAATTGCAGTTGCTCGTATATGCGAACCAACTTCTGACGCTGTCACGCTAACCAATCAGGTCCATGACGACTTTATTGCCCAGGCAATATGGGTTCCAATCTCTGAGTTAGTTGGCATAGACTTCATCGAAAACATGCACAACGTTATTGATGCTTTTGTTAGGTACCACCTCAAGCTAAATAAAGAGACAATATGACCGATCCCATAAAGTGGAGAAAATATCTTTTGTTGGTTCAATTTGGATTGACTTCAAAAGCAATTTTAAATAAGCAAATTAAGCGTTACAAGCAAATCCATGCAAGCAAAATGATCGCCGATCTCAGCGCATCGATTCAATTAGATACGCCTCAGTTGAAATATTTACATGTAATAAAAATCGTGCAAAAAAATGCAGTAGGACAACTCAAAAACTTTCGTTTAACAGATTTGAATCAGTGGTGTGAATTACTTGCTTTCCTCCAGCTTGCACAGCCATCTGACGAGATATGGCACTGCAAAACGGATATCTCCTATGAAACCCTAAGTGTTGCAGGAAGAATTATTTTCGATAACCGAACAAATTCAACTCAAATTCTTGAGCAAGTGTGGAGGACAAGCCCTCGATTAATAGAAAGCTATTCAAAAGGAAAAATCTCAACATTCGCATATCCATATATCCACGCTATCCGCCCCACTTGGGGGTGGCATTTTCGAATAGACAACATTCATATTCCACCAGATTACCCAAGCACTCAAAACCAACTACTGGAGGAAGGGCGAAAATCAATTCGTCTAATCGAGCGGTCTCGTGAACTTATTGAGACATTTGTTTGCGCGGCGACCTACGAAGACGTTTCTACCAAAGTAATTGGAATAGAATACAAAATAATAAATGAAAAACTGACCATCATCGATTGGGATACTGCCGACGATCTCAGCGTAATTGAAAGGCTCCAGCATTGAACCATCACTGCCCTTTTTGCTTAGAATTGATAAATCCCGCTTACACACTGAAAGTTCTCAATGTAAGCTGGCCGTTCTCCAATCGAATCCTCAATGATCATAAGGACGCCTTTTCTGTCGCGGGCGTGGGGCCGCAAACCTATCCTTACGCATTGATCATACCCAAACGTCACGTCTCATCATTTATCGAAACCAAGAGCACTGAAAGGGCGTCAATCTTTGATTGTCTCGATTCTCTATTAAAACTCAATTCGTTTAAGTCTGGGCATTTGTCTGTATTTGAGCATGGGGGCATGAGCATAAATGGTTGCTCATGCATCGACCATTGCCATCTCCATATAATAGATGGCTCTTATTCGGTAAAAGATTGGATGGAATTAGACCTGTTGGATACTATTAAAGCCGATTTTACAATAGATAAACCGTCGACTCCAGCTCTATCTTATTTATTTGCTGGTTCTTATGCCGGACATCAAAAAATTGAAGGCTTATATTTTGAAGGAGAACCCCCTTCATCGCAATATTTCAGACGATTGATTGCAAAAAATCTCCAACAAGAACAATGGGATTGGCGTATCGCAATGAACCCGGAATTTATGCTGAAACTAATCTCCGAAGCTAAACAACAAGATTAATGTGTCATCAAACTACCCAAAAAATCTTAATAACTTGTCCATGATCTTACCTCCCCAGCGCCCGCATATCCCTTCCCGCGTCACTTCCACAAACCGCGCCCGCTCCTGGATCGACTCCGGCACATACCCGGTTTCACGATCATCATTTCCAGTGAATCAAACGCCCGGTCCACAATCGCATCCAGCGGCTGATCCACCCGGATATGCCGGATCCCAAACGGCACGATCTGCCGCCAGAAATTCTCGTCATACGCCGCCACTAAAATGAATAAGAAAACAGCACCTTTTCTTCGGGGCGCCAGAACGCCAATTACAGGGGTATTAAGAGGCTCAGAGGATTGCTAGCAGCCCCCTCACCGGCCCGTCACCCGCACGCGCACCATGCGCACGCCTTGCACTCGGTGGCTGTTCCAGTTTTCGCGGAAGCGCTGCACGTCATAGGTGACCAGCAATTCGTCGGGCGCCACCTCGTTGACGCTGAGATATTCCCACGAGTTGCTGTCGCGAACATTGGTGTCTTCCTGCACGCGCAGCCGGTCGTTTTCGGGGACACCCATGTGCGCCTGAAGGTCGACCTCCAGCTTGTGGAGGTCGATTCGGCCTTGCCAGTGGTTGCCGGTGCCGGTGGGGTCGATCATGACGAATTTCCCGCAGTGCCCGTAGTGCTCGGCCACGTAGTCGAACTTCGCCGCCTGTTGGAGCGAAGTAAAGGTGGACTTGGGCCTGCCGTAGGTGGCGACGAGTCCGCCATTCTTGAGTCGGCGGACGATAGGCCAGACGCCGGTGATGTATTCGTGGGTGTCAACGAGCTGAACAGGCGTGGGCTTCGTCCACGTTTTCCCATTATCGGCCGAGCGCGCGTGCAGCAGCAGCGAGCCCGTGCGCGTCATGACATAAAGCTCACCCGAGGCCAGGCGCTCAAGCGCGGTCTCGTTGCAGCCCTCGGGCATTTCCTCTGCGGTCAGCACGACGCGCTGCTCGCGCCACTCGCGGCCGCCGTCGGTCGATTCATAGAGCATCACCACGGCCTTGTTGTAACCCTTGACAAGCTCGTAGCCAACCCCGAGCAGATGCTTTGGCGAGCCCGACTCAACGATGGCGGTAATGATCGTCCCGCCAAGCAGCACAGAGTCGAGGCTGGCGTTGGGGTCGTTGTAATTCGCTTTGTTGATGAGATCGAACCACGGGTTCTGCGGCTGGCCGAATTGCCGCATGGACCGAAGTGTTTTGGGAATGGTGCTGGGCGCATGAAGGACGACATATTCATGGTGCAGGTCGTGCTCATTGGTGGAGAACCCGCCATTGCCGTGGTACACGCCGGGGTGTTTCGCATCCTGAAACCAGTAGTCGTCGATTTCGAAGTAGGAGCCATCGGAGAGAACCATGTTCCATTCGGTGCGCGGGCAAAGGTCGTCAACGATGTTCCAGGTTTTGCCGCCGTCGTGTGAGTGGTAGGAGCAATTGGGGGTGAAGTTGTTGTCGGGGCCGATGCCCAGCGACATGCGCAGCAGGCCGGAAGGGAAGTTGGCGACATGCGGAATGTATTTGCGGTTGACGCGGTCGGCGATGATGGTGACGGGCTGGCTGGCGACAAGTTTCATGGTGAATACCGTTTATGGATGAGATTGTGCGATGGGAAATGGTACCGATAATTTCCCGTTTCGGATTCGCAACTGGAGTAACGCAGCGGCCACCCATGCAACAAGACCTGAGCGCATTAAGCCGCCTTCGTAAAACGGCAACGCCCCCGGCACTTCAATTCACAATCCGCAATTCCCCGCCCTCACCCCATCTTCAGCGCCCGCATATCCCCTTCCCGCGTCACTTCCACAAACCGCGCCCGCTCCTCGATCGACTCCGGCACATACCCCGGTTTCACGATCATCATTTCCAGCGAATCAAACGCCCGGTCCACAATCGCATCCAGCGGCTGATCCACCCGGATATGCCGGATCCCAAACGGCACGATCTGCCGCCAGAAGTTCTCGTCGTACGCCGCCACCAGCACTTTTTCGCCCAGCTCGATCGGCGTCCCCTTCAGCGCGTTGTAGATATCCGTAAACCGGTGAATCCCGCTCACCACAAACACCGCCGTAGGCGGGTCCTTCAACTTCAACAACCCCTGAATTTGTTCCTCCACCGACCCGGCCAGAAAATATTCCTCCCCCAGCTTCACCTTGTTTTCCTTCAAGGCCATCCGCACCCCCACCAGTCGCCTGCTCGTCGCCCCCTTGTACGAAACCAGGTCCATATACAAAAAAGCGATCCGCTGATGCCCCTGCCGGATCAGCCACTCCGTCATCCGGTATGAATCCCCCTCGTTGTCGCTGTCGAAGCACGCCAGTCCCGGCACCGCCGACGCCCCCAGGCCCACCATGGGCGTGCCGGATGCCGTCAATTGCTCCACTTCCGCCTTAGACCGGCCGGACCCCAGGTCCAGCACGTTCCCCAGCAGCACCACCCCGTCGACAAGCTGAAATCGGTCAAACTCATCATGCAGCTTCACGTCAGGCGAAACATGCCTGTACAAAACCGTCCGATGGCTCTGGATGATCAGCCGCTGAAACTGCTCCAGCGCCCGCACCATGTATGCGGACTTCATCATGTCCGCGTACTTCACCAGCCCCAATAGCCCGATGGCCCGTTTTTCGCGCCGCATCGCCACGCGCGTGCCGCTGCCCACCCGGGCCTCCAGCACGCCTTGCTCCACCAGCGTGCGCAGCCCGCGCGTCACCGTGGTGTAGGAGACGCCCAGGTCGCGCACCAACTGCCTCACTGATGGCACCGCGTCGCCGGGCGCCAGCCGGCCGGAAGCGATCTGCTTCCTAAGCTCATCCACCAGCACCTCATAGCGAGGCCGCTCCGTATCCGCGGGCAGCTCAAATCCCGTCGAAACCTTGGATTTGCGCTCCGCACGTTGTCGTTTTGGCTTAAGGCCCTTGGCCATACGTCCATCCAGCTACTCGAATACCACGCACCCAGTGTAACGCGGTTCCAGCGCCCACCAACCTGGCACCCCCGGCACCCACGCCGTCTTCTGGTTCCCCACCACCCGGAATACATTGAATCCCGGCACCACGCTCCCCTTTTTCCCTGGGTAAATCCCCACCGGGCTCCGGGCGATGCGCACTTTCACTTCCCACCCCTGTGCCGTTTTCTCCGTCACCGCTTCCACGCCGTCCCATGAAGTGCTGTACCCCGTGGACTGGCTGAACGCATCAAAAATGCTTCCCTCTGCGGTCACGATGCCAAAGGTGTATCTCGGCAGGCTGATGCCGATCGCATTCACCTTGGTGATGCCCGCCGCCGGGTCCGGGTAGGAATAGTTGAACTTGCGCTGATAGTCATCCAGGCTCACCGCGCCGGTGTCGGCCTTCTTGGCCACGTTGTCACGCCCGATGTCTTTGGAGCCAAACGTCTCTTGTGGCTGTTCGCACCTGGCGGCCAGGTACATTGCGTCATTGTCATACCTCAGCCAGAACGTCGTCTTGTTCGTGTCCGGCACACCCAGCCTGGGATACACATAAAACGCCCCGCTGAACGCGGGTTCGCCCCAGCGCTCATCGATGGGCCCGCGCAGGTCCATCGGCATCGCGGTCTGCGTCGCCGCCAACACCATCGCGCGCGCCTGGCGTATCAGCACCTCGCGCGCCCCGGCATCCGCGGTCAATTCATTCACCACCTCACCGATTTTCGCTTTCAGCCCGGCCGCGCTGGCGACGCCGGAAAGCCGCTTGGCCGCTTCGTCCACAATCGCCTGTGAAAGCTCCACCTGCACGGGAAAGTCCGTGTCCCATTGCGCCAGCGCTTCCACGCTCTGCCCCGGAGTCACCTGGCATTGAAACGCTCCCGGGGCTTTCTTGGCGATGTCCGCCAGCACCTCGGGCATATGCCCCGCCGCGGCCCAGTCGCTGTACGCCTTCACGCCCGCGGCCAGCGCCGTAGGCTCACGCGTGGCCAGCCCGGGCTTCACTGCCGCCCCCGCCTGGGCGCTGGCATATCGCTTGGACACCAGCCTCGTCAGTGCAAATGACGACTGAAAATAGTCGATTCTCGCCAGCACCGCCGGGTC
This sequence comes from uncultured Phycisphaeraceae bacterium, assembly GCA_964542875.1. Classification (GTDB taxonomy): domain Bacteria; phylum Planctomycetota; class Phycisphaerae; order Phycisphaerales; family Phycisphaeraceae; genus CAZGOM01. Next base: position 9,641 of record CAZIWA010000018.1, read on the forward strand.
TTGGGTCGCTTCCCGGGCCTTGCCTAAAAGCGCCCATGCTTCTTCGCACACCGGCACGGGAAAAATCTCCGTCACCTGCCTGGCTTTGTGGTTCACGCCCCACAGCCGATACCCGCCGCGCTTGGCGTCACTTGGCTTCTGCTCGCGCCACGCGCGCTCCAGCCGGTCAAAGTACGCCCGCATCGCCGGGCCGGCCTCGCCAAACAGCCCATCGCACCACTCCTGGGTCAGTGCGTCCGCGTCCAGCTTCGGGTTCCACAGCACCCGTTCCAGAACCCACAGCTTCGGGCCATCCAGCCCCCAGTTGGGATACGCCTCAGCGTAAAACCCGCGCCCGCCCAGCGCATGGATCTTCTTCAATCCCTCCGTCAGATCCCGCATGTAGATCCGCGGCACCACAAACCCGTCTCCGTACAACCATTCATAAACCCCAAAGCGTCCCGTCGTCTTTGCCCACGACTCAAACACCCCTTCCAGCCGCGTCTTGTACGTTTCATCCCATGAATCCGCGGTGCTCACCGTGATGTAAGGCAGCAATCCGTCCCCCAGGCGCTGTGGTTTCCAGTCATTCAGATCCTGGTACGCCAGAAATCCCAGCGTCGCCCCCGGCGCCTTCGCCCGCACCGCTTTGGCCACCTTGTCATAAAACCCATACATCCGCCGCGCATTGGCCTCCCGGCTGTAAGGCGAAACGCCCGCCGGCGTATCCTTCACGCACTCCGGGCAATGACAAAACCCCTGGCTGTCGTTGATCCCCAGGCTGAATGCCGGGTTCGCCGGCGTCTTGGCGATCGCCTCCAACGCCGCATCGATGGTGATCTGCAGCACCTCCGGGTTGCTCGTGCAAGGCTGCCAGTACGCCCGCAGCTTGTCCCCGGGCACAAACCGCTCCCCAGGCTTTAAATCTCCATACACCGGCGTCTTCAGTTCCGGGCTCTGTGCGTCATAGATCACCGGGTAATACTCCGGATGCCCCTTGTACTTCGCAGGCGGCAGCACCACCCAGAAGTTGTGATGGAACTTAAACCGTCCCCCGCCTCCCGAAGCCCGCACCCGCCAGCCCACCGGCACGCCGCCCAGCCCGCTCCACTGCCGGGACAAAAACCCCGGCTCCTCCACCCATGTTCCCGTGGTCAACTCCACTTTTTCCTGCTTGGGAAACACGGCCCCCAGCTCACCGGGAAAGTACGCATCGGCCTTCAAAAACTTTCTCGCGAAATCCACCTGCCCCCACACCCCGGGGTTCCCCGTGTCCAGCACCGGCTTGTTGGCAAACACAAAAGCCCGCGCGGGCTCCACTTTGATGATGTACCCCTCCGCATCCAGCGTGCCGCACGCCGCGCCCAGCGCCTCGCGCGCAGCCGCGCCGTCCCCCACATACACCGGATATTCGCCTTCTTTGGCCGTGTATCCCTTCTCGGGAACCACCGTCGGCTTCACGCCCGTGCACTTTTCAATGGCCTTCCCCAACAGCGCGCCGTCACCCACGATCACCAATTTTTTCTCGCCCCCCACCACCATCACCCGATCCTGCGCCCACGCCGATCCCGCGTGCGCGCACACCGCGAAGATCATTAGCACCAAAGCCGTCACCGCTGTTTTTCGCGTCATCATCTTCATCGTCTGTCCAGATTAAAAGGATGAATCATTTTGTCATTGACACGCACATGCCGTGTCACTATCTTAAGTGTTAGGTTACACTTTATCAGATTGGACCGCCAGCACATGTCCAGACACCTCCTCATAAACACTCGCGCATTCACCTTGATCGAGCTTCTGGTCGTCATCTCCATCATCTCTGTCCTCATCTCGCTCCTGCTCCCCAGCCTCAGCCAGGCTCGTGAAAACGCCAACGCCCTCCGCTGTCAGACCAACATCCGCGGCGTCGGCACCAACCTTCTCTACTACTGCAACGACAACCGCGGCTGGGTTCCAAAAACCACCGCCGTCCCCCCAGGCGGCACCGCCGCCTACTCCGGCTACGAATTCTGGCTCACCCCCTACTACACCAACGGCGGACAAGCCAGCAATCCCCGCGAACGCATCCTCGTGCAAAAAGCCCTCAATTGCCCCACTTTTGACGACCCCACCCTCCTCTCCTACCAAGCCAACATGGACACCATGGGCTTCGTCTCCGCCTCAAACTCCGCCATCATGAGCAACACCAACCGCTGGCGAATCCCTTCAAAACTCTTCCTCTTCCTCGAAGGCTACACCACCGGCTACCCCAACAACCCGCTCAACGTCCCCTTCACCTACGCCTCCAAAACCGGCCTCAGCTACTCCGACTGGGCCCCCAAAGGCCCCTATCTCCACGCCAGCCGAACCGTCAAATACATCGTCTACGGCGACAACCACGTCGCCCCCCACAACCAGGACAGCCTCACCATCATCTACAGCGGCCCCACAGCCAACGCATCCCAGATGATCAACGACCACGCACAAGGAAACTCCCTGCGCATCCTCGTTCCCTGATTCACTTCCCCGCCTTCCTCAAAACCTACGCGGACATTAAGCCCATGACCACGGACCTCCGGCTCCTTTTTCTGGCTCTTTTGGCCTTCTCCCTCTCCATGACCATCTTCACCACCACAGCATCGGCTCAGGCGACACCCGCTGCCCCCAGGCCGTTCACGCCGCAGGAAACCGTCATCTATTCCCCGCTCACCTTTGAGCCGCGCCTCCTGCAATTCCTTCTCCTTAAAGGCCTCGTCCAGGCTGCCGACGCCGATACCTATAACCCGCTCACCGCAGCCAAGGAGCTTGATCCTTCCAAGGCCCCGGCGTTCGCCGTGTTCAACAAAATCCCCGCCCTTCCTGAAGGCAAGTCCATCATCGCCATCGTCAGCCTCCAGGCCACGCCCAATGATCCTTTTGTGCAATCCCTCGGGGCTCAAAGGCTTGAAAAGCTCTCCAAAGCCAAGCCCGGCGCCGTCCTTATCGCCGCCACGCCCAAAGGCATCGTCATCGCCTCCAATTCTCTGCAAACCCTTCCCGCGGTCGGGCTTTTTTTAAACCGCGTCGCCGGTATCCGGCTCTATGCCCCGGGCCGCGATGACCTCTGGCTTTCCACGCCCAATAACCAAGCGCTCGCAGTCAAAGAAAACATCTTCGTAGAGCCCGCATTCTTCAAGGCCACCTTCTCCACGCAGGGTTACCAGCCCAACAAGCTCTGGGAGATGGTCAATACCCCCATCACCCAGGGGCGCGAACTCCGGGCCATGCACACCATCAACAACTACTTCGATCCCAACGTCTATTACGACACCCAACCCAACCTGTTTCCCATGGGTCGCGACGGCAAGCGGCTCAAGCCCACCGGCACCGCCTGGAACCCCTGCCTTGCGGATCCCAAGGCTTCCGCCGACACCGCGATGATCCAGATCCGCAAGGAAATGGCCAAGCCCTCCAAACCCACTTTCATTTCCATGGGCATGATGGACATGCCTTACGAATGCCACGATCCCATCTGTTCCGCCTGCCTCAAGGACAACGATGGCGAAGCCGGCCCCCTGTGGTTTGCCTACTTGAACCAGCTCGCCAAGCAATGCCAGGCCGAGTTTCCCGGCCTCCCCATCACCACCTATTCCTATTCAAACGTCAACCTCCCCGCGGGCATGAAGGTGGAGCCCAACATCGTCATCGACCATGTCGTCAAGAGCTACACATGGTCAGACCCCGTCTCGCTGGCCGGGCTTAAATCCGAGCTGCTCACCATCGGTAATTCCGGTGCGGGCTGGGTTCTGCACGACTGGTGTTTTTCAGGCATCACCCCGCGCATCTATTCCGGCGCATGGGCTTCATTTCTCCAGTGGGGCGCGCAGCACGGCATGCGCGGGATCTATGTCGAATGGTCCCACAGTGAAAACTGGTACCTCGACGGCGCCAACTACTGGGTGCTCAAACAGCTTCTGAGCGATCCCTATCAAGACCCCGACCTCCTCTGGCGTCAATACTGCCGGGACATGTACGGCCCCGGCGCGGAATCCATGTTTCTGTTCTATAAAACCTTCCAGCAAAAGCACCTCTTTTATCAAGACCATTACACCCTCAGCGACGTCACCCGGCAGGATGTCACCGGCTACAGCAAGCAGGAGATCGCATATCAACGCACCCTGCTGGAGACTACCAGGCGTCTCACCGCATCTGACGCGAAGATCCAGGCTCGGCTGCAAATCGTCGAGCGCTACTTCCGTTCCCATGAGCTTTTCGCCCTCGCCACCAGCGAGCCCGCACAAAGCTTTCACCGGCACACCCGGCAGCAAAAGCGCACGGACCTCAACAAAGACGCCCTGGCCTTCTATGTGAATGATGACGGCAAAACCCTTCTGGAAGCCATCGACTTCTACGCCAACAAACGCACAGTGGCCCCCGACGCAAACACCGTCAATCTCATGCTCGACGAGCCTGCCAGCCTTCGCAATAACTATGCGCTTGCCTTGGGCACCATCCTTTCATACATCCAGACCCAAGCCATTCAAAAGGTCGGCTTGGCGGACATCACCCCTGCTAAAGTTCAGGCTCTTCAGGCCGCAGCAGGCGAGATATTCACCCAGAATCTCCCCGCCAGTTTCAACGCAGCCCGGGCCGACGAGCTTAAATCCCTGGCTCAAAAGTTCCTTTGGATTCCCACGGGAACCACCCTTCCCACCATTGACGGCACGCTCTCGGATGACGCATGGAAGGCCGCAGCCCCCTTGGACGGCTTCACGCTCGCCGACCTCTTTGTGCCTTCGCCCCAGGGCAATATCACCTCGGGCAAAATCATGCGCGTAGGCGACAGCCTCGCCATCGCCCTTACCTGCCAGCAGCCCGGCGGCGCCTGGGCCACCACCACGCCGGACATCAAAACCGGTTCCCGCATCTGGCGTGAATCCTGCGTGCAGGTGTTCTTTGGTCCGCGCGCCGACCCCAACTCGACGGAAAAGCCCAAGTTCTGCCAATACATCGTCAACTCCCTCGGCGCCATGCGCGGCTTTGGCCTCGCTGCGGACAATCAGGATGGCGTGACCTGTGCCGCTAAGACTGCACCGGATAACAAGTCCTACACCATCGAAATGATTCTGCCGTTGAAGGTGCAAGGCCGGTACGATCTCACTAAGGAACCAGGCCTCAGCTTCAACATTATGCGCGAGGTTTATGCCTCCAACACCTACGCATCCCTTGAACGCCTCGGCTGGTTTCCCATCTTCTTCACCGCCCAGTGGCCCGAATCGCGAACCATCGTCTTCTCCAAAGCAAACTGAACATCCCTCATGCAACCAACCCAACCCATCCCGCTTGCTCCCGATGTTCCAGCCCTGTTTCTTGACGACCGTGTCATTGACCGCACCCTCCGGCTGTCCCGCGCATGGCACCAGCCTCGCAAGGTTCACGGCCCGGTCCTCAAGGGAAGCAAAAGTTGGGACCGCGCGATCGTCAGCTACGGCACCGTCATCAGGCACAACGGGCTCTTTTATCACTGGTACATGAGCTGGACGCGCAAGCCGTCGCCCCGCGTCTGCGTCGCCACCAGCAAAGACGGGCTGGACTGGGACAAGCCCCACCTGGGCCTCCATGAAGCCGCTGGCGACAAGAGCAACAACATCATCCTCGTCTCCGATCACGAATCCGCAGGCGGCTTGATCGACAACATCTCGGTCATTCATGAGCCCACCGACACCCGCTTTCCTTTTAAAGCCCTTTATTGGGATTCTGGCCCTCACCCCATGAAAGATGAAACCCGCGGCATCCATGCCGCCAGGTCATCCGATGGCCTGCATTGGGAAAAGCTCGGCGTCGTCATGCCTGGTGTCGGCGATCGTTTCAACGCCGCCCCCACCCGCATCGGCGGCAAATACGTCGCATGGATCCGCGCGCGCGATATGTTTCGCCCGCCGCCGCCCATCCGCAAGGTCTACCGAGTTGAAAGCGACGATCTTTTCCACTGGACCAGCCCTGAACTGGTGCTCCAGCCCGACCATGAAGACCCGGACTTGATGCAGCATTACTCCGCCAGCGGTTTTGAGTATGCCGGCCTCACGCTTGGCTTCCTTGAACGCATGTATGTCTCGCCCGATCGGTTGGATTCCGAACTCATCTGGAGCTACGACCATGGGCGGACCTTTCATCGCGCCCGAACCCGCCCCACTTTCTTGAATCTCGGCCCGCCCGGTTCCTGGGATGACAACTGGCTCAGCTTCCCCTCCAACGCGCCCATCATTGAAGACGGCCGGCTTTGGTTCTACTACTCCGGCCGCACTGAGGGCCACGGTATGCCTACGCCGCACTTGGACGGCTCCATCGGCCTGGCCACTCTCCGGATCGACGGTTTCTGCTCACTCCACGCCACCCATATGCCCGGCACGCTGCTCACCCGCCCCCTCCTCTGGCCCGGCGGTGATCTCCACCTCAATTTCGACGGTCGAAGAAACCTCGACGCCCACCCCACCAACACCATCAACGGCGAACTTCAGGCCGAAATTCAAGACCTCGACGGCAACCCTCTCCCAGGCATGACCCTTGACGATTGCAACGTCCTCAGGCGTAACACCGCCCTTACTCCCGGCACCTATGAGCCCGTCACCTGGAAGTCTGGCGCAAGCATGAAAGCCCTTGCTCAAACCGGTATCCGCATCCGGTTTGTCGCCAAGGACGGTCACCTCTACGGCTTTAAATCCACCCTGTAAAACCAACCAATCAAATGCCTGCAACCACCCAATTTCTCACCCACCTGACCAGCCTTTTGGGGTCAGGCTCTCAGCCCATCGTCAGCGCCCATTCCCCCACGCACGCGTCCATTGCGTTCCATGCCGAGCCGGGCATTTATCAGCTCTCCGCAATCGCCGACGGCTCCACCTTCGATTACGAATCCCTCTATCTCCCCATGGACCGTTTTGGCAATAAAGGCCAGCGCACCGGCCCATGGGATTTTGATCTGCGCAATGCCAATCGCCCCCTGGTCCCCAGTTTCTGGGTCGAGCTTGACGGTCAGCCGCTGGGCCTCTGGTATTTCGCCCGCATCAGTCTGCAGGACCTGGCGGGTAAACTTTTCTCCGGCAAAACCTCCTTTGCCATCATCGCCCCAGGCTCACACACCCTCACCCTCCGCGCATATCACCCAAACCCGCTTCCCTGGCTCTCGGCGACGCTGGGCTTGCGCCCAGAAAGCCCGATAAAACCTGTTCTGATTTCTCAAAAAACATTTCCGCTTCCCCCTGCGGCGCTTTGGGCCACTCCTTCTTTCTGGGATGGCATCCGATCATCCCTCACCACCACCAAGGCCTGGCTCGCCCCGCACCTGCCTGAAGCATTCGCCTACGCCAAATCCTCACCTACGCATTTAAACCTCCCGCTTCTGGTGGCCCATGCACGCTTGCACCACGATCCCGATGCGCTTCAGCAAGCCATCGGCGTCCTGCAAACGCTTGTCGATAAACCCCACTGGGGCAACCCAGACCCTGCCGGCTACGGGCACAACGGCGATCATCCCGCGGCCGAACAGGCCCACGCCTGCGCATGGTCTCTGCACGCCCTCTCGGACATTCTCCCTCCGGACCTGCGCGCAAAGATCATCGACAAACTCTCGCTCCAGCTTCAACGCTTTATCGCCGTGGCATTGCTCAACGAAGACTACTGGGGCGGCTCCGTCCTTCAGGACCACGGTTGGCGGACCTATTTCACTCTCGCGGATGCCACGCTCCACATGCTCCACCATGTCCCGGGAGCGCATGCAGCCTTCGACTTCGCCATGGACCGTGTCTCCGCTGCCATGAACGCCATGCCGCGTGACGGCGTGATTCCCTGGTCTTCCTACGGCCTACCTTATCTTTATCTGGATGCCCCCGCCCGCCTGCGCCACACGCTCCTGGCCCTCACCGGCCAGGATCTTTACGATCAGGCACCCTGGCACGCCATCATCCCATTCATGGCGGACACGCTTGACCGCACCGGCACCAAACTCCTCTTCCGCGCGGGGAACCAGGATGATTCCCCGCTCATTGGCGCCGCGGCCTTCTGCTTCCAACTCGCCACCAAACATGCTGACTCAACCGCCCACGCATTAGGCCGGCTTGCCGCCACCCGCCCGGCTCCCGCCAAGTTCTACTGCTCCCCGCAAAAGCTCTGCTACTTCCTCTCCCGGCTCGATGCGCTTCTCGCCCCTGAACCTTTAACTTCGCCAACCGCCATCCCGGCCAAAGCCACCGCTTCGCGTTTCTCCCATTACCCTGACTCCGGCCTGGCCCAGTGGCGCCTCAGCGGCTCAGACGCAGCATTCCTCGTCAAAGCCGGCCCCTTCGCCGGATGGCACGCCGACCGCCTTGCCGCCGGCCCATGTGATCGGATGCAGATCGTCCCCGATGCCGGCCACTTCGCCCTGCTTATCGATAACCAACCCTTCTTCTGCTCCCCTGAACATGGTTATCGCCTGCACACCAACATCCGGTCATGCCTGCTCATCAACAACCACGGCCAGCTCGGCGATATCGGTTACCCCATGAGCATCCCGTCATTCATTCACCCTGGACACGGGATTCAAACTGCAACCCCCGGCGCAACCGCAAAAGACGCCTCCACACTCATCCTCGACCTTACCCGGGCCTATCCGGCGGAGGCAGGCGTTCTTCATTACACCCGGGCTTTTCTTCTTGGCCCAGGGCGCACTCTCCAGATCATCGATCAACTCACCACGCAATCCGCCGTCGCCCTTTCCTGGCTTTTTCAAACCCGGGATGAACTTTCCCCGCGCTTGAGTTCCACCCATGAGCTTCACCTCACATCCCCTGTAACCAGGCTCATTCTCACACCGGAATTCTCCGGAGGCACGATCGCATCAAGCCTGCAGCCCACCGATATCGTCTGGTCATACGACAGCGCATCAGGCCATGCACCCTGCTCCCATGCCCGATACGACATCACGCCGCAAACCCGGCACATCACCGCGCGCTTTCATCTTGCCTGGTGAGGCTTACGGCGCCTGCGTTGGAGCCGTGCCTGGCTCGACGGACAAGCCAGCGCCGGGCGGATGCTCGAAATTCAGCCGTTCACTCTCCACAACCAGAGGCCGCTTCAATATCTGCGTGTGGATCGCAGCGATGTACTCGCCCAGCACACCGATGAAAAACAACTGAACCGATGCAAAGAAGTACATGCTGATCAGCATCGGCGCGATGCCGATGGTGAATGTGTTCCAGAACACCAGTTTCGCCACGAAAAACACAAATGCGATAAACAGGCTGAAGATTGCCATCAGCATGCCCGCCATTGTTGCCAGCCGCAGCGGCACCTTGGAATGGCTGGTGATTCCCAGCATCGCAATGTCATAGAGCGTGTAGAAATTATTCTTCGTCAGCCCGGCCTTGCGCTTGCTCTGCTTGTAATGAATCTGCGCCGTCTCCATCCCGATTTCCGTAATCAACCCGCGAAAGTATGGATACGGCTCATCGATCTTGCGCAGCACTTCCAGAAATGACCGGTCGTAAATGCCAAACCCCGTCACGTGGCTCAAAAGCTCTACGTCCGCCAGCTTCCTCACCAGCGTGTAGTAGAACGTCCGCAGCGTGTACATCACCACCGATTCTTCAGACTCCACCTTCACCCCAATGGCGATCTTGTACCCTTCTTCCCACTTTTTAATCATGTCCCCCAGCATCGCAGGCGGGTCTTGAAAGTCAGACGCCATCAGCATCACCGCATCGCCCTGCGCCTGCAAAAGCGCGTAATACGGCGACCGGATATGCCCGAAATTGCGCGTATTGAAAATCACCTTCACATGAGGATATTTCGCCGCCAGTTGCCGTAGGTTCTGCCGGGTGTTGTCCTTGGACCGGTTATCGATAAACAGATGGTCAAACGTGTACTGCGGAAACTGCTTGAACACCTCCACCAGCGCCTCGCAAAGCGGAATGACATTGCTTTCCTCGTTGTAGCAGGGCGTCACCACGGTGATGTGCTTGCGTTTCACCGTGTCAGTCAGCGGCGGGTTTGTCGGAGCCTGAGTTTGAGTCATTTCGTTCCTACGTTGTGATGCCATTCAAATGTTTTTGCAAGCGCCTGTTCCAAATCAACCCGGACCGTCAGCCCCAGTTCGCTTTGCGCCCGGGATACATCCGGCACATACCTGGCCGCCAGCGCCCCCGGCGCCGGCTCCCTGGCGACCTTCACCGGCACTTGCGGCGAAGCCAGCTTCGCCACGCTCCGGGCAAGCTCCAGGATGGAAACCGGCCGTGTCGAACCGATATTGTAGGGTCTTGCCGTCTGGCCACGAATCAGCACGGTCAAAAGCCAGACCACCATGTCAGACGTGTAAAGGTAAGACCGCATCGGTGTGCCGTCGCCCTGGATGTGAATCGGCGCGCCCCGGAGCACATCACGGATAAAGTTCCCAGCGGCAAAATGTGCATCCACCGGCAGATAAGGCCCAATGAACGAAAAGCATCGGGCGATCTTGCAGTCCAGCTTGCAGGCCTCGGCATACATCGCGCAAAGCAGCTCCCCGGCTCGCTTTCCTTCGCCGTAAGCAGACTGCGGATTCGTCGTGGCCGGCGCAAGCAGATGGTCTTCCGAAAACCCCGAAACCCCTCCCGGCTGCGCACCGTAAACCGCACCGGAGCTCACATACAAGAACTTCTCGCACCCGCACTTTCGGGCCAACTCCAGCGTCCGCCGGGTGCCTTCCAGCGTGATGTCAAACATCTCAAGCGGATTCACCCCTTGCGCCACGGGAGTGGCTGCATGCACCACCCACGCAAATTCACCCGCGGGCGGCTCAAACGTACGGATATCCCCGGGATGGAGCGTCACCGCCGCATGGCCAGCCAACCTCGGCGCCTTGGCCTTAAACGCAGCCGGATCGCGCGTGAGCACCGTGATGGACGACTTTAGCCCCCGGGTCTGGATGGCATGGGTGAACGTTTCCAGAAACCAGCATCCGAAAAACCCCGTGCCGCCGGTGAGAAAAACCCGTTTACCGTCGAATTGATCCCATACCGCATCGGTCTGCGCCAGGATGTCTTGTAAATCGCCCAATAAAGGGTTCTGCGGATTCCCGGCGGTGGGCATTGGGCTTGCCATAGCGTCCTCATCAGGCCGTGCGATCGGCTTCAATGACAAACCGCGCCTGCGCCTGGATCATCTCCGGCGTAAGCCCGGGGTAGACACCCAGGAACAGCCCGCCCAGCGTGATCTGAATGGTGTTGGGCAAATCGCCGATCACCCGGTGGTTGATGTTCCGGTAGGCCGGATGCCAAAGCAGGTTCCCGCCAAAAAGCCTCCGGTTGCCCACCTTGTTGGCATCGAGCTGACGGCAGATTCTCGTCAACCGATCATGGTCGGGGTTCTTCATCACCATCAGAAAGCCAAACCAGCTCGGGTCGCTGTGCGCCGTGGGCTCGACAAAGTGCCAGGTCTTTTCCAGTTCACCCAGCAGGCCTCTAAGCGTGCGCCAGTTGGCCTTCCGGGCGGCGACAAAGTCCGGCAGCCGCTTAAGTTGCTCACGCCCGATTGCCGCTTGAATGTCCGTTGGCTTGAGGTTGTAGCCGATGTGGCTGTAAACGTACTTGTGGTCATACCCCTTGGGCAGACACCCCGCGGAAGGGTCGCAGCCGTCCTTCTTGGCAAGGGCAGGCCAGTCCCAGGTGAAGCGGTTGTTGCAGGTGTTGTCTTTCCCGCTGGGGCACCAGCAGTCACGGCCCCAGTCACGGAAGCTCTCCGCGGCTCGCTTCAGGGTGCCGTTGGATGTGTACACAGCGCCGCCTTCGCCCATCGTGATGTGGTGAGGCGGATAAAAACTGGACGTCGCAATATCCCCAAACCCGCCCGTCAGCTTGCCCCGGTAAGTGCTGCCGAGGGCATCGCAATTGTCTTCCACCAGATACAACCCATGACGCTTGCAGAAGTCCGTTACCGCGTCGATATCAAACGGATTGCCCAGCGTGTGCGCGATCATCACCGCGCGTGTCTTGGGCGAAAGCGCCTTTTCAAGCAGCGAAACATCAATGTTTCCGGTCTTAAGGTCAACATCCACAAACACCGGCACGCACCCGGCCTGAATGGACGGGTTCACCGTCGTCGGGAAACCCGCGGCCACCGTAATCACTTCGTCCCCGGGCTTGATGGGGTTGTCCAGCAATGGGCTGGTCAGCGACATGAAAGCGATCAGGTTCGCGCTTGATCCGGAGTTCACCAAGAGCGCGTGGCGGACCTGAAGATACTGCGCCAGGCTGCGCTCCAGCGCCTCGCCCTCAGGTCCCAGCGTAAGCCAGAAGTCGATCGACGCCTTCACCGCGGCTTGCACTTCCTGCTTGTCATACACCCGGCCTGCATACGGAATAGTGCTTGCTCCGGGCACAAAATTGTTGGGCCGGCTGGCTTTCAATTCGTGCAACTCACCGGTCAGCTCAAGGATCTGCGCCAGCAGCTTGCGTTCTTTGTCGGCGTGGGGATTGGGATTAATGGGAGAGGAGGACATAATTTCAGCCTGTTCAGAGGGCGCCGGGCGGGCGCCCTCGGGTTAACGGGGGGTCGTTTGTTGGGTGTATTGGGCAATGTCGGCCAGCACGGCGTCGCGCATCGAAGCATTGGGGTCGGCGTAAAACTTGCGGTACCACGCCGCCGTCAGGGCCACGGCTTGATGCACATCAAACCGAGGCTGCCACGCCAGTTCCCCCAGCGATTTATCAATGCACAGGCGCAGCACGCGCGCCTCATGAAGCTGGTTGGGGTCACTGGCATCATGCCACGCGCCAGAGCCCCAGGCCGCGATGAACATTTCCACGATCCGGGCCACCGGCACATCCACGCTGGGCAGCGGGCCAAAGTTCCACGCGCTGCACCACTTGGCCTCCGTCGGCTGGCTGAGCATCTTCGCCCCAAGCGCCAGGTAGCCCGACACCGGATCCAACACATGCTGCCAGGGCCGGATGGCCTTGGGGCTGCGCACCTGGATCTTCTGCCCCTGCGAAAGGGATTTGGCCGCATCGGTCAGGATTCGTGCATTGGCCCAGTCTCCCCCGCCGATCACATTGCCCGCCCGGCCCGAGGCCACGCGCACGCCATGCGAGCTGAGTTTCCCAGGCGAGAAAAACGACGACCGGTAGGACGACACAATCAATTCCGCAACGCCTTTGCTGGCGCTGTAGGGGTCATGCCCGCCCATGGCGTCGCACTCCCGGTAGCCCCACTGCTGTTCCACGTTCTCGTAGCATTTGTCGCTGGTCACCACCACCACCGCGCAGGGCCGGCCGGCCTTGCGCACGGCATCCAGCACGTTCACGGTGCCCATGGCGTTCACTTCAAACGTGGCCCGCGGTTCCGTATAGCTGTCGCGCACAATCGCCTGCGCCGCCAGGTGAAAAATCACATCCGGCTTCACCTGACTGACCACGCGGTCCACCGCTGCGGCATCGATGATGTCCCCCAGGGTGTGCGACGCCATCAGCGCCTGCAGTTTGGCGGCTTCAAAAATGTTCGGGTTCGTGCCCGGCTTTAAGGAAAAGCCATGCACCTCTGCGCCCAGTTGGTGCAGCCATGCCACCAGCCAGCCGCCTTTGAAACCGGTATGCCCGGTGACAAGGACTTTCTTGCCGGCATACTCGCCGTATAAACGATTGCTCGCCATTTTCACCGCCCCTTCCCGGAATCCCAAACCTTCCAGGGGGCCTGATTGGTCGCCCACATCGTGTTCAACTGCTGGAATTCCCGGAACGTATCCATCGCAAAGAAGAAGCCATCGTGCTTGTAGGCCATCAGTTGGCCTTCTTTGGCCAGCTTCGCCATCGGTTCCTGCTCAAGGATGCAGTCGTCTCCCTTGAGGTAATCAAACACCTTCTTGTTGAACACGAAATAGCCCGCATTGATCCAGCTCGTCCCCTGGGGCTTTTCTTCAAACCGGTCGACCCGGGAGTCTTCCGTCAGGTGAAGAATGCCAAACCGGGAAACCGGCTTCACGGTGGTCACCGTCGCAAGCTTGCCGTGGGATTTGTGGAACTTGATCAGGTCCGCGATGTTCACGTCGATCAGCCCGTCGCCGTACGTGACCATGAAAAGCTCATCTTCGATGTACGGTTCAATGCGCTTGATGCGCCCGCCCGTCATCGTCTCCAGGCCGGTTTCGGCCAGCGTCACGGTCATGGGGCTTTCGATCACGTTTTCGTGATACGTCACCTGTTTGGTGGAGCCCAGGGTGATGGTCAGGTCATTGGTCATCGCCCGGTAGTTCAGGAAGAACTCCTTGATGACATTGCCTTTGTAGCCCAGGCACACAACGAACTTATTCAGCCCGTAATGGTCGAATGTCTTCATGATGTGCCAGAGGATCGGTTTGCCGCCAACCTCGACCATCGGTTTGGGTCTGAATTCTGTTTCTTCCCTGAGCCGGGTTCCAAGGCCGCCGGCGAGAATGACTACCTTCATGTTGATGACCTTCAGGCGTGGTGATTAATCTCTTTCCCGTGCGCATCTTAACAGGTACATCAGCGTCTGTTTCGGCGCTCGCCGTGCCGTTTATTGCGCCGGCGCGGTCGCGGGTGCAATCCGGTTCCACAGCACCAGTCTTTCGGACTTGCCCACCTGCTTGAACCCTGCGGCCTCCATATCTACTTTCGGCGACGCAAACACCCAATTCACCTCGGGCTTCACATCACCGGGCTTCTCCACCAGCGGGCTTCGCCGGTCCATCTCCTGCATCACCAGGCAATGAACCGGACTCGTGCATCCCACCATCATCGTCTGGCCGATCTCGTCTGGCCCGATCGTCTTGATGAACTCGCGCACCGGCTCACGCATCTTGTGGTACCCGGCAAACTCGATCCGGCCATTGATCATGTATCCGATGGTCACCAGCGCATGGAGCACCACCAGCACGAACAGAAAGCTCAGCCGGACCCGGCGCAACGGCTTGAGCCACGCCCACACGCACACCCACAGGATGCACGAAATCGGGAAGAAATACCGGATGGTCTGGTCCAACGGCCAGATGATGTAAATCAGCACATACAGCGCAGGCACCAGCATCAGCACGTCAGGCGGTCGGCGCTTGAGCAGCCTGATGTACCCCATCACCACCATGATCGCCAGTGGAATGTAAACCAGGAAGTTGATATTGATCCACACATAAGACTTGGCATAGGCCTTGTACATGCCGGGGATCAAAAGCCGCCCGATTTCCATGATCCGCAGCCGTAAACCCTCCACCAGGTGCGGCCCGAACGTCAGGTTCCTGCCAAACCAGTCCACATACGTAAGCTCTGCGGTCGAATACTGCGCCGCCAGGTTCTTGTTGTGCGTCAGCAGCGCCAAAATGGCCAGCACCGCGGGCAAGCCGATCGCCGATGGAAGCAAAAGCGCCCTGAGCCAGGACGTATGCCCCCGATAGGCCTTGCAAAGAAACCCCAGCCCCAGCGCCACGCCCGCAGAGATGCCGATGTAGCGAACCATGCAAAGCAGCACCAGCATGCCGGTGCCCAGCAGCAAAAGGCCGATGGAGGGCTTCTCGGCATTCAATATCTTGCGCAGCACGATGGCCGTCCACACCAAAAGCGCAGTGAACGTCAGGTCTGAGTGAAAGTGCCACACCTGGTCCCACATGCCCACGTTCACTGCAATGAGCATGGCCACCAGCAGCGCCGCCGCCGGCATGTACTCGCGCAGCCATCGGTGCACGCCAAGCACCAGCAGCATCGCCGCCCCGATATTGAACATCGACAGCAGCAAAAACGGCTGATCACTGAAGAAAAAGCACGGCGCGATCAGGTACGCATACCCGATCTGAAACACGAACGAAGGCCTGCCAAGGTCCATCGGCACTCCATGCGCCGCGATGTTCCGGGCCATGGAGATATAGGAAGAGGAGTCAGGCGAAGGCCACCAATGAGTCGTCAGGTGAATCAGAAGAAAGAGGCAAGTTCCGATCAGCCACGGGGTTGGCTTGCGAGTGGCGTCGTAGAGGATGTCCTCCAATGTCCTGCGTTCCTTCACGAGCATGAAACAGCCTTCCTTTGCCGATAGTCACCCGGTCAACCCGCCATTAAACTGGCCCGAGATGGACTCAAGGGCCAGAATCACACAACTATAACGGGCACCCTAGCCAGTGTCGACCATGCGGCAAGCGTGCTTTCACGCGCCTTTACACCCCCTGTCATGGCGTTTGCATCACCTCGCCACGGCCTTGGAAAACCGTTCCAGCCAAGCGCAGCCGGCGAAGGCGATCGAATCATGTCCAGCGCCGAAAATCGTCAACCGGGAGGGCCCGGCATGACGCCTTAGCAGAATCGCCGTGCCCTGGTAGTCCGGGTCCGGATCGGTATCGCCGGGCTTGGGGTTGGTGAGCTTTTCGCGCACCCACAAATCCTCGATCTCCTGTTCCGTCACTTCCGGTTCGCCATGGATCCTGGCAATGATGTTGTACCCGTCGATGGTCTGCCTGCCGGGCACCAGGCCCACCGGCTTACCGTCCTTGACGCCATGGCAAAAGTCGATGGGAAGGTCCTTGGCGTTGTGCAGGTGATACCGGGGCGAGCGTGCCCGCAGTTCCCGCTCCGCAACTTCTGATTGACCGGGCACGCCGCCGACGCAGGCCACCACCATCTGCGCGTATCGGCTGGGCACGCCTTGCGGGTTGTGATGGTGATAGAAAGTGGCCACATCAGAAAGCCCGCACCACGCGGAGACCGCGGTGAACCGGTCGGGGTGGTACCCCGCCATCACCAGCGACATGTGGGCGCCGCCCGAACCGCCTGCCAGGTAAACCCGCGTCGGATCGCACTTGAGTTCATCCAGGGCGAACGTCGCCGCATCCAGCACGTCCGCCCTTGCCGGGGCGGATGCGCACGCATCCGGGTTCGTATTGGGCCCGCGAAACTCAGGCATCACAAAGCTCCAACCACGATTCACTGCTTCGCCCAGCCATGCGCCCGGATTCATCTTGTAATCCGTGCTCCAACTGTGGAGGAACACCAACACCGGCCGGTTGGTCCCCGGTGCCTGCCAGTAGCGGATGGGCTGCTGCGTCTGGTCGTAGCTGCTCGTAAGCGTCCGATAGGTGTACTGGATATCCTGGCCCGCTTTGGTGCCCAGTGCTGTAATGTCCTGATCGCTGCTCATGAACTCGCCTTGTGAATAAGTGGTTTATGCGACGCGTGCAACAAGCCTCAGTCAGACTCCCGGGGTGTCAGTTCCAGCGGCAGCCGGTCGAATTCCGGATCGCTGGTGTTGCTTGCCGATCGGGGCTTGAGCCACCGCTCCGGCCTGGTCACCGCGAGAATCTCACCAAACTGGATCGAGGGGTCCGCCACCGGCTCATACCGGTTGAGCTTAAGCACCTTCTCGGGAATTTCCACCGTGATCCCCGTCAGCGTCAGCGGATAGTGAACGATCCCGTCCTTATCAAACTTCCACTGGCTGTTGGTCGGCCAGTACATCCGGTAGTCACCCTGGAATGTGCCCGGCAGCGGCACCTGGATGTACTTCCACCCGTCGAAATTGATCCGGCTTGCGCCCCACACGTCATCGGTGTTCCAGTCGGAAATCTTGCCCACCTGCTTCTGCCCGTCGTCCTTCTGGGCCAGCATCTCTTTGGGCATCCAGTCCAGCAGCCAGGGCGAAAGTTCGCCGCGCTGGGCAGCGCCCAGGTGCCGCCAGTTCTGGCCCGATGCATCCTTCATTTCAAAGATGATCCGGCCCCAGCCGGTGTTGCCCTTGACGGCGATCGCCAACCCCGTCGGCTCACCCTTGATCTCCACCGGCTTGGCCAGCGTGTAGGACGAATACATCGGCATGGCCAGTGTCGGCTTCGTGGAGCCAAGCGGCTTGGGCGTCACTTTGATGGCGTTTTCGCCCGCTGCGTTGGCGGGGATCGCGCCGGTGGCCTTCACCACGGAAAGCTCGAAATTCCCCTTGCGCCTGGGGGTCATGAAGTTGTACCCCTCCAGTTCCGCATCACGCTGCTCCACCGGCTTAAATTCGGCCAGCGTGCTGGGCGAAGGCGAGGGCACCAGCACCTGCAGAGCCCCATCGGGCTTCACCAGCGGCGCGCTGGGTGCAAGCGTCACAATCGACTTGATCCGGGAATCACCCGTCAGGAAGAATGGCCGCGGCCCAAGCGTCAGCGTCAGCTTGTTGCCGTCCACCTTGATCGCCCCGTCAGGCCGGTTGCCCTGGGCATCGATGATCTCCCTGGGCAGTGCCCCGGTGAACTCAAACACCACTTGCCGCGGGCCCGTCAGGCTCCACACGCAGCTTACGAACGTGTTGGGTTCAGGCCGGTCGAATTCCATCGCGTACACGCTCTCGGACCCCGTTTCCAGGCTCCGGGGCAGCTTCGCGCCGTCAAGCATCCGAGTCATCGTTGCATATGAGATGTATGCCGGCTTGATGTTCAGCTCCGGCATCTTGTAAGTCAGGCCTGAAGCGCCCCAGTTGCTGTATCGGTAGCTGTTACCCACATCGGAAATGCAACCCATCCGGATTTCCGGAATGCCCCAGATCAGGGCGTGCATCGCATGCCGGACGAAGTAGTCCGCCTGGGTTTCAGGCGTCAGGTTGCCCGGATTGGTGTTGGGGTAGCAGATTTCATAGCACTGCGTCACCGGCTTTTCTTTATAGCCGTAATAGTCCAGCATCTGCCGGTCCATCCAGATGCTCGCGCCAAACGCCACATAGTCAGGCGGCTGGGCCTCAGGCGCACGGCCAAACGTACCCGATTCATTCCCCGCTGAGTCAAAAAGCTCCGCCGGGAACTTATTGCGCAGGAACTCTTCTTTTGTCGGAAGCGGCCCGTTGCCCAGGCGCAGGTGGATGTCCGGGTACTTGGCCTTCACCGCGCGCGCGCCCTCGATGCAAGCCTTAAACATCGCCTCAAAGTTGGTTTTCTCATCCCGTTTCGGGTCCGCGTCAGGCACGAACTTATAAATCGGACGATCCGTAAACACGTCCGGTACCCGCTGCACGTGATTGCCGGAAATCGAGTTCTCGTGAAGGATCAGCCCCACCTGTTTCGCATCAGGATTGCGCTGGAGGAAGTCGTCAATCATCATCGTCCAGGTGCCTGGCACATCAATCCGTTTTTTCGGGTCATTGGGGTCGGGCGCAGTGCGGGGCCCAGCCCACACCACTTTAGGTTCGTTCCCGCAAAGTACGCCGTACTTAACCCGGTCTTCCAGCTTGAACCTGAACATCCCGTACCGCAGCCCCGCCATCTTATAAAGCGGGCCCACCTGCTCGGGGTCGGATGACGTGTAATGCCCGCCCGTGAAGTCCCACGTTCCAAAGGGAGACGTTGCCACGTTCTTGCGCGTATCGGGGGGCAGCACGCCATACGTCGTCCTGCGGATCAGTTTCCGCTGCACGCCGGGCATATCGATCTCAAACGCGATGTCGTAATACCCCAGCTTCGCAGCCCCGGGTTCCAGGTCGATGGTCTTGGTCTGGCCCGCGGGCACAAATCCCTTGAGCGTCGGCGATTGCTTGCTGGTGATGACGTTCTCATCCCCATCCAGGTGCCGCGTCTTCACTGTGATGTCATAGGTCTGGTCCTGCTGGGTGATGTTTTCCAGCGTAATGCTGTACTTGGGTTTCACCGGCTGTTCGAAAACATGCCCAGGCTTCCCGCTGGCGACCTTGATCTGAAGCGGGGACTTCTCCAGCGTAATCGCCGCAATCCGCACGCCCGAAGGCTGTCCGATCGGCCGATACCGGAACCGGTTGGGGTCAGGCGTACGCCGGGCCAGGTGAATCTCCTTGGCCAGCTCGATTTCCATCGTCGGCCGGGTGGTCAGGTCTTGCGCAAATGCCGCGGTGAACGGCACAAACACGTTCTGCAGCTTCCCGAGCTTCGTATCCACAACATCGGCAGCCTTGCCGGCCAACTCCGACTGCTTGCCGATCCGGGATGCAAAGTCATGCTGGAGGGTTTGCCCGCGCTGATCGTACGACCCCGCGCGCATCGTCAGCACCTGCGTGGTTGCAGGATCATCCACCGAATACGCCAGCACATGCGCGCCGGTATAGTCCGCCACCGGCACGCGCACCATCGGCATGCGCGGGTCGTTCATCACCTGAGACCCGCTGTCGTACCCTTCAAAATAGCTGCTCAGGTTCTGTGGCCCGTCGATCCAGGTCGCCGGCTTCATGTTGACCATGTTGTGCTTGCCGCCCACCAGCGTAAACGGCGTGCCGTCGGCCGCTTTAAACGTCGTATCCGCTTCCAGCACCACATCGCCGAACCGGTCATTGGCCAACGGATTCAGCGGCACCTGAACCCAGCGGCTGGCCACTGCGCAGTCAACCACTTTCAGCCCGGAAATCTTTGCATCGCGAACGGTGTGAATCACCAACGGCCCCCCGAAACCCTCGCCGGGCACGATAAACGCCAGCGCGTTATCGGCATACACCCGAATGGACCCGTTGTGGTACTCAAGCCGGATGGGCACCTTTCTGTTGCTGATGCTCACCTGTTCCAGGCCCGCATCGATCAACTGCTTTTGAATCTTGGGGGCGCTATCCGCGGGCCAATATTGAAACGAGTCACGCCGCCTATCGGGCACCCAGGGCGACTTGCTCGCCGGGTTGGGGGCATAAATCGCTCCCACGAACGTCAGCGAATACCCCTTGAGATCAGATTGGATCGACAGCGAATACGCAGCGGGATCATGTCCGGAATTCCCCGCTTGGTCGCCGTACGCCCCGGGCCGAAGGAAAATATTCGCATTCCCGTTAAGCGTCAGGTCAAACTCAACCGCTTTACCCGGACCAAGGTTTTGCTGAATCAGGAGGGAGCCCGTCCGCTTGCCCGGGTTTTCGAAGGTTCCGTCTTTTTCAACCATCCATGCGAAAGTCACCACGCCCTCACGCACCTGCTTGGCATCCTTCGTGGTGATCTTCACCTCAGGCTTTTTAGCCGCCACCGCCACAGCATCCGGCTTTTCAGGCGCTGCCGGCGCCGCTTCCTGCTCCTGGGCCAGGGCCGTCGACCGACCCCCAAAATAAGCCACCGTTGAGAAGGAAAGCCCCGCGGCGAGAGCCGCAGTAAGAAGCCGCGTGGTACGGGAAAGATTGGTCATAAGAACCGCCAGGGATTATGGAATAAAAGGATGATCCGACTCCACCGTAGACGCACGACAAGGTGCGAGGTTTCAGCCAGAAGAACCGGTTTTTATCATATCTCCAACAGTTTCGCCAAACGGAACGCCATTAGTCTGGTCAAACCTTCGACTCTTCAATCCCATCACCGGCGCGTCACCCGGCTGTTTTGAATCGGAATCACCCAATCGGACTTCCCGTTCTCATCCTCCACCGTCAATGTCAGGCAATCCGAATCCGTCTGGTGGCTGGTGATCATCGCCGGCTTGCCATGCCACGACCACACCGACAAAAACAGCGCACGCATGCCCGCCTTTCGCACGATCACCGTCGACCGGTAAGGCGTGGACCCATATGGCCGCCCCATTTTTCCGTGCCCGTCCAGCAGCCTCCTGGCCAGGATCGTCGCTGCCCCATCCTGGATCGCCAGATGCGCATGGATCGGCGCGTGCAGCTCCGTCCACGTGATGCACCTCGACGGCTGCTCCGGCAGTTGCATCGCATCCGTCAGGTGCCGGTAGCCAATCTGCTCACCCAGATCCAGCGGCGTACCCTGCCCATCCGCATCAGGCTCACCGATCACATGCATGGCCCAGTCATACACATGGTGCGCATCGGAAAACACCCGAAACGCATCTATCGCAAACCCATGGGTAAGCACCACCGTCCGGTCGAGCCTCACCCCGGGATACACCAGTTCATTGGATGCGCGAATCGCACTGAACCCCGCCTGGCCCGGTTCATGCTGAAATAGCTGAAGCTGGCCGTCGGAGGTGCGCCGCCTCCATGAATCCGCCTCCCAGATCGACTGCGTCGGCAGGTCATAGGGAAACATCGGCTTCCCGTCCACCGTCACCGTGTTGTGCGCGATGGTCGAGCGCAGCCATGTCAGATGCTTGGCGTCCGCGTACCCATTGGTGTCCACCGTGCCCGTGCCGCGCCGGTGAGGCGTATCAATGTCCACATGCAGCGCGCAAGGCGACTGATGTCCCGCACTATGCGGCCCCCAATAGCAAAACACCGAAGCCCCCTGCGTCGCCGAAACATCCGCCCGGAGCACTCCATGCCCCGCCGCGGGAAACAGTGAGTGCCCCCCTGCCGTCACGCCCGTTTGCGCAAAGGTCTTGTCCTTGGTCCAGGGGCTCTCCACGGGCCCAAGCGCCTTATGTCTCACCCGCACAAATTCCACCTCATAATTGGGCCTTAGCACCGCAGGCGGCTTATACGGCCCTTCCCCGGCCATCTTGGCCAATGCCCAGGCCAGGTTTGGGTTCTGCGTCGCGTCATACGCCCGCGCCAGCACCGGCCCCCAGATATTGAGTTCGCCCCAGTCTTCGATGTGGCTGTCATGCAGGAACGGAAACCGGCCAGACCCGTACGCGCAATGCAAAATCGCCTCCACTGCATTGGCCAGCTTTCGCGTACCCCGCGGCCCGTAGCTCCGGTGCAGGTCATACCCCAGCGATTCCATCGCCACGGGCACCTCGGCATGCCACAAATCAACCCCCAGGTTGCCCATGATGAATGCGCACTCGGCCATCGCCATGAAGGTGTACATGTGATAGCCGCAGGTCCGTTCCCAGTGGAAGCCATCGCCTAAAAAGTCATGCCCGATCTGATGCAGCAGCCCATATCGGAACGTCGGCGTATCCGGACTGGAAGGGATCGGCTGCGCCGGCACGCCTTCAAGCGCCCCGCGAATCACGTCCGGATCGCCCAGCACGGCGCCGATGGCCAATCGTCCGGTCAACGTCCACGTATTGTGGTTTCCACAGGTCCGGTGAGGCGCCCGGTCCAGCACCTGCACCATCTCCCGCAACATCGCCCGCAGCACAAACCGGTCGCTTTCCGAAAGCATCTCCGGTTCCAGCAGGTCATACATCTGAGCCGTGATGACTGCGGTATGGGATTCTCCCAGGCTTCCCCCGGCCACCTTGTTATCGATACCCGTGATCGGCAGCGCCAGGTAAGCCCGTGCCCACTGCACCGCCAGCGCCCGCGCCTTGCCAAGCAGGTTCACATCCCGGTCGATCGCCGCGGCCAGCGCAATCTCCCGGATCCGCCCCACGGCCTTCTGGCAAATGGCGCGCGCCTCCGGGCCTGATCCCAGATCCTTTGGCAGTTCAAAGGGAAGCAGCACCGCTTGACGCAGCTTGCGCAGCCGATCCTGCACCCAGTCCACCTCATGCGCCCAGTGCCTTACCCGTTCCAGGTCGTCAGGCGTGCAAAACACACGCGGATGCGGACCAAACACCCGGGGAATAAGCCCCATCGCCGATGCCCCCGGAGCACTCCCACGCTCTGCGCCCGCATGAACAACAGCGCCGGCAAAGTGACGGTCCTGCATAGGCCTGGTCTCCTGAGGATCAATGAAGGCTAATACGTCACCATGCAGAAGTCCAGAGAGATGGCAATTGCTGCCCCATAGGGCAATGACCTTGTCTACAGCCGGCGCTCTCGGGGCCCCCGATGACCCGATACCCCGGCAACCCGGGCAAACATGCCGCCAATTCCTCCATGCGCTGTGTATGATTCCCCGCAATGCGTGACGAGGCACGAAGGGTGTTGGTCCTGCTGGTGAAGGAATACGGCCCCGCCGTCGCGGACCACCCTGACCGACTTCGCGGGTTATTTCTTGACTACGCGCCATGGCACGTCCGGGTCGACGGGATGAGCTACATCCATGCCGTCACCAAGGCCGCAGAAGCCGGTTTCATCCCACGCATGCTGGCTTATCAGCGCCCCGGCCAGAATGAAACCCCCGATACGCCCAAGGAATTCATCCGCCGGCTTTCGCTTGAACTCCAGCAGATCCAAGGCGGTGATGAATCTCAAGCCGACTGGGCCTGCGAAGCCTGGGGCGTCGCCCTTGGCTTGATCGACGAACCGCCGCCCGAAGCCATTGTGATCATCCCTCACGACCCGCTGCCGATGAACTTCCCCGCGGCCCCGCCGGAACCGCCTCAATACCCCCTGCCATCCCCGCGATCCCTACCTTCAACCCCCGCGGCCACCTCTGCGCCGCCTTCCCCTCCGGTGCCGCCTCCGCTTAACGCACCAATCACCCCTGCTCCGGCCCCATTGCCTCCTTCTGTTGCCGCTCCGGCGTTTCGTCCCCCACCGCCACGTGCCGCGCTTGATTGGATCACTCCCCGCCTCATCGATGCGTCGTTCGGCTCCGCGACTCTGGTCGCCGCCCTCTCCGTCATCGACGGCGGCGCTTTCTACCTCACCCGCGCCTTCCCGGCCATCGCCTCTTTCGGCCCGCTCGCGCTCCCCTGGCTCCTGGCAGTCTTCGCCGTCTGGTACTACTGCGCCAAACTGGCGAACCTTCCAAACGACCGGGAAACCAACGGTCTGCTCATCTCCGGCATCACCCTCATCACCCTGGGGCACTGGTTCCTCTGGCACGTTTTTGAAACCAGTTTTCCCGGCTATCAAGTCCTCTGGATGGCGGGCCTTCACATCCTCACCGGTCTGGCCGTCATCATTGTCCGCCACCACCACACCGAGAAAAACAAGCTCATTGAGTACACCCTTGTCACCCTCGGCACGCTGCTCCTGGGTACGGCGCAACTGGATGTCGGTTCCACGCTCGTTTATCACTGCCCGCTCTGGGCTGCTTTTCTTACCGGTTGCTGGGCGTGGCCGTTCTATCTGCTCTTTAAGCGTTCCGTCGAGCCCACCAAAAGCGTGCTCACGTTGTGGACTGCTTTCTGGCTGGCCGCGGCATTCTTTGGCCAATGGGTCTTGTTCTATCACCTGGAGAGAAAAGCCCCAGGCTGGGAAGTCTGGGTTCTCACCGGCCTGCACTTGTTCGCCGGATGGATCATGGTCTGGCTCGTGCCGCTGCGTCGGCCGAGCCTTCGTCATCTCGTCCCTGTCCTCGCAGCCGTCATCTGTGCCGCGATTCTCGCCATTCTCGGTCACGCTTTGTTCCTCAAGACTTCCTGACGCTATCATCCAATGGACGACTTCAAAGGAACATCCCATGTCGATTAACCAGATGATGGACAGCTTTCTCGCCGGCAAAACCTTCGCTGTTGCCGGCGCCTCCAAGGATCGCGCCAAATACGGCAATAAAGTCCTTCGCTGCTACCAGCAGCACAATTTGAAGGTCTACCCGCTTAACCCCGCCGGCGGCGAAATCGAAGGCCTTGCCAGCTACCCGGACCTCGCCAGCCTCCCTGAAAAAGTAGACGGCGTTTCCATCGTCACCCCCGGCCCCATCACCGACAAAGTCGTCGACCAGGCCATCGCCCTTGGCATCAAGCACATCTGGATCCAACCCGGCGCCGAAACCGCTTCCAGTGTCAAAAAAGCCCACGACGCAGGCATCAACATCATCGCAGGCGGCCCCTGCATCCTCGTCCGGCTGGGTTATTCAGACCATTAAAGCCTCCCCCGCCGCCTCGTGGAAACGCTCCCAATCCCGCAATCCCGTCACGCCACGGGGTGATATCCTGTTGAACTCAAAATCCCCCTGAAACAGGAATTCCCCATGTCCATCAAACGCTTCGACCTCACCGGAAAAACGGCTCTCATCACAGG
Organism: uncultured Phycisphaeraceae bacterium; assembly: GCA_964542875.1. Classification (GTDB taxonomy): domain Bacteria; phylum Planctomycetota; class Phycisphaerae; order Phycisphaerales; family Phycisphaeraceae; genus CAZGOM01. The sequence goes on from CAZIWA010000018.1 coordinate 35,246, forward strand.
CGGCAGCCGTGGCATCGGCAAAGGCATCGCCCTGGGCATGGCCGAGCACGGCGCAGACGTCGTCATCGTTTACGCCTCCGCAAGCAAAGAAGCCAACGAAGTCGTTGAGCAGATCAAAAAAATGGGCCGCAAGGCCTGGGCCATCCAGCAGGACCTTGGTAAGACCGAAGAACTCTCCGCCATGGCTGACAAAGCCTGGGCGCTGGCCGGCAAGATCGACATCCTTGTCAACAACGCCGGCATGGCGTATCTCGAAAGATTTAATGAAATCACCCTCGCCCACTGGCGCAGGATCATGGCCATCAACATCGACGCCGTCTTCTTCCTCACCCAGCGCGTCGCCGAACTCATGATCTCCTCCAGCGTGCGAGGCCGCATCATCAACGTATCCTCCAAAAACGGCTTCGTCGGCGAAGCCGGCCTCGCCCACTACAACGCCACCAAGGGCGCCATGGAACTCCTCACCCAGAGCCTCGCCATCGAACTGGGCGAACACGGCATCACCGTCAATACCCTCGCTCCCGGCTGCATCGTCACTGAAATCGGCGGCGAATTTGAACTCGACATCGAAAAATTCCTCAAGTACTACTACGAACACGTTCCCCTCGATCACCGCTTTGGCACCATCGAGGAATGCGTCGGCGCCGCCATCTTCATGGCCGCAGACGCCGGCTCCTACATGACCGGACAGCACATCGTCGTCGACGGCGGCGTCATCTGCGAGCAAGTCCCCCGCATGCACTGCATGCCCCCCTACAAAAACACCATCACCGGCAAATCCACCGGCGTTGTCTCAGGCAATATCCACTGGGACCCGGTCAACAAAAAGGCCACCCCAAAGGCCTGACCACGAATAATTCTGAACAAAATGCAAAACATTGGCACCCAAGGCACAGGGCTGATAACATGCTTCGGCAGGTGTACGTTCGCTCGTGCACCGCAAGAGAGACCCACACACCCTGCAATGGCTTGATTTAGCTGGATTTAAGCCGCCCCAGCCAAGGTTTGAGGCCCCTCTCGTGACGGACGCGGTGTTACCGCATATGATTTTGTATACGCGCCTCACTCGTGCCAGGGAACCCATTAGACCATTAGAAGGACCGCGACTCTCGATGATCACCCGGAAGAACACGACGCTCTCGGCCTCCACCACGGTTCTCCTTCTCGCCTCGCTGGCCACCCTGGCCGCGCCTATCCATCAGGCGTTTGCTCAGGGTGCCGCGCCTGCCGCGGCCAAGCCCGCAGGCGAGACCAGCCGTAATGAGACCGCTGAGCAGGCCAATACCTTTGATCTGGACATGCTCTACATCCTCACTTCACCCGAAGTGGATGCTAAATCAATCGATGACAACATCTGGACCTTTGCCAACACCTCCGGCAAAAAACTCATCCAGGTTCCCATCAAGATCACCGGCGTCGAAAAAGACACCAAGTTCGACGCGTCCACCTTCAAGCTCCGAGGCGGCACCTTCGTCTGCTATCGCATGGGCAGCGTCGCCGACCGTGGCCCCGCTTCCGCCAGCTCCGCCGACAAGCAGTTTGAAAGCACCCTTCCCCTGGATGTCCCCTGGGTTGCCCGCAGCTTCATCGCCAAGAAAAACGGCAAAATCACCTGGCCGATGGAACGCGCCATCGTCTCCGGTTCCGTCAAAGACCAGGACAAGCTCTACGCCTTCAAGATCAAAAACGAGCTCCTGCAAAAGCGTCAGCCTGAGCCCGTTAAGGTGGTTAAGCAGCAAGGCGAATCCAGCGCCACCTTCTACGCCCGTCAAAACGAAGAAAACATCCGCTACACCAACGCTTCCAAGGAATATCAGCGGCTCTCCAAGCAGGTGCGTGAGCTCCCCGTTGAATTTGAAGCCGATACCCCCAACCGGATCTGGCTCGTCTTCGACATCTCCGCCTCGGCCCGTGAGTTCAACCTCGACGGCCCCGCGCCTCTCCCCTGGACGCTGACCTTCGATCAGTTCAACAACATCCGCGATGCCGTGCTTCGCCCCGTGGTGCCGGCCAAGGACGCCAGCGGCCAGGTCGTCATCAAAGGCGATCTGACCAACCAGATCAGCACGTACGCCGCCATCATCACCGCCAACCCCGAGCAACCTTTTAACGCCCGGGCCGCGGCGTATGCTCTCTCCCTGCTGAAGCTCTCTTCGTACATGAAGACCGGCGATCCGATCTTCAATCTCTATGAGCAGATTCTCGCCTCCAAGGACTCGGCAGCCACCAAGGCTGCCATCAAGGACCTGGCCACCACCTTCCCGCCCACCCAGGCCACCGCCGCCCTCATCAAACGTGCGGGTTCTTTGATTGAAGTCGGCACTCAGATTGAAGTCCTCAAGGGCACCTTCAGGAACATCAATTCCGCCAACATGGCCACCACCGGCATGGAAGTGGTCACGCGTATCAATTCCACACTGCAAACCGCAGACACCAAGGACTGCAACCTCATCCTTGATGAAGTCTTCGCAAGCACCAAGGAATATCCCGCCCTCATCCCCTACATCGTCTCGGGTGCTCAGTTTGAATCCATGCCGGACAAGCGCCTGGAAGATGTGATCATCAAGATCGTCGAACGCGCCCCCAGCGACAAGCTCGCCCTCGGCTGGCTCAACAGCCGCCTCCTGGGCTCCGTGGACCAGAAGGTCCAGCGCAAGACCCTTGAAGTCATCAACGCCGCTGACATCGGCAACCGGATGGTTAACCAGGTGGCTGATCAGGGCTTAAGCGCCGTCTTCGGCCAGCCCAGCAACCAGGGCAGCAAGAGCCAGCTTTCCGTCAAGCTTGAAGCCCCCCTCCCCATCCTCAGCTCCAACGATGCGATCTTCCGCGTCCTGCAGGCCGGCGACACCAAGATCAAGTCGCTCGCCTGGGACGCCCTCCCTCGCTTTGCCGTCGTGGCCGTCGGCCCCGGCGACAGCAAGGAATCCGCCGGCGACGAAGCCACTCAGCGCACTCGCGTGGAAGGCATTTACCGCCAGCTTCAGGACATCACCTTCTCGCAGACCGCCACGCCGCCCCAGATCGTGGACTTCATGGTCAAGCAGGACAACCCCTCCATCACTGTCATGATGCTGGGCAACGTCATCCTCAAGGGCTCTGAAAAAGCCTCCGTCGCCGCGACCAAGGCCATCATGAACTCCAGGGGCGCCTACCCTCTGGACGCTTACATGATGTCCCTCTCCTACGGCGACCGCCAAGGCTTGGCCAAGCACATCTACGAAAACAAGATCGGGCTTGACCCGCTGGTCACCCCGCTCATGCGTCAGCGCATCGACAACAACCCGCTGGTCGCATGGTTCGGTCGTGAAGTCTCCCGCGGCGTGCTCCCCCCGGTCAGCGCCTGGGCCACCCAGTACCAAAACGAAAACGTTCTGCTGGAAGCCACCGTCTCCCAGGAAAACGACCTCGCCCTGGCCGCCACCGCTGCCCTCGTGCTTAACGCCGGCGGCGACGAACGCGTCATCCGCGATCTCGCTCAGAAATTCCGCCTCTCGCCCGACCAGAGCGTCGCCGCTCTCAAATCCGTCTGGCTTGAAGGCAAGCGCACCATTAACGCCGCGAAGCTTGCCAAGATCGCCGGCAACTTCAAGCTTCTCCTCAAGGTCGGCGGGTCCACCCCCAAACTTGAAGACCCGCCGCTTGCTCCCATCACGGAGATCGATCTGGGCATCGTGAATGTTCAGGTCAACGGCACCGAGGTCACCCTCGCCACCAAGAACCTCACGCTTTCCTCCCTGGACATCTACGCCATCGGCCTGGAAAACCCCTCGGAACTCAAGAACTTCAAGAACGAAGCGCTTGGCAAGCTCCCGCTGGAATCCGCCACCAAGGCCATCGACTTGATCGGCATGCCCAACGGCACCTTTGTCGGTAAGTTCACCTTGAACTCCAACCAGGATGTCCAGGTCATCCTGACCCCTGCCGGCCAGTAATCGTCGGCCGCAATCCACCACACTCCCAACCGGGGCTCACTTTGAGCCCCGGTTTTTCTTTGCCTGCTAAACTGCCCGGGCCTCTCACAATCATCCGGAGCACCTCATGACTTCCACTCCCGTTTACAGCGTCGGCATCATCGGGGCCGGCATGGCTGGCAAGCTCGCGCTTGACGCGCTTGTTAAATCCCCACGTTTCACCCCTGTTGCCGTCGCCGATCTGTACCCCAGCGCCCTGGAAGCCATTAAAGAAAAATACCCCGGCGTAAAAACCTACACATCCACCAGCCAGATGTATGCCAATCACTCACTGGACGTCGTCGGCATCGCCACCTATGCCCCGTCACACCTGGCCATGGCCCAGGAAGCAATGGCCCAGCCCATCAAAGGCCTCGTCGTCGAAAAGCCAATCTGCGACACCGTCCACCAGGCTGTCGAGCTTCTCGCCCAGGCCAAAGCCAAGCGCCTCCCGCTGCTGGTCCCCCACAACCTCCCTCTCGTCCCGCACGGCAGGAAAATCATCCAACGCGTCCACGCCGGTGAAATCGGCCAGGTCCGCTTAATCGACTTCCAATGCGATAAGTGGGACATCATCAACGCAGGCATCCATTGGTTTAATTTCGCCATCGCACTCTTGCCCAACGACCCTGTTCAAACCGTCCTTGCTGCCTGCGACACCTCCACCCGCACCTGGCGCGATGGCATGCAGGTGGAAACCGCTGCCGTCACCTACGCCACCACCAAGGCCGGCGTGCGCATCATCCTCAACTCCGGCGACTTCATCACCACCAGCACCCCCGGCAAGGGCATGGTGTTCACCATCGTTGGCACGCTTGGCGCCATCGAGTTCTACGCCTGGGGCGATACCTACAAGATCTTTAATGCCGCCCATCCCGCCGGTGTCGTCTATACCGAACCCAACCAGGGCATCACCGGACATCAACGGCTCTACGAACTGCTCGCGCATCAAATCGACGCCAAGACCACCGACTACACAAATGCCGACAGCGCTCTTGCCGCCGTCGAACTCTGCCAGGCGGCCTACCTCTCCCATCGGCACCGCTGCCAGGTCACGCTCCCGCTCACCACCTTCAACCCGCCTCCAACCCAAACCTGGGACCCCGGCACGCCCTACTCCGGCATCGGCGGCGGTCGCGACGGCCGAAAACTCTAACCCCACCCTCCGGGCAGCGCAGCCCGCAGGAGTGCCGTGCCTTGCACGCACCCTCAAAAGCACCACCACTCCTCTTGCCTCATCTTCGGGTTCTCTACTTCGTGCCTTTAGTGGTTAACTCTTCCCTTCAGGACCTCCCATGCCCTCCAAAATCCGCTTCGGCATCATCGGCGCCGGTTGGCGCACCCACATGTTCCTTGATGTCGCCCGCGCCTGTCCGGACCTCTTCGACGTCGCCGCGGTTGTCGCCCGCAGTCCAGACAAAGCCGAAGCCGTCCGCCGGAAAGGCTTCCCGGCGGTCGCCACCACGGAAGAACTCCTCGCTCTCCCGGATCTGGAATTCATCGTCGTCAGCGTCCCCCGCGATGCGGTAGAGCCACTTGTCACCCAGATCACCAAAGCCGGGCTTCCCGTCCTTGCTGAAACGCCCCCCGCAGGCACACTCGAAGGCCTCCACAAAGTCTGGAGCCTGACCAAAGCGGGCGCACGCGTTCAGGTGGCTGAGCAATACCACCTCCAACCCCTTCACGCCGCCCGCCTTTCGCTCATCAAATCCGGCAAGCTCGGCGAGATCTCCCAGGCACAGGTCTCCGTCTGCCACGGCTATCACGGCATCAGCCTCATGCGCAGGTTCCTGGGCATCCATGCGGAAAACTGCAAGATCACCGCGCGCTATTTCACCTCCAAAATCGTGCAAGGCCGTGGCCGCGGCGCCCACCCCGCCCAGGAAACCATCTCTGACAGCAAACAACTCCTCGCCACCTTCGACTTTCCCGGCAAGCTCGGCATCCTCGACTTCACCGGCGACCAATACTTCTCCTACATCCGGGCCCAGCGTGTCCTCGTCCGCGGCACCCGAGGCGAGATCAACAATCTCGAAACCTCCTGGCTTGTGGACCACATCAACCCCATCCACACCACCTTCACGCGCCACGAAGCCGGGCCCAACGGCAATCTCGAAGGCCTCTATCTCAAAGGCATTCAAGTCGGCGAAACCCTGCACTACAAGAACCCCCTCGCCCCAGGCCGCATCACCGACGACGAAATCGCCATGGGTGATTGCCTCCTGCGCATGTCCACCTATGCGCGCACCGGCCAGTCGTTCTATTCTCTTGCCGAAGCCTGCCAGGATACCTACCTCGATCTCCTCAGCCAGCAGGCCGCGTCTTCCGGCGAATCAATCGCCACACAGTCCCAGCCCTGGGCAGATCAGTTGTCCTGACCAATCGAATATTTGAGGCCGCAGCACGCTCCCACGCTTCTTGAGATCCCTTTTCAGGTTTTTTCGCCCATTGAGGCAAGAGCCCACGGCGACCAATGGCTTTCGAATCACTCTTTATTTTTCGTGACGTCAATAGTTGCAAAAGAACTTTGCCCTTGATCTTTCAATAAATTCCGATGCCTGATGGAAGCTAAGGGATTCACTTATCTTTCCATCAGGTGCATATTTGATGTTCCCGCACTCACCTGGACGGGCATCACCCATGGCTATGGATTTCCGCGCGGTCGCTAATCATATGTAAATACCAATAATCAGCATTTTTCAAGGCTCTAATCGCCCAATGCAAACCATTTGGGAGCCAAGGTCTTCATCCCTATTTTCAGGCCTCGGAATGTCAACATCAACCATTTCACGAAATACGCAATTAAAACCGATCGCTCGATAAAAGTTTCTATTGCATACAACATTGACTTGGCTCTTTAACCTCCTACAGTCGCCAGTTGAAAGCGATCCCGAGTGATGCGGATTCTCAACCGCATGGTTCGCTTGCTCAGCACGCCGGGCGGGAGTTTCGGCTCAGCCACCCACGCCTGTTGGTTCTCCGGCGGAATGAAAAACGCGGGCCCCTGTTAAGAGGCCACCCCGCGTCCCTTGAATGTGGCTGCGTTTACGCGCGAGTCGCATAGACATGTTCCGCCGGATGTTCCGACGGATCGTCATTGCATTCCGGCCCACCCGTCGGAAAGCGTTTCTTTTGCACCGGCAGCCGCCGGACGCGGGCCATCTATTTGCCCGTCTCCGCCTTGCTTCCAGAAAGCCCACTGATGCGACAAAAGCTCCTCAAAAAATTCCACTCCTTCAAGCACAACATTCTCCGGCTCCCACCGTTGGATGTCCGCCCCACCGACTGCTTCCTGGTCTCCTGGCCCCGCTCGGGAAACACCTGGATGCGTTACATGCTCTTCAACGCCATCTACCCCAATGCCCAATGGGACCTGCTCTCCATCGACCTTAAAATGCCCATCCTCGATCGCATCGATCTTCCTCAAATCCTCCCTTCTCTTGATGACCAGCCTTTCCGTCTCTTCAAATCCCACGATCCCTTCAATGCCTACTTTCTTAAAGGCAAGGTCGTCTACATCCTCCGCGATGGCCGCGACGCCTTGCTTTCCCATTACCACTACCGCAGACAGATGGACAAGCTCCAGATCACCTTTCCTGAGTTTGTTGCTCGTGCAGTCAAAGGCAAAGTGACCTACGGCTCCTGGCACAAACACGTCATCGGCTGGCTCGCCCACCAAAACAACCCCAACGTTCTTTTCCTGCGCTACGAGGAAATGCTTCTGGCCCCCATGCAGGCGCTGGAGCTCACGCTGGACCACTTCGGCATCCACGTCCCACTTCCCCAGATTCAAGCCGCGGTCCAGAAATCAACCGTCGAGCAGGTTAATAAAGGCTTCGAAAAATACGCCGCTAGCCGGTCCAAGCAATGCACTGGCGGCCTCGGCGGCGGCTCCGGCAAATGGAAAGCAGCCTACCGCCCCGTCGATCTCGACCTCTTCATGCGCCACGCCGGCGACGCCATGAACCTCTGCGCCTATCCCACATAATCACTCCATTCCCTCAATTTCAAGGCCTTAAATCACATTCATAGACTTCAAGATCAAACATACCCGCCTTGCTTGCATCGCTCCGATGCGTACCATGGCTCGTCAAGCCTGATTCCCCAGCCTGAAAGCCATAAAAGGTTCCCATGCTCAAAACCCTTCAAACCCCCGGCGACACTTCCTGGTTCACGCAAGATCGGTTCGGCCTCTTCATCCACTGGGGCCTCTACAGCCTCGCCGGCCGGCACGAATGGGTCCAGCATAACGAGCAGATTCCCCCCGACGAATATGAAAAGCGTTACTTCAAGCGCTTCGACCCCGATCTCTACAACCCTGAAAAATGGGCCGACGCCGCAGCCGGCGCAGGCATGAAATACTTCGTGGTCACCACCAAGCACCACGAAGGCTTCTGCATGTGGGACTCTAAGCACACCGACTTTAAGGCCACCAACACCCCCGCCAGGCGCGACCTCATCAAGCCCATGGTCAAGGCCTTTAACGAACGCGGCCTGCGCACCGGGTTCTACTACTCCCTTATCGATTGGCACCACCCCGAGTACATCGCCGACAAGCACGTCGGTCCTTACACCAGCAAAACCGACGAAGAACGCGCCGTCATCAACAAAGGCCGCACCCAGGCCAAGTACGCCGCCTACATCCGCAACCAGGCCCGCGAACTGCTTACCCAGTACGGCAAGGTGGATGTCATGTGGTTCGACTTCTCCTTTCCCAAGCCCGACGGCTCGGGCAAAGGCCGCGCCGATTGGGAATCTGAAAAACTCTACAAGCTCGTCCGTGAGCTCCAGCCTTCCATCATGCTTGATGACCGTCTGGACCTTGAAGAAGGCTGGGACTTCAAAACCCCCGAGCAATTCCAGCCCTACGGCTGGATCCAATACAAAGGCACTCCGGTCGTCTGGGAAGCCTGCCAGACCTTCTCAGGCTCCTGGGGCTATTACCGTGATGAGCAATCCTGGAAGTCGGTCGAACAACTCATCTTCATGCTCGTCGACACCGTCAGCAAAGGCGGCAACCTCCTCCTGAACGTCGGCCCCACCTCCCGTGGCGAGTTTGATGAACGCGCCATGGACCGCCTCACCGGCATCGGCAAATGGATGGGCCATCACAATCGCTCCATCTACGGCTGCACCCAGGCCCCCGCCGAATTCAAATGCCCGCAGGACTGCCGCCTCACCTATAACCCGCAAACCAAGCGGCTTTACCTCCACATCCTCAATTGGCCCTTCATGGAACTGCATTTGCCTGGTTTTGCAGGCAAAGTCGAGTACGCGCAGTTTTTACACGACGGCTCGGAGGTCCAGGCCCCCGCAGCACGCTACGGCCACCACCGCAGCGATCAATTCCCCGATGACACCGTCACCCTCCGGCTCCCCGTGCAGCGGCCCAACGTCACCTACCCCGTCATCGAAATGTTCCTCAAGGACTGACTCACCTCAAAAGAGGATAAACCACCCAGGTGCTGACAGCCAATGAATTCGAGCTATGATGTCACTGGGGAAATCGGGGGGCAGCGACACAATCCAACAATGAGGCTTCATGACTCAGGCCGTGTTGTCTATCTCGAACGTTGCGGACCTTCTCGGCAAAGATCGTCCCGCGACTTGCTATGAAAAGTCCCTGGGATTGATCGGCCTGTTTGACGGCCTGACGGATTCCGCCAACAACGAACGCGCCGCCGAAGCCATGCGGCGCACGGCCTTCTCTTTCATTCTCGACCACATCAAGATCCTCCGGAAATACGCCCAGCAGCCCAGCTACTACCACCGCGTCCGCGCCTCATTGGTGATTGAGCTTGCTCTCATCCGCGCGCATCAGGAATCTTTCCGCGTCCGGCGCATGCACTCCACCGGCCCCGTCCCCCCGCCGGAACTGACGTTGCTTTACTTCGCCGGCAATCACGCCGTCATCGCCCGCAACCGTGGCTCCACCGGGCTTTACCAGATCCGTGGCTCTTCGGTCCGGCACTTTAACCCCAGCGTATTGCCCGAACCCAAACCCGTTGTGCCCGAGCCCGCCGATGAAGACTCCGGGTCATTTTCCATGGCCCAGAAAATCGAAGTCATCCACATCGAAACCGAGCCCAACGACTGGTACATCCTCGCCTCTAATTCCCTCGCCAATTTCTGGGCCAAAGGGAAAAACCTCAGCGCCATGGCGGAAGCCACCGACGCCACCGCCGAACTCGACATCCAAATAGGTTTCGCCCGTGAGCACAATGTCCCCGGCCTCCTCACCGCTGTCGCCGTGCAGACACCCAGCAAGCAGGAACCCTCGATGGATTCGCAGTTGATCGAGCGTGTCGCTCCGCTGCGCATCTGTGCCCCGCTCCAGTTGCTCAACGATCATGAACTGCTCAAGGTCCTGGGCATGATGAAAATCCGGGACTTCAAGCCAGGCGAAAAAATCGTCTCCGAAGGCGACGATGACGACAGCATGTTCGTCGCCATCACCGGTTCCTTCTCCGTCTCCAAAAACGGCCGCAAGATCACCGAGCTTGGCCCTGGCACCTTCTTTGGCGAAATGGGCCTCATCAACGGCGGCCCCCGCCACGCCGACGTCGTCGCCAACAAAACCTCCCGCATGCTGGAGCTTACCCGCGCCAACTTCCGCAAGCTCCTCTCCAACGAGCCCCAAATCACCAGCCGGCTCCTCTGGGCGCTTTGCCAGGTGCTAAACGAACGGCTCGCTAAAACCACCGACGACCTCACCTTCACCGCCAGCGAAAGCCAGATCATCGACCTCCCCAAACAGGACGCCGAAATCACAATGGTGGAAGAAAACCCCGAGGGCGCAGGCTTCTACCGCAAAAAGACCCAGCCCATCCCCAAGTCCAACCGCCCCGACACCCAAGCCGGCGGCAAAACCAACAGCAGCAGCAAAAGCGGCAGCTCCAGCAAACCCGTCAAATAATTCTCCCGGTAGGGTGGCGCCGAGTCCGCGAGGCCCACCACGCCGCGCCCCAGACCCCGCCGCCATATGAATCGCCCCAAATGCATCACCCCCGCACCGGTGCTGTTGATCCAACCCCTCCTCAACCAAACTTCACCTTCGCAGGCGGCTTCCCATCCGCCGCCAGCACCGCCAACTCCTGCACGCCATCCTCCCGAAACATCGCCGGGTTCAAGTTAAACAAAATCCCTTCCTCAACCCCAGCCCGCACCGGCGTTCCATTGAACACCACCTCTCGCATTGCGGCATCAGGGATGGACAATGTCACCGGCCCGCTGGGCACCCCGGCCTTCACGGCGCATTTAAACCATGTCGGCACCGGCTTGGCCTTGGCTTTTTTCCCCTCGCCAAAAGCCTCATCCGCAGGCAGTAGCGCAGGCAGGCCTTTCACGCCCGCGCCCGTCAATACATCCACACCCAGATCCGTCACCGTCGGCGCATTCTTCTTGGCCACCACTTCCTGCGGTGTCGGCGCCGGCACCAGATTCACCGCCACCACTTCATTCACGCCTTTCTTTAACCCCACCGTCTCCTGCAGCACCAGCCTGCTTCCCGCAGTGCCCCCCATGGGGGAGATGGACCCGGCATACACGCCGTTCACCAGCACCAGCGCCGCCATCTCAAACACCGGCCATTCCAGGCACACACGCGCCGCATTGGTTTTGAACTGCATCTTGTACGCATGGAGCCGCGAAATGCTCAGCTTATGTACGTGGGGCACAAACCCCTGCAATTTCCAAAGCTCCAGCTTCGGCACCCCGGTCTGCGTCACCACCGGCCGGCTTGAGGCGCCTTCCACATACAACCCGCCCACCACGCCGGAAGCCCGGGCATAAGGCCATCCCGTCAGCAGGTCCTCCCGTTGCCTTCGGGAGAAAATCAGCACGCGTTCCGGCAGCGCCAGTTTCACGCTCGGCCCGGTCCCAACGCCTATTTTTCCCAACAGTTTGCCTTCGGGGGTATAGATCGAAACGTCATCGCCCCATTCCGGCGCGATCAGTTTTTGTTCCTTCATCGCCTTGGCAAAACGAATCTCATGCCACGCCGCGCCAGCCCGCGGGCTCACCGCTTCGACAGCCCGCTCTCCGGATGCCTTGGCAAACGCATCCGCTCCCAGCACCGGCTCCATCGCGCAAGCCGTTTTCCACGCACCGATCTCCGCCGCCTTGGCCTCCGCGGCCGGCTTTGCGGCCTTAAGCGGCTTCACTTTCCCGTCCAGCCCGATATGCACCGCAAACTTCCCCGCGGTCGAAAGGTCAGGGTTCCCCTCCGCATCCAGCCGCTCCGGTCCCACCACCAGGCCGTCGGCTACAGGCCAGAATCGCTGCGACTGGTGATCGTTTAACCCCACGATCACCAGCCCCTGCTCCACCTCCACCGTCGGCGCTTTATCCGTCGCTTCCGCGATGCTCACCTCAGACCCTGCGACATTCACCTCTCCCGCGGTTTGCGCCCGCACCACCAGCATCTTGTTTAAGTGCCACAGCATCGGGCTCATTGTCGTGGAAATGCCTTGTCCAAATCCCGGCAGCCGGGCATCAAGCACAGCCCACGCCACCCCATGTAGCCCCGGGATCAGCACCGGGTCCCGTCCATTGGCCAGCATGATCGGCACACCCGTTCGCTTGCCTGAGGTCTTGCCGCTCGCTCCGCCAAACAAAAACAGCACATCGCCCTGGCTCCCGGATTGCCCCACCAGTGAGTACCCGCCCGGCTGGGTATCTGCCATCGAAGGATGAACCACCGGCACCGTCTTGGCGGGCTCCAGATTGGCGAATAAAAATCCAAACGACCCGGCAAACCTCAGCAGCGCGCGCGTCTCCGGGTCCAGCCCTTGCGGCGCATCCGCCAGATTCACCTGCACACCGCCGGCCAATGCCTGCGCCAGGTGCCCCGGCGTCACGCGCTTGCCAGGCCCGCCTTGGTCGATTCCCTCATCCGCTTCCAGATCCATAAACACCCGCGGCGCTTCCGGCTGCACCGCGCCAAGCTGCCGACCCATCGAAAGCGAATCCTTGCGTGCGCTCCACGCGCTGATCACGGTATCTACCTGGTGCCACAAATGGTTCGAAAGCACCAGCGGCACCCGGCACCCGTCCTCCCGATGAAACCGCGCCACCTCTCGCAGGTAGTCCGGCTCATCGGCGGGTTGATGGCCCGTCCAGTCCGCTTCCAGCCTCACGAGAATGATCGGCCCGTTCTTGCTTGATGCGCCCGGCCCCGTGTCGCTTGTCGCCTGCTGATCACGCACCTGCTCCCAAAGCGCACTCAGATAGCGAGACACTCCGGACGTAAACGCGGGGTTCACCTGCCTCAGCTTGATTCCCGGCAGCCCCAGCAGCCACGCCGGCATGCCGGCAAACTCCGCATCAGGCATGTTCGCCGGCCCTGGGCTCAAAATGCAAAACAACCCCGCCTCACCCGCCAGCCGCACCACCTTTTGAATATCCAACTCGTTCTGAAAGTTGAACTTGTTGGGGCTCGGTTCCACCAGCGCCCACGGCACCGGCAGGCACACGCATGTAAACCCAGACGCTTTCAGGCTTTTTAACAGCCCCGGCCACTGCGCCGGCTTGTAACGAAAATATTCAAACGTCCGCGACACCAGCCACACCCGCTTACCATCGATCAGAAAACTGCGACCGTCGTAGCTGACTGCTGGCATGGGAGTCTCCGGTGGGGATGGGCTTTGGCCCGTAGTATTGGCTACTTCAGTTTATGCACCCAACTTTGAATCCTTGCTTCTTAGGTTAAAGATCGAAGGCAATTTTGTGTCTTTTAATAAAAACTTAGAAAAACATCGATCGTAAAGGCCAAATCCACTCATCTTGCGTCCGATAACCATTCTTTGGATCATCTCATGCGAACTTTTACCCTGGCCAAGGGTCTAAGCCATGACGAGGGTCTATAATGCCCCTCTGCGATAGGGGCGCTTTTTGACCGCTTTTGATTCTTTTGGATGGCACGGCTGCATGCGACGTATTGGTTTGGGGATTTTACTCATGTCTTCGACGGCCCTTCTCTCCTGTGAGAAGGATCCTTTAATGCGTCAGCTCGACATTCAAGCCGAGCAGATCATTCAAGAACAAGCCCACCGCACACTGGGCAAAGACGGCAACCGGACCCCGGACATTCGCCCCAACATCTCTGATTCCGCCATTGCCGGGCCAAACCAGGCCATTTACAACACCCAGCCCGGCACCGTTAACAAGAGCGCCGGCGAGCTGGAAGTCACCACCGCCACCGATATCCGCACCCCGCTGGACAACAACCCCGCCACCATCCCCTCCGGCACCCAGCCGGTCCTTCCCACCGGCGACGAAAAGCCCAACGACCCTTCCGGTTCCTACACCGGTAAAGTCACCCAAGGCGGCACCCCCGGCACTTCCACCGGCGGGATCGGCGCACCCGCGGCCCCCACCACCAATCCATCCCTACCCACGCCGCCGCCCATCCCCGCTGCCGAGCTTCCTTCCAAGCAACAGCCCTCGGCCACCCAGCCCGCCTGGGGCCCATACCCCGCCGCCACTACGCAAACAGCCGCCACCGCCCCCGCCAGCCCTACCTCCGCGCCCAACGGCGGCACCTTCATCAAAGAAGATGAGAAATCCGCCACCCTCTCCAACACCACCGCACGACCGGATAACCAGCTCGGCTCACAATCCGACACCGGCAGCCGTCTGGAAATGCTCATCGCCAGCCAGCAGGAAAACGTACTCCTCGTCGGCCGCGAAATGCGCTTAAATGACTTCCTTGCCTACGCCATCCAGCACAGCCCCACCTACCGCACACGCAAAGAAGACCTCTTCATCGCCACCCTCGCCCTCCTGCGCGAGCGTCACCTCTGGGGCCCCCGGTTCTTCAACGACACCTCCGCCCTCTTCACCGGCACCCCCGAAGCCGGCGACTACGACCAGGCCCTCAATCTCGTTAACACCACCGGCGTCACCCAGCGCCTCCCCTACGGCGGCACCGTTTCCGCCTCCGCACTCGTCGGCGTCGTTAACAAGCTCCACCAATCCTCCACTTCCACCAGCGCCGTCAGCCAAAACGCCAACTTCGTCTTAAACGCCTCCATCCCCCTGTTGCGCGGCGCCGGCATGGCCGCCCGGGAAGACCTCATTCAATCCGAGCGCAACGTCGTTTACGCCACCCGCACTTTCGAGCGCTTCCGCCGGGAATTCTTCCTCACCATCGCCACCACGTATTACGACATCATGCAGCTCCAGTCGGGCATTGAAAACGTCCGCAGGCAAATCGCCAACGTTGAATGGCTCCAGCGCCGCACCGCCGCGATGGCCAACGCCGGCCGCATGCCTTACTTTGAAGTCCAGCGCGCCGAACAGACCGTCCTTTTCGCGAAAAACACCCTCATCACCCAGGTCGATGCCTACTCCCGGGCCCTCGATAACTTCAAGATCACCATCGGGATGCCCATTTCGGAAAAGATCCGGCTCGTCCCCACCGAAGTCATCATTCCACGTCCCGATGTCGACCTTGCCGAATCCATCAAGCTCGCCCTCGCCTACCGGCTTGATCTTCAAAACACCAACGATCAGGTCGACGACTCCCGCCGCGGCATCGAAGTATCCAAAAATCGTCTCCTTCCTGACCTGAACTTCACCGGCACCTCCACCTACCGCACCGATCCCACCTTCGACCTCGGCGGCGTCGCCTTTGACCCCGGCTACAGCAGCTATGCCGTCGGCGGCACCTTCGGCGCTCCCTTGGACCGCCGCATCGAAGAAATCAATTACCGCTCCTCGCTCATCAACTACGAACGCGCCGTCCGGAACTTCACCCTTGCCAAAGACCGCATCGAAATCGACGTCCGCACTTCCGTCCGCTCCATCGACCTGGCCCGCATGACGCTCGAACTTCAAAACCGCAACATCGGCATCTCTCAAACCCGTCTCGACGGCGTCATCCTCCGCCTTCAGACCCTCAGCACCCGCGAATTCATTGATGCCCAGGACGACCTTTTGAAAGCACGCAACAGCCGCGATGCCGCCTTGCGCGACCTGCGCGTCAACATCCTTCGCTACCTGCTTAACACCGACCAGCTCCGCGTGCTCACCACCGGCGCATGGGAGCCACCGGCCAAGCTCATTGCCGCCACCACGCCCGTCGATCTCGTTAAACCCGATATCGGCGCAGACGCCGCCACCCAGCGTTCCACCGAACCTTTACCCGTGCCGGCCGCCCCCTGATAGAACGGGAACCCGGTTAACTTCCGAACGTCAAAGTTCTTGCAGTAAAAGCCACGCACAAAAAACCATCAGGAAAATCCTGGTCCAGCATGTCAGGTTTGCTAAGATGATGAGTCAGTGCAGAGTACGCCGCACACAAGCGGTTGGGAGATTATGAGTCAGGCCTCACCTGTTGATGTGACTTCTTTACCCAAGAAAAAGCGGGTCACGCTTTCACGCGTCGCATGGTCCCTTGTCGCTGGCGGGCTTCTTGTCGCCGGTGCCTGGTCAGGGTCAAACTATTACCGCTACGGCTCCTTCAAAGGCGGGTCTTCCCTCGCTGCCGCCGCGGAAGTCCCCAGCACCCAGCCCAGCGGCAAAAACGACAAGGCCTCCGCCTCCGACACCGCCACTTGGTTCCGTGTCACCCGCCGGGACTTTAACCTCTCCATCGTCGCCTCCGGCGAAATGGACTCCAAGAAAAAAGAAGAACTCAAGTCCAACGTCGAAGGCGTCACCACCATCATCGACATCGTTCCTGAAGGCACCCTCGCCAAGGAAGGCGATGTCCTCGTCCAGCTCGCCACCGACGAAATCAAAGAAAAAATCGAACTCGAAATCCAGAATGTCGAACGCGCCCGCCAGGACAAAATCGGCGCCGATCAGCAAATGATCGTCAGCCAGTCCGAAGCGGAAACCGCCATCAAGACCGGCGAACTCAAGATTCAGATGGCCGAGCTAGAGCTCGAAAAATGGCGCAACGGCACCGACCTCCAGCAAAAGCGCACCCTCGCGCTCGACTTGGAAAAAGCCAACCGGAACCTCACCCGTTTCGTGCGTGACCAGAAGCTCAGCCAGGATCTTTACAACCAAAAATTCATCAGCCTCACCGAGCTTGAAAAAGCCCAGCTCGACGAAATCGAAGGCATCAACGCCCTCGCCACCGCCAAGCTCGCCATCAAGATCTACGAAGAGTACACCCGCAAAAACGACGAGAAGAAATACAACTCCGACGTCGACCAGGCCCGAAACGAGCTGGAACGCATCAAGCGCCGTTACGCCGGCGAGCTTCGCCGCTGCAAGAGCGACCTTGAATCCAAGGAACGCAGCTTAAAGTACCGCGAAGACCGCATGGCCAAGCTCCAGGAGCAGTTCGCCAGCACCACCATCAAGGCCACCCAGAACGGCCTCGTGGTCTACGCCACCTCCGTCGGCGCCAACCGTCGCAATCAGCCGATGGCCCAGGGACGCCAGGTCCGGCAAAACGAAGCCATCATCATCCTGCCCGACACCGGCCAGATGATCGCCACCCTTCGCGTCAACGAAGCCGTGATCTCCCAGATCCAGGTTGATAACCCCGTCACCGTCACGCTTGATTCCCGCAGCCGCCAGCCCATGACCGGCAAGGTCTACCAGATCGGCGTCATGGCCGAAGACGGCGGATGGATGAACCCTGACCTGCGCGAATACACCGTCAAAGTCGAGTTTCCCAAGGAAGGCCTTCAAGGCAAGCTCAAGCCCGCCATGCGCTGCACCGGCGAAATCATCACCGGCGTCGTCAAAGACGCCATTGCCGTTCCCATCCAGGCCGTCTTCACCGAAGGCAAAAAGCAGTTCGTCTACGTTCCCGACCACGTCAACGAAGGCAAACTCCGCAAACGCGTCATCAAGCTCGGCAAAACCAGCGAAACCTACGCCGAAATCCTCGACGGCATCCAGGAAACCGAACTGGTTCTCATCCGCAAGCCCCTTCCCGGCGAAGTCCAAGACTAAGCTTTTTCTCAATATCTCTTTGTAGGGTGCGGCCGAGTCTTCGAGGCCCACCATAGCGAGTTGGATTCCCATTGATTCTGTCGAATCACAGGCCAGCCTCTTCCTCACGGGCGCATCTTAATTTCTCATCCTCCCCACTCCTCACAACTTAATCACCTGCACTTCAACCATCTTCCCCCTCGGGTCAGGCGAAAGCCGGAACTGCGCGCCATGCGTCAACGCCACTGCCTGCCCCACCGGCACCGGGTTTCCCGCCGGTGAGGTCAACCCAGGCAGATTCTCATTCACCATCACCCACTGTCCTTGATGGAAAATAAAGTACGCCAGCCGGATCCGGTCACTCCCCTCAGACCTCGGCTCACCGGTAAAAGCATGCCATTTGAACAGCCCGCCCATGCCGCCGCCTTGCCGGTAGTCATACACCACCAGCGGGCTTCCGTCGGCCATCCATTGCCCGGGCTTGCGCTCGCTTAAGAACCTCAGCACCGGCACCGTTCCCGTAAGTTTCGCCGCGCAAAACGGGCACTTTCTAATGTTCGTGTCCTGAAATACCACCCACTTGTTGGGGCAGCGCGAATTGGGGCACGGCATCAGCGTGTCCCAGGTCTGGTAAAGCGTCCGTTCAAAGTCGCCCGCCGTCACGCGTTTAAACGGGTCGTGCAGGCCATCGATGAACGTCTTTTGAAACAACCCCGCCAGCCCCGGCCCCAGTGCCGACGCATCCACCAGCAAATCCTTGGGCCGGTTGGACCGATCAGTCGGATGTTCGATGTACAACGCACTGCGCCCCATCTCATCGCGCTCCTGTTCTTCGCCGGAAGTTCCCTTCCCCGGCTTTGGCCCCTTAAGCGGATGGCGAAACAGCAGATACTCATAAAGCAGCACCGCCAGGGCATGCTGGTCCGTCTCGATGCACGGATGCTTCCTCGCCGGATCGCTCAGCGGCAGCAAAACGCTCGAAAGCACCTCCGGCGCAATGTAATTCGGCGTCCCCAGAACATCAGGCGGGAAAATCCCCCTCACCACCAGCGAATCAATATCAATGATGATCGCCTGCCCCGTCGTCGGATCGATCAGCACGTTATTGCTCGAAAGATCCGCATGCGCCAACCCCGCCTGGTGCAGCCTGCGCACCGCCCGCGCCAGCCGCATCGAAAGCGCCCAATACCCGATCCAAGACCCACGCTCCGCCTCCGGCAGCATCAGCCTCAGCCTCGGGCTGGAAAACCACCGGCTTTTCTTTTCCTTCCCCCGCCAGTTCCCCGATCCAAACAAAAACTGCTTGGGATACGTCGGACACACCACTCCCAGCCGAGGCGAAGTCACGATCGCCGTCGGCCAGCAATAGTGATCCTTCCAATACGCCCCGTTCTTGGGGTCCAGAGTCGGGTTCAACCGCCCGAGCACCGCATCCAGCCGCGCAATCCGATTCGGGTCCTGCGAATCCTTGAAAAAGCACACCACCGACGCAAGATCAGGCGTGAAATAAACCTGCTTCATCCCCCCTTCCCCGATGATGTCGGGAATGTACTCGATCGTCTTGCCGTCTTTGGTTGTCGCCTTCTCAAAAATCATTCCACACCCTTAATGCGCACTCTTACCCCCTCTCCCCGTAGGAGAAGGCATACGTCTCACCGAAACGACTCCCCCCTCTTAACTTCTTACATCTCTGCCTTTTACTTTGTACCTTATCCCTTTTACCTTTCCCTTGTTTTCCGATAAATCATCGCCAAAGCCCGGTCATCAAACGACCCGCGCACCTGGTAGCTATCCATCCAGA
The DNA here is from genome assembly GCA_964542875.1 of uncultured Phycisphaeraceae bacterium. Lineage (GTDB taxonomy): Bacteria > Planctomycetota > Phycisphaerae > Phycisphaerales > Phycisphaeraceae > CAZGOM01. The sequence goes on from CAZIWA010000018.1 coordinate 54,896, forward strand.
TCACCAACTGCTGCGATTCCGTCTCCTGCGCCGGCCCCACCCCCGCATTGGCCGCCAGCAGCTCATGCGGCTCATCCAGCAGTTGCTCGACGGTCTTGTTCACCGTCTTGGCGTAATTCTCGAAAGAGTACACCCGCACTGGCTGGGAAACCTGCTCTCCGATCAGCCTGTCGCACACCGTGGAGAACGCCTCCGCATCAGGCCGCAGCAGCGCGGGCAACACCGGCTGGTCCCCGGCGTCCAACTGCACCACGCCGTTAAGGCACAAATCGCCAAACAGCCGCAGCATCCCGGGATTATTCGGGAAGTAGTCGTCTGCCAGCCCGTCGCTCATCGCCATCAGCGCGCGCAGATTGATCGGCGTTCCCTGCGTCCTGGCCCACAATACCCGTGGCTCCAGCTTGCTCTTGGAAGTAATGAAGTCCGTCTCGCCGGAAAACTCCCCGGTATCCGGGCTCGCCAGCAGCACCAGCGACCCCGTCAGGCTGACCGCCGCGATCATCCCGTCTCCCACCTGGCATCCCATCACCCAGTCGCACTTTTTCCCATCAAACTCCACTGTCAGGTGCAATGCCAGCAGCAGGGTGCATGAAAGGTCTTTCACTTCGATCGGTGCACCCAGCACCTTTTCGTACTCCGGTGTCCGGCGCTCCTGCGTTGCCTGTTCGATGGCTTCATACGCCGCCCGCATCGCCTCATGCAGCGCCTCCGCTGCGGCGTTGATCCCATCATTCCCAAACCGGTGCGTCACCGGGTCCCGTGCTATGTCGCCGGCCACGATGGACGTCAGCGGCACCTCCGCCAAACGATCCTGCAAGGTCTGCACTGCCGCCTCACATGCCACCTTCGACCCCACCCGTGAAAATCGGCAAGACCCTGCCCCGTCGGAAATCGCCAGGATCGTCCACGGCCCCACGACGCCCACCCGGAATCCATCGTCGCAGTTGGTGCCTTCATGCTTGTGCTTGCGCCCGCGAACCGCTGCCGCCACGATCGGCAGCCCATCGGGTGTTTGCACATCCGCCCCCAGCGCCTGCGTGTAAGGCCGCTGATCCAGCTCATCCTCTTTCACTTTCATGAACCGCCACCCCGTCGCCCCCTGCTTGGGCGCGGGCTTGGCCGGCTGCGGCGCCACGCCCGGCACCGAGGCAATCGGCCGTGCCGGCGGCGTCTGCGCAGGCGGCCGCTCCGGGCCTGCCACAGGCCGCGTCGTTGGCCCCGGCGCAGCAGCCGGCTTCGCCGGGGCGCTCGGCGCGCTAGGCGGCGTCACTCGCCCGCCTCCAGGCTGAATCACCCTTGCCATTCCTCCCAGTCCGCTCATCAATGTCTGACCCTGCTGCGCCGGCGTCACTGGCTTGGGCGCAGCAGGTGCCGTCGGAAACTTATTCTCCGGCCCCGGAATGATCGGCTTCGCAGGCTGCACCGCCGGCGTCGTGCGAGGCGCCTTCGCAAACCCGCTATGCGAATATTTGATCTTCGCTTCCAGATAAGCCAGCTTCGCGTCCCGGTTAAGGTCCACCCACTTTTTCAGCACCGCGTAAACCTCAGCGTCCTCGTCCTCTTCCATCCGCGTTCCCGGGCTCAGCACGCCCAGCTTTCGCTTGGCCACCCGAGTCATCATGAAGTTCGCGCGATTCTCGATCGGCGTCGGATGGATCGGCTCAAACAGTGCCGCAAGTTCTGTTCCCAGCGCCCACAGCAACCCCGTTCCCGTCCGTGTCGCGTCCTTCGTCGCCACCACGGCTTCCTGCGCCAGCCGACCAAACACATCCTCGGCCAGATGCACCTTAAACGCCCGTATCTTCGGGTCGCTCGTCCCCTGGAACAGCGCCGCATTCTTCTGCAGATGCGGTTCCTTCTCCGCAGCCCGCAGCCCCAATGCGGCCAGCACCATCCTGTCCACCAGGGTCATGTCCACGTTGACCGGATTGTTTGCCCCGGGACCGGAACCCGGCAAGGGAGGAGTCATGCAAGTGCACCTGAAAGAACCTTCGGAATCTAGCCCTCAACCGCCCCCGGCAAATCCCATCACGGCACAATCGTGATCTGAGGCGGCGGCGGCGGCAACGCCGCACCCTGATCCGGCCTCTGCATCACACTCTGCGAAGTCGACTTGATCGAACTCGACACCCACTTGAAAAATGCCCTCAACGCGTCCGGCTGCAGCGTGTGAAGCTCCACCACCACCTCCGTCACCCGCTTTAGCATGTTCGCATCCGCTCCCGTGCCCGCAGCACACGCAATAATGTTCCCCGGACGCTTCTTCTTGATCTTGTCCGCAGACGCCTCCCACGCATCCGTCGGCTGACCGTCGGTCATGATAAAAATCAAAGGCTTCCAGTCCCCCTTCTGCGTCGGCGAACTCTTCCTCACCTCCGCATCGATGCACGCATCCAACACCCGCAACGCCTCACCGAAAGCCGTCGTGCCACCCGCATCCAGATGCGGCTCCTGAAAACTCATCAAGTCCGTCAACGGCTCAAGCTGCTGCGCCGTGGAAGCAAAAACAATCACCGACAAATACGCCGTTTCAATCGCCTGCGGATCACTCTTTAAATCCGAAATCAAAGCCCTCACACCCGCACGAACCGATTCAATCGGGTCGCCGGACATCGAGCCCGAACAATCCAACACAAGATACACAGGCAGTCGTCGTCCGGTGTC
>CAZIWA010000019.1:0-7232 GCA_964542875.1 uncultured Phycisphaeraceae bacterium
GTGTACGACATGAACCTTACGCCCGAGTCTCCGGGCACGATCATGATGGACATCGGGACCAGCAACACCGACTTGATCATTTATGAGAACGGCCAGATCTGGATGCGGCGCATGCAGATCGGCGGGAATAACTTCACTGACGCACTCATGCGTGCGTTTAAGCTTGGCTTCTCCAAGGCTGAACGCCTTAAGCGCGAAGCCGGCACCAGCAAGTACGCACGGCAGATCTTTCAAGCCATGCGCCCCGTGTTTGCCGATCTTGTGCAGGAAATCCAGCGTTCGCTGGGCTACTACCAGAGCATCAACCGTGACGCGCACCTGACACGGCTTATCGGCGTAGGGTCCACCTTCCGGCTGCGCGGGATCCAAAAGTTCCTTAAGCAGCAGCTTCAGATGGAAGTCATCAAGCCCGATGGCTTTAAGCGGCTTCAGATCGAAGGCCCTGCGTCAGCGGAGTTTGTTGAAAACTCCATTAACTTCTGCACCGCTTACGGCCTGGCTCTGCAAGGGCTGGATCTTGAATCCGTTGACATCAACATCATGCCCCGGGACGTGCTCAAGCAGCGTCTTTGGCGTGCCAAGCAGCCGATGTTCATCGCCACCGCAGCCTCCCTGGTGGCAGCGGCCGGCGTCTCCATGGCCAAGCTCAAGAGCGTCGAATCCGAATTCGATCGGGTGAAAGACGCCAACGACAAGATTATTTCTCCCATCGAAAACAAGGCACGCGGCTTCGTGGACGAATGGAAGGTGCAGGTTCTGGTGCAGGACCCGCGCCAGCGCATCTCCAACCTGCAGCGCATCCTGGATTACCGCGACGTGTGGCCCAAGCTTCTGGCGGATCTTGACGATGCGCAGGGGTCCATCAACCCCCAGCAGGTGTTCAAGGGCACGCCCAAGGAAGTCTATCAACAGATCCAGAGCATCCCCCGCAGCGACCGGCAGAAGATGTACATCGATTCGATGAAGTCCACCTATCGGTTTGCCACGTACGCTGCGCCCGGCGCGGCACCGGCGGCAGGCGCGGGTGCACCGGCTCCAATGTCGATGTCGATCGATATCGGCGGGGCGAGGCCCACCACCGGGCGTACGCTTGGCCGGCCCAGCACCGCGGTGGGCGCTACGGGCAACAACCCCAATGCCGGTTTTGCGACGGCTTCAGCCTGGCCTAACGGCGGCCCGAGCCCGATGTTCGATATCGTCATCAAAGGCACGATTCCTTCCCAGAACGCGCCGACCCTGGTCGGTAAGGACTTCCTTGCCTGGCTGCAGGCCAATTCGCTTCGGCCCGGCCGGCCGTACCGGATCATTATTTCTCCCGACACCATTGTGTATCTGGCCACCAAGACGGCGGCGGCAGGGGCTAGTGCGACAGGCGGCCAGGTGGCAGGCGGCAGCGGAGCATTCGGCGCCGGCGGTTTCGGCGCGGGTTCGCCCCGGACATCGCCTGCTGTGGCATCGCCGGGCGGCGGTTGGGGGTCAGCACCCACCCCGGGCGCGGCCGCAAGGCCGACGACGGGAAATCCCGCATTGACGGGGTATTTCGTCAAGCCTCTGGCCACAGAGCCCAGCGGCACCGATTATGTGTTTGAAATCAAGTTTACCGTCGAACTGATTACGCCCACGGAACTCAAGTCCCCCAACAACGTTCCTGGTGGTGGCGGTGGTACGGGGTCTCCTCCGGGAAGCCCGGCGGTCAAATCCTCACGGATTGACGTTGACCGTACCCATCAGGACGACAAGCAGATTCCTGGACAGGACACCAAGGAGCGTCACTCATGAGAATTGCGCTCGGGTGGGTTGTGTCCAATTACGCAGGCCGGTTTGAGGAGTTTTGCTCATGAAAAAAGTCCTTGCCTGGATGAAGGCCAATGTGGTCGCCCTGGTTTGCGCATTTTTGGTGCTGGTGGCTATCGGCTGGATCTTTCTCATCAACAGCTCGGGCGCTGAGTTCACCAAGCGTCTGCAGCAGCGGCTGGACCGGGTGAAAGGCATCACTGCGTTCCAGAATCAGATGGTTTCCTATCCGTCACCGAAAGTCGATGGGGGTACGGAAACCAAGACCCTCACGATCAATAAGGCCGTGATTGCGCAGCTTAAAGAGGTCTATTCGCGCATGGACCGTGAAGGCAAGGGCATTTTCGATGCCGCCATCCGGTTTAATCGCGTGCAGCAGATCCCGATGACGACGAATCTCTTTCCGGACAATAAAGACACCAGCCTCCGGATTATTGCCCGCCGGGATTACCGTAAGTCGTTTGATGAAATGTTTGAGCCTTATTCCTCCAGTGCCGGTCTGCCTCGGCTGCGTGCAAGGCCGCCCATCAGCGAAGTGGAGATGGAAGCCAGCCTCCGATCAGCCCGGGAAGCCTACCTGGTGGGAACGCTTGGCGGTAAGTCCGAAGCATCGCTCAACGACATGGAGAAGGAAAAGCTCAACGAAGAAATCCTTAAGAAGCGTGTTGAGGTCTATCAGCTCTATGCCAAGAGCCTCAACATCTACGCGCAGCCGAACATGCAGTCCGTGAATGATTATCCCTTCCAGGTGATGGGATGGAGCACCCGCGGCACACCGCCTAATGACCTGGAACTCTGGGAAGGCCAGATGCAGTTGTGGATCCAGCAGGATATGTCGCGCGTGATCGCGCTGACCAACTCCGTTTCCCAGCAGGACGCGGATGTGACCAAGTCTCCGGTCAAGAAGCTGATAAAGATGGAAGTCAAGTCCGGATACATCGGCCTGGGCAACCGTGCGATGCCCACCGATACCGGCGGCTCTGCGCCAGCCGGCGGCGAGCTTAAGCTCAACCCCGCTGAGGAAGACTTCTCCCTGTCGGCCACCGGACGCAGGAGCAACGAGCTCTACGACGTTCGGCACGCCAGGCTTGAGATGGTTGTGGATATCGTCCGCTTGCCGGAGTTCTTCGATAACATGGTTCAGGTCAACTACCTCACGGTGCTGAACATGGAAGTGACCGATGAGGACGAATACGAAGCGCTCAAGCGGAATTACTTTTACGGCGTTGGCGATTGCGTCCGCGTCACCCTCGATATCGAAAGCATCTGGCTTCGGGACTGGACTTCAAAGCTCATGCCCGCCCAGGTCAAAGCCGATCTTGGCGTCCCCATTGAGGCGCCAAAATAGTCCTCGGCCATTGATGCTTGTGGCCACGTCGTCTATATAAGAAACAACCCCTCACGGGCACATGGGATGAAGATCAAAAACGTTAGCTTCATTGAAAAGCACCTCGAGAAGATCGTCTTGGGTGTCGGTCTGGCATGTGCCTTGGGCGTCTTGTACGTCTACGCAATCAACGACCCTTACGCCATTACGACCAACAATGGCGACAAGCTCTATCCGGATGACGTTGAGCGCAAGCTTCTGGAGACGGCCAAGAAGCTTGAAAAGGACCTTAATAGTCCAAACAGCGGATTGCCGGCGATCAGCGTTCCCCCATACACCGCGATTTTCGAAACCCTCGCGAATCAGACGCCGCCTTCCCCTCGTCCAGGTCTGTTGTACTGGTGGGCATCGCCGGGGCTGGATCCGATGGTTTTCCGTCCGCCGGATGACACCGATTCTTCCCGGCCCCTCTACATTGTTCCCAAGCCGCCGCTTCCCACCGATGTGACTGCCCGGGCGGACTTCGCCAAGGTCGGACGGGTGGCTGATCCTGCGCAGCGCGAGCAACTCGTCGCCCTGACTCATGCAACAGGCCCCGGTGACTTCTTCTATGTCACCGTGTCGGGCATCTTCGACCTCAACAAGTGGCGCGACGCCATTGTGGCGACGATGCCTGAGAAGCAGCGGATCAAGGAAGAGTGGTACCGCAACTCCTACATGATCACTGTGGTTCGGATCGATCGCTGCGAGTGGGACGAAGAAAAGCAGGACTGGACGCAGTCCACGCCGGTGGCATTGTTGCCGGGCAACCCCGACTTCTCCAACCCTCCCAGCACTTTCAGCGAAGCCGATGGGCAGACACTGCTGCGCGAAATCCGGCTGAACCGGAAACTGATCACCGAGCCGCCGTTTATCCCTCTTGATCCCAAGCGTCCCTGGAGCCTGACGGGCAACGTGGATTTCGCCGGTCGGTTACGCCAGCTCAATGCGGAATTGCTTGAGACGGGCAAGCGGCACGATTCACTGGTTAAAGACCCCAACGGCAACACGCTCAGGCTTTCAACGAAGGCCCAGCAGGAAGTCAACGCCCTCAGCGCCAAGATGTCTTCCCTGCGTTCGGAAATATCCAAGCTGCAAGGCATGATGCAGACCGCTGCAATCATCAGCAAGCCCGATGACGGCGCATTCAGCATGGTCCAGAAAGTCTGGGCGCATGACGTATCCGTGGAGCCGGGCAAGCGTTATCGGTATCGGCTGGTGGTGGGCATTCAAAACCCGCTGTTCCAGCGCGGCCAGCAACTCCAGCCGCAACAGAAGATCCTGATGAACAACAAGGTGACTCTCTTTACCGAATATGACGGTAACGAGGGCTGGGTGGAAGTCACCGTCCCCAAGAGCAACCACTTCTTCGTCATCGGTGCACGGAAAGAAGACAACACGGTCGATGCTGAAGTCTGGAAGGTCTTCAACGCAGGCTGGCACCGGCAGACATTCTCCGTCCAGCCGGGCGACGCCATCGGTCAGGTCATCGAAGCCTCAGTTGACGACAAGAATTATCCCATCGACCTCAAAACGGGTCGTACGCTGGTGGACCTGTATTTCACCGGGCAGGCGGGCTCAGGCCAGCAGATCGGCCAAGCTGTGATGGTGGATGCAAAAGAGCAACTCCAGCAAGTGCCCACGGATGTCCAGGCCAACGACCCTGAACGGCTTGAGCTGATTCAGGAACTGGGTGCGCCTCCTCCGGCGGCAGCACCCAGCACGGCAGCGCCCGCTGCACCAGCGGTACCGACTCCCGGCCGTCAGTCGAACCCTCAGACGCCTCCTTCGGCGCCTCCGACCGGTAAGCCTCCGGTAGCGCCCCCCAAGCCAGGGTCTGGCCCTGCCATGGCGCCTCCTGCAGGCGGCGCAGGGCAGCCCAACAAGCCCAACTGATCCGATAAATAAGCAAAACGCCCTGGCTCGCCAGGGCGTTTTGCTTTTACCGCAGAGGGGTGCAGGATCAGCCGGCAACGGCGTGATTTAGACCCAGGCGTTCCTATCGGATTATAGTCTGACCAGAGGGTCAAAAAAACCTTGTTTTATCTTCATACGGAATGATTTATGGTGTTTTATTTGGTCATTAAAACCGTATAATCAATGCAGGTAAAGCCTGATACTGACCCCAATCTGCCGAGCGGGAACAGTCGCGACAAGGTTTCGGGCCTTCCGGTGTTTATTAGTCGTATCAATACCAAACATGCGAAACTCATGAAACCAAAACTTCCGACGCACACCACGTCACCCAAGCAGGCCGTTGTCGAGAATACTCTCCGCAAGCAGATTGTCTCCGGGAGGCTCCAGCCGGGCGATAAACTCCCCACCTGGGATGAGCTTGAGCATAAATTCAGTGTTTCGCGCACAACGGTGATGCGTGCGATTGAAAACCTTCGTTCTGACGGCTTTGTGATTGGTACGCGCAAGCGCGGGACGTTTGTGACGGATTATCCGCCGCATTTGTTTCAGATCGGGCTCCTGTTCATGGGGCACCCCGACAGCACGACGGAGTGGTCGACGTTTTACGATCGGCTTTTGCGTGCCAGCACGATCATCGAAGAGTCATCGGGCGTGCGCTTTAAGCGTTACTACCGGTTGGTGGCCACCCATCCCGACCGGCATGAGCTTGCCCGGTTGAATGACGATCTGGCGAACCATCGGCTGGCGGGATTGGTATCGACGTATCATCCCAGTGGAACATTCATGAAGGAAAGCGTGATTGCCCACGACCTTCCTCGGATCGCCATTTCATACAACGACAGCAATCCGGGGTTCTCCTCCATTTACCCGGACATTGAAGGTTTCCGCGCGGAGGCGATCAAGCAGTTGGCCCAGCGCGGTCGCAAGCGCGTGGCCATCATCACCAGCACGGGTTATCCGCCTGGCGATCCTGTGATCCGGCAGTACCAGCGCGAGATCGAAGCCGCGGGCATGCAGAGCTCTCCGGAATTGATTTTTTCCGTCTCGTTCAACCATTTGCCCTGGGCCCGGATTGTCACCCGGTTGTTCATGGAACTGCCGGCGGACAAGCGGCCTGATGCCATGATGATTCTCGATGACAACCTCACGCCGGCGGTATTGGACGGCCTGCGCGAGAGCAAGTGCAAAATGCCTGATGATGTGCTTGTGGTCACGCTGGTGAACTACCCCAACGACGATCCCAAGATCCAAGGCGTGATCCGGATCGGTGTGGACATGACGGGATTGCTGCGCGAGATCGTGCAGAAGATCGGATTGATCCGTTCCAAGGCGCCAGTTCCGTCATTGAGCTTTTATCCCTACCAGCAGCCTGAGTTTGATTGAGGTCGGCTGGCTGATCGCGGCGGGACGCTCGTGAGCCTCAAATTTTGATTGCTTCAGAAACCCGGTCGATTTAGACTCGATCTATACCTCGGGGGGATTTCTACAGCATTCTTAATATTGATGCAGCACGAGGGGATCCAAAGCATGTCGCAACCGCGTGTAAAACCCAATGTCGTTTGCCGGGCTAACGCCGGCTTTTCCCTGGTCGAGATGCTGGTGGTGGTGGCCATCATCGGCGTGTTATTTGCGTTGCTGCTGCCTACGCTTCAGCAGTCGCGCGACTTGAACAAGTCCGTGGATTGTTCGGGCAGGATGCGTCAGATGGGGATCATGACGTTCCTCTATAACCAGGACAACAACCAGTGGTGGCCGATCCACTATGGAGCATACACCGCGTCAACGGGTGTGCTGGGTTATCGGGCCGCGTTGAATGTTTATTACGAATTCAAGCGGATCGGTCAAAAACGTGACTGGGGCATGAAAAACCCGATGATCTGCCCCGACAGCAAGAGCTTGAACGCCGACAGTTCCACCTTCTGGGGCACTCCTGGCTACAACTGGCCGTGGGATGGCATTGATTCGCAGGGCCAGGGGTCCGCGACCGAGCCGCCAACCAGCTACACGATGAATCCTTATTTTTATGAAGGCGGCTACGGCGGCGTGCCCGCCAACAAGCCGCGCCGCGGCACGCCCGCCAAGCCGTTTCTCACGCTTTTATATGCCGATGGCTGGCGCGAGGCGCGTCCTCATTACTGGTATGTTTCCGACGGCA
>CAZIWA010000019.1:7332-39162 GCA_964542875.1 uncultured Phycisphaeraceae bacterium
TATGCCGATGGCTGGCGCGAGGCGCGTCCTCATTACTGGTATGTTTCCGACGGCAAGTCTTTCTTCCGGTTCCGGCATTTTGAATCCGGTCCCACCGTCAACGACGGTCAGATCAATATGTCTTTCACCGACGGGTCGGTGAAGAAGTTCAAGTTCGAGTATGGCGGGCCGATTTATCCCAAGTCCGGCAATGGTCTTTACACCACACAGAATGACTTTGTGTGGTCACCGCTGCCGTGAGCGCGGGTTGGGTTGCGCATCGTGTTCATGAAAAAGGCCCCGGATATCCGGGGCCTTTTTCATGGTTGGAGTTGGAGGGAGATTTATTCTTTGATCTCGATCACCCGCACGCCGCCTGCGGGGATGGTGACGGTGAGGGTGTTGCCTTCGGGCGTGAGCTTCTCGGTCGGCAGCAACCGGTCTACGGTGCTCTTCATGGTCTTCTTGGACCGGATCGTCACCGTTCGGTTTTCTTTGTAATTGGTGGGGGTGATGCCTTGCTGGGGCTTGTCCTGGCCGTAGGGGTTGATGATGGTCACCATCCAGCCGGTGGCATTTTTGTTGAGCATCCACTGCACATCGCCCTGCACGCTCACCGGGGTGAGCCCGCGGAACGCCTGGATGAACAAGTCGGTCACAGGCGGGGCCAGGTGCTTGTCGGCGGAGAGGCCGAGCGGGATCGACACGTAGACCAGACGGCCTTTGCCTTGATCAAAGGAGCTGATTATCGCGTTGTCTTTTTCATCGGTGGCGATGGGTGTGCCGCCGGTGATGGGCTTGAAGCTGATCGTCTGTGTGGGGCTCACTTTGCCGTCGGCGCTCTTGTAGCTGGTGGCGGTGACCGGGGCGCCGGTCTTGGGCAGGCCGATCTGGCTTGCGCCCGGGCCATTGAACTGGTCTTCGAACACAACGAGGGTGCCGCCTTTGTCGACGTATTCCTTGAGCCGTCTGCCTTCATCGTCGGTGATGGCGGTCTGGCCTGCGGCAACCACAAGCGGGTACTGGTCGATGGTGGTCCAGCGCTTGGTGTCGGGGTACGCGAAGATGACATCGAAGATATCGCCGAACGTGCCGGCGACGAAGGATTCAGAGAGCGCAGTCATCGGTTTTTCGCTGTTGGGGCCGATGGGGTAGAAAGCGGTCCAGAAGACTTCGTTGAGCATTTTCTCATGGTCACCATAGAGCATTTTGTCCTGGTGGCCGTGGAAGTTTTTGAAGCTGTTGGGCCAGTAGGTGGAGGGCTCCCAGCCGTGGGCGTAATCCAGCAGGAAGGCGACGGGTGTGTAAGGCGTGCCGCGGTCGAACTTCTCCTTGTCGTCGGTGACACGCAGGAACCGGTCGACGAGCCGGCCAAGGGGTGAAAGCTCCAGGGGCCATTTGCCCGCTGCGGTGGTGCCGCCTGGCTTCCACCATTCCATGAAGCCCTGCTCGTGATAGAACATCGAGGCGCCGGCCATGTACTGGTACCAGAGGTCGAACTTGAACCAGGTGAGCCCGGAGCCGGAGTAGACGGAGTAGTAATTGTCGTAGACGTTGGTGGGCATGCTGTAGGTGTTTTGGGGAGTGAACACCGTGGCGCAGTCGCCGTAGTTGCTGGACCGGTAGGTGGCGGTGAGGCCGTTGACCTGGCGCGCCGTGCCGCGCATGAAAGCCCAGCGCATGCCGATGACCACGCCGGTGCAGGCCGCGGATTCGTAACCGATGGTCTTGGCGCCCATCATGGCGACGATGGGCATGAATGTGATGTTGCCCACCGACATACAGGAAATCACTTCTTCATAAGCTTTTTTTGGGTCTGTGCCCATCACCTTTTCGAAGTCTTTGCCGTAGGTCTTTTGATATTTCTTCACGTTCGCGTCCAGGAACGCTTTGGTGAGCGCGTCGGCCATTTCGCGCCGGGTGGTGGCGTTCTGGGTGGGGGTCTTGAGGTCTGGATTGACGTAGTCCCAGTAACCCAGGCTTTCACCAGCGATGGAGCCGACGTACCGGTCGCGGTATTTCAGGAAGATGTCTGCGGCTGCGGGGCTTAGTTCGGCGTCTGGCTTGTAGTTCATCATCGTGGCCCAGTAACGGTCTGGGTTCGCATCAAGCCATTTGATAAGCCCTTTGGCCATCGCAGCTTTCTTGGGGTCTTTGGAGTCGACCTGGAAGGGTTCGCCGCTGATGGCGTGGAAAGTGGGGACGATGCGTTTGTCGCCGAAGATGGGAACGTCGGACCGGCCGGCGTATTTGGCTTCGAATTCCTTGGTGGCTTCCGGGTCGATGAGGTTGTAGGGCACCAGCACGCGCTTGGGGTCGTCGGTGAGCCAGTTGTATCCGCCATGCGCGGTGTTCCAGAGGTATACGAAGCCCTTCTTCTGGAACGTATTGGGAGCGAAGTTGGCAGGGGGCTGGTCAGTGGGCTGAACGCGCACCAGGGAGCTTTGCGCAGGGGCGGGCGTCTCTTTGACCTTGGCCAGCTTTTGCCAGGCCAGATTCGTGGGTTGGTCTTTAATAAACGGCCGGTAGGCCGGATCGGTGGTCAGCACGAGTGTGTCGATTTGCCTTGGTTCAGGGTCGGGGAAAGCGGATTCAAGCGTCACCAGCGTGGCGCCGGCTTTGAGGTCGACTTCCCGCCTGTCCCAGCCAAAGGCCCAGCCGTACATGAGCTTTGCTTCGTTGTCTTCTTCCACGACGGGTTTTTCGCCAAACACGCTGGCCCATTCGGGCGCGTCGCCTTGCTTGAGTTTGATCCGGAAGCGCTCGGGGGTTTCACGCCAGTCGCCATAGCGCACCCAGAGGTAGTACTTGCCGGCTTTGGGGACGTTGACGGTTTTGGTGACAACGGCTTTGTCGTCGCCGGGGCCGGCGGCGATGCTCAGGAAGCCGGATTCACCGCCTTGGTTCCACTCGGCTGACCAGCCCGGGCCTGAAAGGCCCCAATGACCGTTGGTTTTGCGCAGCTGTTCTTTGGTTCCGCGGGCCATGGGCCAGCAAAACCCTTCGAGGCCCTGGAGGAATTCAGCTTCAAGCCAGATGGTTTCGTTGGGGCTGGGCGCGGAGGCTGCCGGCGCTTGCGCAAATGCGCCCGCCAGGCCGAAAACTCCAGAGATGGCCAACGCCAGGATGCCTGTGGAAGACTTTCTTCGCATGTGGATATCCCTCGACAAGTAAAAGGTGTTTTCAAATCAACTCAAGAACCCAAACCCAACCCCCGAATCTTCGACGCCTGATATGCCAGTGCGTTCCCCCTGCGTATGCCAAACGGGCGTTATCATGCGCATTCAGGAAAGGTCTATTTATGCCAACCATCACCATCCGGCAAATGAATTTTGATGACATTCCACTGGGCATAACGCTCAAGCGTGCAGCGGGCTGGAACCAGACCGAGGCGGATTGGCGCCGGTTCCTCACCCTGAGCCCCGAAGGCTGCTTCGTCGCCGAGCTCGACGGCAAAGGCGTGGGCACGGTGGCAGCGTTCGTTTTTGAAAACGTGGCATGGATCGCCATGGTGCTGGTCTCTCCCGATGCCCGTGGGCAGGGCCTGGGAACCAAGCTCATGTCGCACGCGCTGGATTGGCTGGACTCCAAAAAAGTTCCCTGCGTGCGCCTTGACGCCACGCCCCTGGGCCAGCCGATTTACGAAAAGCTGGGCTTCAAAGCGGAGTACAAACTCAACCGATTCGAGGGCGTGCTTCCTTCAATTGTGATGTCGCAGGCCCACGCTTTGATTTCGCCGGTTGAAACGCAGTCTGATTTGCAGGACTGTCTGAACCTCGATCGGACCGTCACCGGCACTCAGCGCGAACCGCTGATCCGGGCGCTCTACGCCGATGAACCCAAAGGTTTTTACAAGTTCGGCCAGCCCACCGCTGCGGGGTACATGGCTTTCCGGCCGGGTGAAAATGCGACGTTCTTGGGCCCGTGCTGCGCCATCAGCCAGCTTGCGGGGGAATCCCTGCTTTATCATGCGGCCCGGCTCAATGCCGGCAAACGAGTGTTCATTGATATCCCGCTGGATAACCAACCCGCGGTGGATATCGTCACGGCGCTTGGCTTAAAGCCGCAGCGGCCGCTTTTACGCATGGCCAAGGGTACCAATGTGACGGACTTCCCCTCGTGCATCTGGGCGACGACGGGGCCGGAGAAGGGTTGAGCGAGGGGTGATTAAGCCGGGAAAATCAACGACAGATCCAGTGGCAAATCACCAAATGCCTGACATGCCACCTTCGCTGGACGTTTGAACGTTTCGATGCTTTGGTATTGGCCATCTGCGGGATTTCGATGGATCGTGAGCATCTGCCCATTCAAATCCACAATCCATAATTCAGTAACACCGGCCCGTGCATAGAGCGGAGCTTTGACGCGCTGGTCTTTTTTCAGCGATGAATCGGCGACCTCAACCACCAGCAGTAAGTCCTCCGGTTTGGGATGACCTACTCCTGCATAAAAATCAATCCGATACTTCGCCAGCCAAAGGTCTGGCTGAGGCTGGCTCCAATCATCAAGAATGGCCGGGTCTTGAACACTCAGGACGGCACGCCCCTGAATCAACGGACTAAAGTGAGCCAGCAGACATCGCACAGCGACGGCATGGCGATTCCCAATGGGCGTCATATCGATGATTTCCCCGTTGAGCAGTTCCACGCGATCGTCTTGGGTCAGCACGCCGGTTTCGATCATCCGGTTGTATTGTTCAACCGTGAACCGGTGATGGACCGTCAAGATTGGAGGGTTTGCAACGCTCATGGTTGTCATTGTATGTCTGGCTGGCAGGAGGGTAAACAGAAATCAAGCCTGCCCAACTTGACCCCATAAACCTTTCTGATACTATCTCTGACCCTGCATACGACACGCGGTCGTGGCGGAATTGGCAGACGCGCCAGGTTCAGGTCCTGGTGAGGCTAAACACCTCGTGAAGGTTCGACTCCTTTCGACCGCATTAAAAAAACACACCCAATCGGGTGTGTTTTTTTGTCCCTTCACTCGCCCTCAAATCACGGATACGGGTCTTGATAGTATGGCCCCCAGACTTCATACGGCGTGCCGGGAGTGCTGAATGTGGTGGTGGTCGTCCATGTGAGGAAATAGGGGTAGGCGCCTACATTGGTGGACTTGGCGGTGACATGCCCGTCGAGCAGCAAGGCGTTGGACATCTGGTTGTGAACGAAATCGATGACCCGGGCGCTGTTCCAGACCGTGTAAATGTTGTTGGCGGAAATGCTCTCGGACGTCATGAGCATGTCGGTTCCGTGCTTGGAAGGGATGGGACTGCTGAGCTTGAAGGAATAGACCATTTTCTTGAAGTCTGTTGCCGTGACGCTCATGTTGAAGGCGTAAGGATTGGCGCCGTAGGAATTGTTGTTCCAGGTAGTCAGCTTCAGCCATGTGGAAGGACACTGGTAGAGCTTGACCCGGTTCATGACGTATTTGCTTCGAGGGGTGCTGCTCCACTCCGGGTAGCTGTCGTTGGGGTCGTGGTTGAGGTAGGAGGTGAGCATCCAGGCCCATTTGCCGCCGTTGGTTCCCTGACCGGTCGAGGGCCTGACGCCATCGACGGGTTTGTTGGAGTCGTCAACGGGGCCGTATTGGCTCCAGTCACCGGCGTAGGCCCAGATGGCGACGCCGATCTGCCGCTGGTTTGACGCGCAGGCCATCTGTTGGGCGATCACACGTGATTTGGCCAGGGAGGGCAGAACCATTGCAACCAGGACTCCGACGATCGCGATCACCACCAGCAGTTCCACGAGTGAGAAGCCGCGGCAATGAGGTGTTTTTTGTTTGCGTCGAATATGCATGTGCGTGCCTTCAATTCCAATAGAAACAAAATGAAATGCGCATCACGCTTAATTGTGGCCTTTATCTCTTGGATTGTCGCGGTTTAGAATGTGACCATTTGGTGACATTCTGTGATCCGAAACGATTGAGGAGGTCCGTTTATGGCCTATGACAAAACCATTTTCCGAAGCGGGCCGTTTGAGAATGGCGTTTTCTGGACCACACAGTTTTTCTGCCATAACCAGCGCTTTTCCACGAAGGAGGCTTACTGGCACGATAACCGGGTACGGACGCGAAAGTTCCCCGCGATCGTGATCCAGCTCACGGTTTCCGGGTCGATTCTTTATGGTGAGGCAGGGTTTGAAACCTGGACCAAACCTGGCGACATCATTCTTTTCAAGTACCACGAGCCGTCCTGGTACGGCTGGCCGCCTGGCCATCGGCCTACCCAGCCTTTTGTGACGAGCTGGATCAATCTATTGGGGGCTGGGCTCAGCGAGCATTGGGGTCTGTTGCGCTCTCATTTCGGGTCGGTGGTTTCACTGGGTGACCCTGAGCCGATGAACAAGGAACTGCTGGGGCTGTTTGCGGCACATTCGCTGGACCCGGTGGCGCGTGCAGGCGCAGTTGCGCTTTTTCTGGGGCGTGCGGTTCGCCTGATGGAGCAAGGCGTGGTCACCAGCCCGCGGCCTGTGGAGCGTGCGGTGGATGAGATCATTCGAAATCCGCCGGTGCATCTTTCGGTGAAGGAAATTGCCGACACCTACCGGATCAGCCGTGAGCATCTGACGCGCGCTTTTGCCCAGCGGCTGGATGTTTCTCCGGGCGACTTTCTCCGTCAGGAACGGCTTAAGCGCGCCAAGCGCCTGTTGGCTGCGGGGGATGCTTCGCTTCCCCAGATCGCCACCATCTCAGGCTTTGGATCATCGCACGCGATGATCCGGGCATTTAAGCGGGAGTTCGGGCAGACGCCGGGCGACTTTCGCCAGCGAGGAAAGCAGGGGCGTGAAAAACCCTGAGGGCTGAGGGTTATTGCCCGGTGACCATCGAAGGCCGCTTGCCGCCGGTGCTTTCGCTGATGGCGATTGAATCCGACCAGGCTTCGGGGCCGGAATAGTCCACCACCAGCTTGGATGATTTGGCGTCGGTGATGTTTACGCCGTACACGACGTGCAGCAGCGTGACTTCCTTCACGGGCTTGCTGTAGCCAAGATCGACAAATGATTTTCTGACCTCAGGCGGCACCTCATACGACTGAACCCGGGTCTGAATCGCTTCGCCTTTTTTGCCTTCGCCCAAGTCCCAATGGGTTTTGAGCGCACCTTCTTCGGGAGAGGTGTTTGGCGCCCAGATCAGGAGGTAGGCCTGTGTGCCGCGGGGGTGGGAACCGACCACCAGCAATTCAAATTTCCGGTTCTGTGAAACCCAGGCTTCGGTGGGTGCGGGTGTTGTTTCGCTGCGCACGGTGGGGTTATCACCAGTGGGGGTGAGAGACTTGACCCATCGGGCGGCTTCAGGCGTGACCACCCGGGTCATGGATTCCGGCAGTTCCATGGGGTCGACATAGATCGCCACGCGGCGGACAGGGTCGCGCATGGTGATGGGCTTGCCGCCATTGAGCTTGTTCATAAACAGCTTCACCATGCCGGGCGTAACCACCAGCAGCACAATGACGAGGAAAATCAGATTGTGTTTCGTTTCCTTTTGCATGCAGCAAACATTGTAGACCGGCGTGGAGCCTGATGTCTTGTGCTTAGGGCGTGGAATCCTGCGTCAAAACGCCCATGAAAAGAGGCCGGGAGTCGATGACTCCCGGCCTCTGGGATGCGATTATGCTGCCGGATTTCGGCGTTTGAGACGGCTTACCAGGTCATCACAAAATCGACCGCACCTTCGCGAATGGGGGCCTTGGCATCAAACCGGGCGTGGATGAATTTCGCCCGGCCTGAGGAGGATGCGTAGCTGTACACCACTGATGTCGGCTGTGTTTCGCCTTTAAGCGCCAGCGAGGTTTTGGGTGTCATCTTGATCTTGCCTGCCAGCGTGGGGGAGAGCCCGTCCCAGGTGATTCCATCCGTCTCCCGGACATGGAAGAGCCAGCTTGGGGTGCGGGGTTTATCAAACACGAACCGGTCACGCACCGTCAATGTGTTGCCCTTGAGGATGAGTTCGCGGGTGTAGGCAAGGACGCCCAGTTCATCGGGGTACGAGGGGGTGAGCTTGAAGCGGGCGTGGCTGGTCTGGGTGGCTTCATCAAACCGGCCGAATTCAATTTCCTGCCCACGTTGCTCAAAGGAGGGGATGGACATGGGGTAGCCGATGTCGCCGTATTGCCCTTTGCCGTCGACGAGCATGCAGGTGCGGCCGATGGTTTGCAGCTTGTAGCCAGAGTCGGGCGAGCACAGGAGGAGTTTTCCGCCCAGGGTGAGGGAGAAGTGCCCGTCGCCGGGTGTGGGCGACATGCCCATCCGGTCGCAGGGGCCCTGCGCGTACCGATAGGCGTGGTAGCCGGACCAGGGGCCCACCTGAGCGCTTAGCAGAAGGCCCTGGGCATCATCTCGGGCGACGATGACCGCGGAGTCCTTGTAGTGGAACATGGCCTTGGTGGGGCGGTCTTTGCTGGTGGCGATGGGTATTGCGGGATCGTAGGAAAGGGGGGTGAGCACGCGGTTTTCGTAATAACCCTGCTTCACATTGTCGTGGTAGGAGAAGTCCAGTTCCGTGGTCAAGGACCGGTAGGCCACCCACTGGGCCTTGGAGTCTTTGTGCTTGGCGGCAAGGCGTGCGTAGAGCCGTCCGCCGCCGTAGATGGGCATGGGGTCGCCGAGCGTGCCGGGGAGGTAAGGCCGGTCGTTGTGGAGGAGGGTTTCTTCGTAGATGGTGTGGCCGCAGGCGATGATTTCAGGCCGGTCCAGCGGGTCCACACCGGTGATGGCAACGCGCAACTCCTGGTACATGGCGATGGGGTCTGAGTGCTGCCAGGTGGAGTTGTAGCTGCCTGAGGGAAGGAAGCCGTCGCGGGGCATGGCGTCGAGCGCACGTTCTGCACGAGGGAGGATGTAGGTGAGCCAGCGGTCTGCAGCGCCTACGACGCCACGGAGATTCAAGGCCGTTGCGGCGAAGGCCAGGGTGGACTTCCAGCCGTGGTCCTGGATGACCGAGCCGCCCCAGTAGTCGCGGTTGAGCAGCATCAGGTCGATGAAGATGTCGCCTTGAAGGGTGAGTTTTGCTTTGATCTTTTCGACACGTTCCTTGCCCAGTTCGTCGGGCAGGGCATGCAGGGCCACCGCCATGCCAAAGAGCGTGTAGGCTGCGCCAAAGTCCCCGTTGTGGCTGTAGCCGTCAGGGTTTTGATTGCCGTAGAACTGCTGCTTGGCTGCGTGTTCAGCCGAGTTGGCTAGTGCGGCCTTGGCCTTATCGTCACCCAGGTACATGCCGGCGGCGATCGCTGCGGGCATGTACGAGATATTGCTGCCGTTCTTGGTCAGGTAGGCTGCGGCGTCCTCAAAATTCTTCTTAAGCGCGGGTTCAAACCCCGCGAGGCGTTGTTTGAACGCGGCCCAGAATTTGGGGTCGCGCCACTTGGCGTGCGGGGAGACCTCGCATGCGTCCTTGGTGCCCGGGGGCAAGGGTTTCAGCCTGTCTTCCGGGTCCACCTCAAGGGTTGCGCCGGCCCATTGAATATCGATTGGCCGGTAGGGGGCCAGCTTGAGTGTGTGCTTGCCGGGCGTCTGGATCCACATCGACATCCGGCCGCGAAAGCGCTTGGCCTGAATGTCCGGGATGGAGACGCGCTGGAAAAACCAGAGCCCGATGTATTTACCGTCAACGGTTACCCGGTAGGTGGGCACGAGGGGGGCATTTTTGTTGCGCCAGTCAAAGTCCCACGGGCCGGTGCGGGCGTTGTTGTTGCCGTGCACATCGCTGATGAAGTAGAGCGATTCCCAGTCGAACCTGGCCGCATCGACCAGCACTGAGAGCTGGTAGAGGCCGGGCGTCGATTCAAAACCGATTTCCCACGCCCCGTCGGCGGTCTTGCTGGGAGTGATCGCCTGAGGGGCTTGGCCGATGAGGGAAACCACGTCGCAGACAGATTCGGTCAGGCTCATGGAGTACAACCTTAGATAGTGGGTAAGCGCAAAAGACGTTACTTAGGCGGTAATGTTATGTCAATTAGTTGGACGCACATAAAACACGCCGGTTCAATCCAGATTGGGATTGAACCGGCGTGGATCAAGCACTTTTATTGATCATCAACTTTGGCTTTGGCGTTTGACGGCCTGACCGCCGAGCAGGGCGTGGGCTTCGCGCACCATGGGGACGATCTTGTCTGCGTAGGGCGTGCCGGCGACCGCTTTTTGCACGTCATTGGCGAGCTTGTCGATGTCTACGGCGTTTTTGCCGGGGAACCAGTGTCCGCCGTTGCCCAGCAGGTTGTAGCGCATTTTTCCGTAGTCTTGCATGTCCCAGCCCATGGCGAGATTCCGCAGCCAGACCATGACCCGGAGGTTCATGTCGCCGGGCACATTGTGAAACTCCGGCAGCCCGGTGTTGAAGTCTTCGGGATGAGTGGCGCCGACGGCGGCTTTCATGGCTGCTTCGAGCTTTGCGACAATGGGGGGAACGATGTCTTTGGTCTTATCCATCATGTCCACGGCCTGCACATGGAGGTCGAAGTCCGACGGGCGTGCGGCGCCGACGCTGAGGGTGTGGACTTCGGGGCGATCCAGGCAGTAAAGGTCATTGAAGATGATCGGATGGACGGGTTCGCAGAGTTTGGTGAGTTTTTCAGGGGGCGCGTAGAGCTTTCCGCCTTTGTCGGACGGGCTGATGATGAATACGCCGATGTCGCGCTTGGCTGCTTCCTGCACCGCGGGCCAGTTGCGCTGGGAGATGTAGTACCAGTGGAGGTTGACGTAGTCGAAGCCACCGTCTTCCTCGTGCTTGAGGGCGGTGAGGATGTCATCCAGCAAGGCGTGGGTGGAGAAGCCTATATGGCGGCAGAGGCCTTGTTTTTGCAGCTTGCGTGCGGCGTGGAGGCATCCTCCTGGACGGATGGCCCAATCGAGGGTTTGCTTGTCGTTGATGCCGTGAAGGGAGAAAAGGTCGACATAGTCGAGCTTCAGATAGTTCATGGAAGTGTCGAAGGCATCGAGAAACTTTTTGGTGTCCGCGACGGGGGCGACTTTGGTTTGGACGATGAGCTTGTCGCGGGGGATGCTGGGGAGGACATAGCCAAGCTGCATTTCACTGGAGCCATAGCCGCGGGCGGTTTCGATGTGGTTGATGCCCAGATCGACGGCGCGCCGGATGGTGGCTTCGAGGTTCTTCTGGCCTTCTGCGGGGACATCTTCGGGTTTGATGTCTCCCCATTTGGCCTGATAGCGCATGCCGCCGCAGGAGATGACGGGGATCTGAAGATTGGTCTTGCCAAAACGACGGTAGCGCATGCTCGGCCTCTCTTTGAAGTTCCCGGATTTTAGCGCTCTTTGAGCCTGGCTGGGAAGTTCAACGAAAACGTGAGGCGCATGGGGATCACGGCACCACCATCGCCGGTGTGGGAACCGGGACGCGGCCGGCGATCCAGATGAAGTTTGTGCTGGTGGCGCCCCAAAAGACCCAGGAGGGTTCGGTGCCGCCAAGCCGTGGCGCCTGCCACTCCACGCCGCCATCAAGGTGAAGCACATTCTGGCCGGCAGCGTAGTAGCCATCGGGCCCGGGGTGATTGGCGCGCTGGGGCGAATAGGTGTGAGGGGTGGCGGTCATGCGCCACCAGGCGACATCGCCCATGAGGTATTGCTCATCAGCCCGGACTTTAAATGCGGGGTAAGGGTTGTCTTTCGTGGCTGAAAGCCGGGCATAGTGCCCCGCGTCTTTGGAAGGGAAGTTGCTGGCCTGCCAGCCGAGCGTTGTTTTGCTTGGGCCGTTGCCGCCATCACCGGCGACATAGAAGTAGCCGATGCGTGCGCCAAAGGCGTTGTTTTTGTCCCAGAGATAAGCGGTGTTGGAGGACGAAAGCGGGAGCATGGAGGGGCAGTACACCACCTTGCTGGCGAGGTTAAATGACTCGCGCAGCACGATGTGCGTGCCATCGGTCACCTGGGTGGGCACGTTGTAGGCACCGCCGGGGAGCACCTTTTCCTGCTGGTCATATGCCAGAAGGGCGATGCAGCTTTGCCTGAGGTTTGAAGCGCATACGGCCCTGCGGGTTGCCTCACGCGCGTGAGACATCGCAGGCATCACGAGTGAAACAAGCAGCGCGACGATGGCGATGACCACCAGAAGTTCAATGAGCGAAAAGCCGAGTTGGCCTAAACACCGCGAATATAAACCGGTTTGTTTCATGGCTGACATGCTACGGTCCGAGGTTTGAAGGGTCAATGGATTGTTTAGGGATTTGTGGCGGATGTTGCAATTTCCTTTGGTATCCTCTTGAACTTTGGTGGGGCATTTCCCCGGTTCTTTTGGTTTGCCTGTTCTGGTTCCATCGCGGCCCACCGAAGCTTGGAGGTTTCCTTTGTCATCCGATCCTACTCCCGAAGAACCCACGCCGGACGTCGACCATGACGACCATCCTGAGGTGCAGGCGATCAACACCCGGAACGCGACGCTGCTTTTTCTGGTTTACCTTGCGATGTATGCCGGCTTCATGGGCCTGGCCAGCTACGCGCCCAAATCCATGGGTGTGAAGGTGCTGGCGGGAGTGAATCTTGCCATCGTCTACGGCATGGGGCTGATCATCGCCGCGGTGGCCCTGGCCATGGTTTACATGTACCTCTGCTCCCGAACCATGGCTGCCTTTAAACAGACCCAAAACGCCTCCAACGGGAGCAAAGCGTGAACTATTCGGCTTCACCTATCAGCATCGGTGTGTTTGGTTTTTTCGTCGCGGTGGTTCTGGGCATCAGCTTCTATCTGGGCCGAAAGGCCAAGAGCGCCAAAGGCTACTACGCCGCCCACGGTGAGATTCCCTGGTTCGTCAACGGCGTTGCTTTTGCGGGGGACTACCTTTCCGCGGCATCATTCCTGGGCATCTGCGGGCTCATCGCGCTTTACGGTTATGACGGCTTTCTCTACTCCATCGGCTACCTTGCCGGATGGGTGGTGGCGCTGTTTGTGGTCGCGGAGCCTTTGAAGCGCCTGGGCAAGTTCACGTTTGCCGATGCCCTGGACTCCAAGTTCAACTCCCGGGGCATCAAGCTTGCCGCGGCCATCAGCACGTTGGTGGTGAGCATTTTTTATCTGATTCCTCAGATGGTGGGCGCCGGTGCGTTGATCAAGCCGCTGCTTGGCTTTCCGCATGCCGTGGGCGTTGTGACCGTGGGCGTGGTGGTCATTCTCATCGTGACGACCGCGGGCATGGTTTCCACGACGTGGGTGCAGTTCATCAAGGGGTCGCTGCTGGTGCTGTTTTGCGCCGGGCTGGTGGTGGCGATCTTGATCCGTGGGCATGCCACGGGCCCGGTGCCGTACAACAATGACGAGCAGTACGGCGCGGCGATGGAAGCACGCCAGGGGTTTGGCGACCGGGTGGTGACCTCAAGCATCAAGAACCCGCTGCCTGCGACCGCGGGCTGGGCGGATAAACCATACATCCGGGTGATGGACGACAAAGGCCAACTGAGGATTTACAAGCCGCAGTCCTCAGGCCAGTTTGCCGTAAGCATTCAGTACAAGGAAGTGAACCCTAAAACCGGCAAAACCACCATCAACGGCGATGACACCGGCAAGCGCGTGCTGCAACCCGTCAGCTACATCAGCGCGCTGCCCAAGGTGCCCGACGGCGAGACTTCCACCGGTTCTTTGAACCCGCTTTCCTACCTGGCGACGATCGACCAGAGCACCATCGAGCAGCCCAAGAGCGAGACCATCACCGGCGAAGACGGCGTGGTGACGACCGTGTATTACGACGTGCCGATTACCGGTGCGGACCTTCTGACCCCCGGCGCCTCGCCCACCTTCAAGGGCGTGCGCTCCGACAACTGGTACCAGAAGCTCAACTTCCTCTCCCTGATGCTCGCGCTGTTTTGCGGTACGGCTTCTTTGCCCCACATCCTGATCCGGTATTACACCGTGAAAGACCAGGCCTCCAGCCGCAAGAGCACGATGGTGGGCATCGCGAGCATCGGTTTTTTTTACATCCTCACGCTTTACCTGGGCCTGGCAGCGATGACCTCCGGCGTGCTGGACCCAAGCGACGCCAAAGGCAATATGGCGGCGCCTTTGCTGGCCCGGTCGTTTGGAGAGTTTCCTTTTGCGATCATTTCCGCCATCGCCTTCACCACGGTGCTGGGGACGGTTTCCGGGCTCATCATGGCGGCTTCGGGCACCGTGGCTCATGACCTGATGACCAACCTGATGAAGATCAACCTGGATGACGCAGGCAAGGTGAAAGCGGGGAAGGCCGCGGCCATCGGCGTGGGTGTTATCGCGATCATCCTGGGTATTGTGTTTGAGAAAATGAACGTGAGCTTCCTGGTGGGCTGGGCGTTCTCCGTCGCCGCATCGGCGAATTTGCCTTCGCTGGTGATGCTCCTGTTCTGGAAGCGGACGACCAAGGAAGGCATCGCCGCGGCGATCTTTGCCGGTATGTTCGCGTCGCTGGCGTGGATTCTGCTCTCAGGCGATACCTACAAGGACGTCTACGGCATCAGCCCCGACAAGGCGCTTGTGCCGTTCAGCCAGCCTGGGATCGTGACCATTCCGCTGGGGTTTGTGGTGCTGGTGGTGGTTTCACTGATGACGCAGCACCGCAGGAAGCCTGTGTGAGCATCGAGCCCATGGATTAGTCGGAATCCCACGCGCTTTACGGTGCTTGAGCGTAATTTTGCCTTAGACGACGTAGCCGGTGAGCTTACCGCTGCCGTCGCCGGTGACGACCATCTGGTTGTCAGGCCGCCAGGCCATGGCGTGGACCTGTGCGCCCAGGTTGCCCTGGAACATGTGGGCCCAGCTTTTGACATCCCAGAGATTGACGATGCCTGCTTCGCAAGCGGTGGCCAGCTTGCCGGCGCCGAAGGCGACCTGGGTGACGTTGTCTTCGTGCTTTTCGAGGATTTTGGGCCGGCTGCCTTCGGGGCCTTTGCCGCCGAAGTTCCAGACGATGGTGGCTGCGCCGCCGGTGGTGGCCAGTTGCTGGCTGTCGTGAGTCCAGGAGAGTGAGCGGGTGCGCGAGGGGTAGCCGGACATCTGAAGGTGGTCGTCTGATTCCCTTCTGCCGACGAAGAGCGTTTCGGCCTGCAAGCCGGCAGCGACGAACCGCGCCGAGGGGCTCCAGACGATGAAGGTGACTTTGTCTGCGGCTTCCATGGTTTGGATGCACTTGGCGGCCTGGGGGTCCCAGATTCGCACGCCGCCGTAGCAGCCGGTGGCCAGGAGTTTGCCGTCGGGGCTCCAGGCGATGCCGGAGACCGCGGATTCATGGGCGGGGGATTCAACGGAGATGGTGCCCGATTCCTTATAGATCTTGACGAGCTTGCCATCGCTGACGGCGAAGCTGCGAAAAGCTGGGGACCAGGCGAGGTGGTCGATCCATTTTCCGCCGGGGGCGATGGAGAGGATCTGCTCGCCGGTTTGTGCTTTGTATGCGTTGACTTTGCCGTCCTGGCCGGCGGTGAAGAGGGTGCCTCCGTCGTGCGACCAGACCATGGAGTTGTTCCCCATTTTGTGGCCGGGCAGTGTGTGCAGAGTTTTGCCGGATCGCCCGTCGAGGATGAGGATTTTTCCTTCGATGGGCATGGCGGCCAAGCGATTTTCACGCAGGGCCCAGGCCACCGCTGTGACAGACTCTTCCATTTCCACTTGCCATGTGGGGTTCAACACGGACGCTTTTTTCCCAAAACCCAGCATTGCACGCACTCCAAAAGGGGCTACCCAAGATAGCAGATACGAAGAGGGGGCAGGGGGTGGGGGGCTGAGGTCTGGCCAGAAAAGAGTGGGAAGTTAGAGGTTTTTCATGACGACATCAAGGATGCCCAGGCCGCCGAGGATGAGGCTGATGATGCCGTTGACGGTGAAGAAGGCCATGTTCAGATGCTTGGTCTGGCTGCGCCAGACCAGTGCGTGTTCCAGGATCAAGAGGCCGGCCACCAGGGCGATGCCGATGACAAAGAGAACGCCGAGCTGGCCGGAAACGCGCCAGAGGGCGATGAGGACGCAGACCGCGGCGAGGTGGAGGAAACGGGCGATGTTCAACGCGGGCTCGGTGCCGAGCTTGGAGGGCAGGGAGTGGAGCTTGAGTGAGCGGTCGACGGCGACATCCTGCAAGGCGTAGATGATGTCAAACCCGGCCACCCAGCAGGCGACCATAGAGGCCAGGAGCCATGGAGTGAGGGTCTGCATGAAACCGGGATTAATGGCCAGCCCGGCCGCCAGCGGGGAAAGCGCCAGCGACATGCCCAGATACACATGGCAGAGCGCGGTGAAGCGCTTGGTGTACGAATAGCCGGCCAGCCAGACAAGCACGAAGGGAGAGAGGATCAGCGGCCAGAGGTTGCCGTAGATGAACCAGAAGCCAGCGGTGGTGAGGATGAACAGCCCGCCGCTGACGAGTGCGCCTCCGAGCATGAAGCCGGGGGTGACCCTGCCGGCGGGGATGGCCCGACCCTGCGTGCGCGCGTTGGCTTTATCAAACTCCCGGTCTGCGTAGCGATTGATCGCCATGGCGGATGTGCGGGCAAACACCATGCAGCCGATCACGAGGCTGACTTCCCCGATTCTGGGAAGCCGCTGGGCGTATCCAGCGGCCAGGAATCCCGCCAGCAGGGCAAACGGCAACGCAAACAAGGTGTGGCTGAGCTTGATGTCGCCCGCCAGATGCTTGAACCGGTCGAAAAAACCGGAGGATGGAGCCGTTGATGCCGTCATGCGTGCAATTTTACCCAAAGCGGGGGGAGGAAGATCGATTTGCATGGGGGCGGGACACAAGGCCGCATCCATGGTGCAAGCGCGGTGCCTCACTTGTGCCTGTGGCTTTGTTGCATGTACCTTTCCTGGATGCTCACCCAACAACAAATGATCGCTGATCTCCATCGTCTGGGAGTGACCCCCGGGCGGGACCTGCTGGTTCACTCTTCCTTTAAAGCCATTGGCCCTGTCGAGGGAGCGGCGATGGGTATTGTGACGGCCCTTGAAAAGTCCATCGGCACAGGCACGCTGCTGATGCCGTCGTTTAACTTGATTCCCGGGGGGGCCGAGGCGCGATCAAAAAACTGGCACCTGACCACCACGCCTTCCACGGTGGGATACCTGACGGAATTCTTCCGGACGATCCCGGGGACTTTCCGGTCAGACCATTACTCTCACTCCGTGGCGGCACGCGGGCCTAAGGCCGATTTTTACACGTCGACCCATCGTGATCTGGCAGGCATGGACAGCCCCTGGGACTATGCGCCGTACGGAAAAACCTACGGCACGCAATCGCCCTTGATGAAGCTGTATGAAGCCAACGCCCAACTGCTGATGCTGGGTGTGGACTACCACTCGTCGACGTATATGCATGTGGCGGAAACCATCGACTTTAACCGGCGTAAGGCCGCTACGCCCAGCTCGGGCTACTTCTTTATCGATCGGCCACTGCTTGGGCTTTGGGTGGACCGTCATTGCGATGTCGCTACCGGGCAGGTGGGGCAGGCGTACTCGCGCCTGTTGAACATCCGGCCCTATGTTGACGCGATGGCGGCCCAGGTGAAAGCCAACCCGAGCTATTGGTTTAAGTGGTTCGACCCAGTGAAACTTTGACGTGCGATTGATTGTTTTCGTGAAGCACCCGGTTTTCCGGCGGCGTTTTGATATGGAAATAAATCGTGCTTTTCTATTGACACTACCACGTGGTAGTGGCTAGTATCCGGCCATATGGCAACGCAGGAAGAAATCGCTAAAGCAGTCGGCCTGTCGCGTTCAACGGTGAAGGCGGCGCTTGCCTTGAAGCCGACCATTTCGCTTTCGGAAGAAACCATTCTCAGGGTGAAGGAAGCGGCGGCCCGGATGAATTACCGGCCTAACCGGTTTGCGCAGACGATGCGCACGGGCAAGTCCGGTGTGGTGGGCGTGATCCACTTTGGCGGTGTGAATCAGATGGCGGCACAGCGTTCGCTAGCGGCTGTCGCGGCGATTCAGGATGCCGGTTACCAGTGCATCGCCACGGATGTCACGTGGTCTTCCCAGCGGGTGCACGCCGCGGTGAGTGCGGCGCTGGACGCCCAGGTGGAAGGGGTGTTGATGGTGTGCCCCACCGAATGGATGCCCGTGGATGAAGTGCAGCGGCTGCGCCAGGCCAGAGTGCCGGTTGTCGCCATCGCGGGGATTCGGCTGGCCGGCGTGCCCTGCGTGAGAATCAATTCCCGGCAGGGCATTGCAGACATCACCCGGCATTTGCTGGGGTTGGGGTATAAGCGGCTGGCTCTGATGACAAGCTCTCCGCTGATCGTCGATGATCCGGACGTTCAATGGCCTACGCTCGAGCGGCGTGAGGGATTCAAGGAAGCCATTCTCGCCGCCGGAGGCGCGTTGGTGGATCGTCCGCTGACGGGTCAGCGGACCAAGGCTCTCAAGACTGCCGGCCCCATCGGCGAATTGCTCTCCCTGCCGGTGCGCGAGAACTGGAGTAACCCTTACATCCAGGGCTATGAACGCATGCGCGCGCTTATCGCCCAGGGGGATCTACCTCAGGCGGTGGTGTGCTCCAACGATGACTGGGTGCAGGGCGCTATGACCGCATGCGCTGAGGAAGGCGTGCGCGTGCCGCATGACATTGCGCTCACCGGCTTCGATAACGTGCTTTCGGGAGGGTATGGCATGGTGCCCATCACCACTGCGGGAGATCCGCTGGAAGAGATGGCTGGAAGGGCAATGGAATTGCTCAAGCGCCTAATGAAGGGGAAGAAGCTCAAGCCTGAGGAACAACTTGTGAGATTGCCGTGTGAATTGATTGTCCGAAAAAGCTGTGGCGCAGATTTGCGCAAAGGAAGTCCACAATGAAAAGGCTCCATCGCTCCCACCGCCGGACGAACGCATTCACGCTTGTTGAACTGCTGGTGGTGATCGCCATCATGGGCGTGCTTATTTCGCTGGTTATGCCTTCATTCAAACGGGCGAGAAACCTGGCGCAGCAGACCAAGTGCGCGGCGAACCTCAAGCAGATGGGCCTGGGGCTTGCGATGTATGTGGAAGACAACCGGCAGACCATGCCGGCGACGTACATCGCCAATGAAAATGACTTCACGTGGGCCGTATCGATCATGCCGTATGTCGGCCTGGAAGCTACATTTCCTGCGGCCAGCGTTTTTACATGTCCGCGGGCCGTGCCGCGGTTTGCCTCGCCGCCGAACCCGAACCATTGGCGGCTGACTTATGGATTCAACACGTTTCTGGGTGAGTGGGCCAATCCGCCTACTGCTTACTCGACGTACCACCCGGGCGGCTACCGGATGGCTCAGCGGGGCACCAGTGACAGCTCCCCCACCGGTCAGCGGTCATGGACGCCAGCGGAAATTTCCATGCTCTTTGATTGCGGGTCGCACAACACCTATTACCCCAGCGCGCTGAACAACTATCCTGAAAACTACCTTCACGTCAATGAAGGCGTGAACATGGCTGCACTGGACCAGCACGTGGAGTTTTTGTCCAAGGAAAAACCGCGTAAGCAGCTGGGGCTGGGCCCCGCGGTGCAGGTTTCAGGCTTTACCTATTATTACGTGACGCCAGGCTGGCCATAATCGTCCTTCGCCAGTGATTTGTGAACATGAGGGAGGTTCGTTTTGCGCCGACTGACTATTGCGTTTGTGGCAGCGTTGCTGTGTGCATTCTTTTCCATGTCTTTGCCGGCTCAACCCGAGGCGGCCTGGCATGAGGATGAACCCAACGAGCTTTCATGGGAGCATCTGGCAGGCTCCCTGGCATGCTTTGAGATGTTCGAAAAGGAGTACGCAGGTACAGGCGAACCTAAGCTGCCTGCGGTGAAACTGCCCAGCATGGTCACCACCATCAAAGTGCCGGCGACAGTGCTTTTGGGAGAGGCGTCCAAGGCCACCTGGAGGGCGGGACAGGAAAGCGGCCGGCCGGTGATCATCGGCCCTGCCGGGCATGTGGGCGCTGCGGCGAAGGCAGTGATCGACGTGCCCGCTGCGGGCACGTACCGGCTCTGGGTGCGATGGAAAAATACGCCGGGGAAGAATGCGTCCAACCGTGTGCGTCTTCGGCCCGGTGCTACAGATGCATTCACATTTGGATGGCAATCGGTGGCGCAAGCTGATTATCTGGACTTTAAGACGGGCTTCGTTCCCACCAAGCGTCCGGGATACGCCGTCGACTATCCCGCGGACAAAGCAGGCATGATCTGGTCAGGCTCGCAAACCGTGGAACTGCCCGCGGGCAAAGTGTTGCTGGACATTGCGCCGACCATTCACGAGGGGCCGTTTGCCACGCGTATCGTGGAGCAGTTTGGGCTGACCACTGATGTGATTAACCGGCCGTCGGACGTGGATGCGCAAGTTCCTGTTCCCCAATCGATCACGGTTACGCAAGAGAAACCTCGGCCGGAGGATCAAAACCGGTGGACGCTTTGGGCCATTCGTCCCGGTTCCGGCAGCCCTGACATTGTCTCGGCGAAACCGACTTTACCTGGCTATCACGGGCATGAACGGCGTTTTCGTTCTGCCCTCATCGAGCGCCTGGCCGCGGGGAAAAACCTTACGCCTGACGAAAAGCACCTTGCACAACTGGTCTACTTTGATGAAGAGTGGAACCTCATCGGAACGCCAGCCCAGGTGGCCCAGCGCGTGAAGGAACTTGGCGATCCCAAGAACATCATGGCCGGGTACATGCAATGGGTGGAAGCGGAAACGTTTGATGTGAAGTCCGGCTGGACGACGGAATCTCAAACGGATGCCAGCGCCGGGCGCGCGCTGGGTGCAAGTTACAGCGACGGGCCTGCTTTGGCGGTGGGGCTTTTGAATGCCCCCAAAGACGGCGAGTACAAAATCTGGGTTCGTTTCGCGCAGATCAAGGGGTATCACAACACGTTTGAGCTGGCCATTTATCAGGGCGGCGAAAAGACGTTTGAAAAACCATTTCATGAGATGGGTTCGGCAGGCTCGGGTTATGTCTATGTCTGGCAGCCTGTGGAGGTGAAGCTCAAAGCAGGGAAGGTGGAAGTTCACCTGACTAAGAGCCGGGGTAAATCGCCTTATGCCTATCGGCGGGTCGATGCGCTGGTTTTGACGGATGATTTGAGCTGGGCTCCCACGGGCACGCAGCTTCCGCTTCCGGGCAAGGGCATGGTGGCCAGCGCCGGGTTGGAAAAGGCGGCAGCGAAAAATGATGTGGTGATTTGGACAGGTGCGCCGGATGACAAATTCACCGGTCTGCCGTGGGGTGCGTGGCCGACGCGGCAGGACGTTGAAAAGACCGTGATGGTGGTGGTGCCTCCACCGCGTTCTCAGCCGCCTGGTGCGCCTTCGGATGGAGTGGCGCCTTCTTTTAACGAAGAAATAACCCGGGACGCGATTCAGCTTGAAGGGAGGCCCGGAGCGACTGTTTCGCGCGTCATCCGTGTGACCAATCCAACGGATAAGCGGCAGGTTCTGGCGTTGCGCGTGAAGTCTCCGGATGGCCTGGGTTCGCAGGTGCGTGTTGTTGGTTTTCAGATCACTGCGGATAAGAGCTGGGTGGCCATGCCACTATTGGCCCGGCGGCAGATATGCATTGCACCGATGACCACGGCTTATGTCTGGGTGGATGCGCAGGTGCCTCAGAAGGGCACCGCGAAGTACGAAGTGACGATCGGGCTTAAGACCGTGACGGTTGAAGTGGCCGCGCGTGGGGAGTTTTTTGACCCGGTCAAAGCGCCTTTGGCCGGCGGGTGGTGCAGCCCGCCTTCAGGCGTGAGCGGGTGGAAGATGTTTGAAGAGTCGGGGCTTAATCTCATCTGTGGCGTGGTGCTGTCCAAACAGGAAATGAAGGCGTTTAAGATTCGGATTTTTGCTGTGCCGCTGGGCGAGCCCAAGACCAGAGAAGAGGTCGATCAGACTGTGGCGGGCATGAAGGCGATGGGCCTCGATTATGCGGATTGGGCGTGGATCATTTCCGATGAGCCCAACGAAAAAGCGGTGGCCGCATGGGTGGCTGCCGCGAAAGTGATTCGCGATGCGGACCCGAAAGTGCAGATCTGGTGCAACCCGGGGGAGGTGGAATCCAGCAAGCCTGAGGTGGTGAAGGCAATGACGCCTTTCATCGACATTTTCTGCCCTTATGCCAATCACTTCGGCGAGAGGCTTCCGGAGGATTACCGGGTGCTGGTGCGCGCCACCGGCAAGCTGAAGCTTGTTTACACCACGCCTTGTTTTCATGAAAAAGCGCCTGGGGCACCGCTTGAACTGCTGGGCCTTGCGGCGTCGGCAAAGAAGTTGGGGCGCGACGGGTTTAATTGCTTCGCGCTTTTTAACTACTACGGGTACACAGCCAGCGCGTGGGACGAAGTGAATGCGCCATTTCCCGACCAAGCGGTAAGCATCTATCCAGGTGCATGGGGGCGGGCGATCTCTTCGCGTAATCTGGAAGCTGTGCGCCAGGCTGTGCAGGAGTGGTGAGGATGGGTCTGCGTCGCTTGCGCCTTTGAGCATTTGCATTGACCGGTTTATTCACGGATGCTTTGCTTCCGGAGGTTCCCATGGCGACCAATTTTGTTTATCTGCACTCGCACGACACGGGCCGATGGATTTCCCCTTACGGCTATCACTGCCCGACTCCGGCGTATCAGAAGTTTGCGCAGGAGGGAGTGCTTTTCCGCAATGCCTTTTGCACTGCGCCAACATGCTGCCCGAGCCGATCGGGGATGCTTACGGGCATGTCGCCTCATGCCGCGGGGATGATCGGGCTGACCCATCGAGGGTTTAAGCTGCATAACCCCAGCCAGCATTTGGCCAGCTACCTGCGCGCCAATGGGTACGACACTTTTCTTTCGGGTGTTCAGCACGAGTCCACGCAGGCCAAAGACTTCGGCTATGAGGTCATTGGCGAGCACAGCCACCATCCGCACGGCCCCGCGGTCGGTTTTTTAAAGAGCCGAAGCAAGAATGATCGGCCGTTCATGCTGACGGTGGGCTGGGGGAACACGCATCGCCGGTTTCCCGCTGCGGCACGCGATTCACAATGGACGGACCCGCGATATGTAGGCGTTCCGGAGGTGCTGCCGGATAACGCGACGGTTCGTGAAGACATTGCGGCATTCAATACGTCGCTAAGGGAACTGGATAACGAGTTGGGCCAGGTGCTGCAGGCGCTTGATGATGCGGGCCTGCGGGAGAATACGCTGGTGCTGGTGACGACGGATCACGGCCCACCGTTTCCGGGGATGAAGTCCACTTGTACTGATCTGGGCACGGGCGTGCTGCTGATGATGCGCGGGCCGGGAGGCTTTTCAGGAGGCCAGGTGTCTGACGCGCTGGTTTCTCAATTGGATGTTTACCCCACTGTGTGCGATGTGCTGGAGCTGCCTCGGCCAAGCTGGCTTGAGGGACACACGCTTATGGGGCTTGCCGATGGTTCGCAGCAGAGCGTGCGCGATGAAACGCATGCCGAAATCACCTATCACGCATGCTATGAACCTGTCCGCTCCGTGCGCACTGCGGGCTACCGGTACATTCGGCGGTTTGATGTGCCTGCGCGGACGCGAAACATCACCGGCAATGTGGATGCGGGCATGTCCAAGGAATACATGCTCAAGCACGGTTGGGGTTCGCTGCAGACCCCAGCGGAAGAGTTTTATGATGTGCGACTGGACCCGGCGCAGAAGATCAACCTGGCGGATTTACCCGAGTACCAGGCGCCGCTGCATGACCATCGGGTGAGGCTGGCGCAGTGGATGGAGCGTACGTCTGACCCGCTGCTGGCAGGGCATGTGCCTGCGCCGGATGATGCGCAAGTGGGTTTGCAATCGGACATTAATCCGAAGGACACTGTTTTGTCCGGCAAGGAGTGGAATCAGGTGATGAAAAAAGAGCTCATGAAGTAGGTCGGATTACACACAAGACCGCTAATTCGACCTATATTCAGTCGATCTTGATCTTCACCATCCGGATGCCCGAATAGGGCTGTGAGGCCCAGGTTTCCGAGTAACCCTGAACGTCGTAAAGAACGATCATTTCGCGGTCGCTGATGGGCGCTACGCCAAGGTAATCGCCGGAGTCCCAGTAGCGCACACCGTTGAAGGTGTCGCCGCGCAGGCGCAATTCGGGAGGCACACCCATGAAGGCCTGGGTTTCCATTTCGTTCTTGTGAAGGTCCAGCCGCGCCTGCCAGGCGGTGCCGGTGCCGGTGGGATCGATAAGGACATACTTTCCGTGGCGGCCATAAACCAGCACGAGTGTGCCATCGTCCATCTGGGTCATCACAGGCCAGACCATGCCGGGCTTGTAGCCGGGTTCATCGATCACGGGAACGAAGGTCTTGGGCGTCCAGGTTTTGCCAAGGTCGCTGGACCAGGAGTGCATGAGGTAAAGGCCGGTCCGGAAGACGGTGTAGAGGCGGCCATCTTTCAGGAGAACGACGGTGGATTCGTTGCAGCCTTCGAGTGTGGTTTCGTCGTAGGCGATGAGGCTTTGTTCTTCCCAGTTGCGGCCGTTATCGCTGGAGACGTACGACCAGACGGCCATCTTGTTGCTGGTGTTGTCGGAGCGCCACCAGTAGCCCTGGGTGTAAAGCCTGCCGTCTGGGAGGGTGAGCCCGGTGGTGATGTCCGGCCCGGCGAGCTGGATATCGTTGGCGGTCATGTCTTCCCGCTTAAAGAGGGAGTTCCACAGTTCCCACCAGTGGTGGGTGGGGTAGGCCGATTGCTTGGTCATTTCCGCAAGGGTGAATTTGCGCGCGCCGGGTGCGTGGTAGACGGCATGGCCTTTTTCAACCGGTGCGCCGGGCTTGGTGGGGTTGGACCATGCGGCCCAGCGGTGGTTGTGCTCCGGCCGGTTGGGGTCGACGACGCCGTAACAGTCGATTTCAACCATGGAGCCGTCGGGCAAGAAGCCAGCCCAGTTGTTACGCGGGATGTTGTCCACGCGGTTGGACCAGGTTTTACCCAGGTCCATGGATTGCGAACGGAAGTTGGGCGTGAAATGCCGGTCGTGCCCGTAGGCCCAGTAGGTGAAGAGCATGCCGTTTGGATGCTTGAAAAGCAGGGGAAACCAGCGTTCGCCGAAGTCGGCTTTGTCGATGGTCACGGGGCGGGTGGCGGTGAGTTTCATGTTTGGTCTTTGGGTTGAGCGGTGAGGCAAAGTGAAGAAGTGCGGGGAATTAGAAGGGGACCTTGGCGTTTTTATCCAGGAGCCACGGCGCGGTTTCCCTGCACCAGTTTTTCATGATGTCGACGTGTTTCTGGGAGGCGCTGCGGTAGGGCTTCTGGCAGGGGAGTTCGACAGGGCCGCCTGCGACGTTGCGGAAGACGCGATCGACTGCGGAGTCAAAGAGGCCATCGGGCCCGGTGACCCAGGGGACGGCGACGTCCATGATGAGCCCGTGGAGTATTTTCTGGAGGGGTGCGGCCTGATCGAACTGCTTGGCTTCGCACATCTGGAAGAGGCGTACGACGGCGTGTGGGCAGAGGCCGGTGGCGGAGAAGTACCCGCCGCGCCCGCCGAGCTTTGCGCGCTCGACCATGTCGTGTTCACCGCCGCCGATGGCCATGTCGGGGACGAGGGCGTGCATCGTGGCGAGCACGCTGGGGTCGCAGCCGCCGTCTTTCATGCCCACAAAGTGGGGGATGGCGCTGGCGAGCTTGGCGATCTGGTCGGGCTTGAACTTCTTTTTGGCGCGGCTGGTGTGGTAGAGAATGATGGGGGTGGAGGGGAAGGCGTGGGCGAGGTCCATCATGAAGCCTTCGGCCTCGTCGTCTTTGAGCTCAAGCCAGAAGGGAAGGGCGACCTGAAGCGCGTCTGCGCCGGCCTTGACACCGTAACGCCCGCGGGCGATGGCGGACTTGGTGCAGAGGCTGGTGATGCCGATCTGGATGGGGAGCTTGGCTTTATGCGCTTCTTCAACGGCGATGTCGGTGATGCGCTTGAAGGTGTCGTCATCCTGCGTGTAGAACTCGCCGGTGGTGCCGCCTGTGTAGACGCCGGTGATGCCGGTGCCGGCATACCAGGCGACTTCCTTGCGGAAGCGTGATTCATCAAGTGAGGAATCGGGGTTCCAGGTGGAGATGAGTGCGCACCAGACGCCGCCTGCGGATTTACGTGTGAGCATGGAGATCTCGGGTTTCGGGTTTCGGGGATCGGGTCAGATAAAGACACGAAGAAAACAGTCGGGGCAAAAGCGGGTAACGGATCGGGCCAGGGTCTTTTCCGCGACCCGAAACCCGGAACCCCTTCCTACGGTTTGAGTTTCAAAAGCTTGAGGGCGTTTTCGCGCAGGATGGCGCGCTTTTGGGCGAGCGTGAGATCGGCATGGTCGATCCGTGCGCGCATCATGCTGGTGGCGTAGAGCGGGGTGTCGGTGCCGAAGAGGATCTTTTCCACGCCGACTTCCTTGACGGCCCATTCGACGAGATTGGGCAGCAGGCTGTTGGCGCTGGAGGTGTCGACGAAAATGTTGTTGTGCTTGCCGGCCTGGATGGCCCGGACCTGATGGGTCGGGTCCCCGTCGATGGCGTGGCCCAGATGGGCGAGAATGAGCTTGGCCTCGGGAAACTGATTGATGGAATCGACAAAATGCATGGGCAGGGTGGTTTTGCAGCCTGAGTGAGCGAGCACGACGGCCTTGTGCTTCGCCGCGAATTCAAAGATCTGATAGCCGTAGCGCCGGGTGGAATACTGGTGCATCTCGCCGTGAATTTTGATGCCCACGCAGTGGGGCTGGGCGAGCATGTCCTTGGCCTGCTGGTAGCTGTCGGGTTCTTGAGGGTCGATGACGACCCATTGAAGAAACCCCGGGGTGGCGGGGACAACCTTCGCGGCTTCATCATTGCCTTTAAGCACCTCGCCCTGGCCGGTGGGGAGGATGGCGGTGAGGGGGGAGACGACTGTCCACTGTGTGCGCGCTTCCTGCGCGCGGCGGGCGACAGTCTTGGCGTCGCCGGTGTAGAACTCCGCTTTTAACGGGTGGCATTCGCCCTTGGGGATGCGGTAGAGCCCGTAGTGGGCGTGAACGTCGATGGCGATGATCTGCTCGGCGGGCGTGTGATTTTTGAGGAAGTGCTTGGTGAATGCGATGGGCTTGGGCTTGGACATATCAGTCTGCCTTTCGGGAAGGTGAAACTAATATATTAGATGTTTGGCGGGAAGCAAGAGACGTGTAGGGAAAATAGAGATGATGGTGGATTTCAGGAGAAAGAACACCCTCACCCCAATACGGTTCAATTAAGGATGAAGAGGCCGAAAAGAGGGCAGAGGGAGTTGAGTCGTTACAGGTTGATTGGCATGGACGCAGGCGCGTGCAAGAGCATCCTTTTTATATGTTTACCAGGGCCTACGCGCTAAGAAGCGCTGCGACCCTGGCTGTCATAGGGCCGTGCCTTCAGCACTCCGGAGAGGGGGTCGGAAAGATCAGAAGGGGATTGTGCAAAGGTCCCAATTGGGTTAGGCCCGGCTCTCCTCGGGATCAATGCCCGAAAGGATGTGCATGCGCATGGTGTTGGCGGCGTGTTCCGGGTTGCGGGATTTGATGGCCTGGGCCAGCGATGCGTGGGCGACGTCGCCGATGGTGGGGAGGCTGGTGATGCTTTCCGGGCGGTCCAGCCAGGCGCGGAGGCATTCGGCGACGACGCGGTGGTCGTTTAGAGCGCGGGTGATCCAGCGGTTGCCGGAGGCCTTGGCGATGGCGACGTGAAAGGAAACTTCTGCGTCGTAGATCACCCGGGGGGCGGTTTTTCCCGCGAGGTAGCTTTCGATTTGCTTATCGAGCTCCTTGCCGTGCGCCACAAGGGCGTCGAGGGTCTGATCATCGGCATTGCGGGCGGCCAGACGGGCGGCTTCGGATTCCAGGGAGGCGCGCAGGTGCATGATCTGCAGGTAGTCGGCGTGCGACCAGTGGGCGACGTAGGAGCCTGAGCGCGGGCGGCGTTCGATGATGCCGGCGTAGGCGAGCTGATCGAGCGCCATTTTCACCGGGGCCATGCCCATCTGGAGCATGCGCGAGAGCATGCCTTCGCCCAGGCGCTGGCCGGGCTTGAGGTCGCCTTTTTTGATGAGCCCGAGGATTTTTTCAACGCAGAGGTCCACCTGGCGCGTTTGTGAGGCGCCTTCGGCTGCGGCGGGGGCGCTGGTGGGTTTGGCTTTGGGCTTTGATGTGATTTTTTTGGCTGCCATGGTTGTGAATCGTACACCAATGAAGGGGGGCGCGGGAGGTGGGTTTAAGAAACAAAAACCGGGCCTTTGCGGGGCCCGGTTTTGGGGGTGGATTGAGCTTGAGGAAGCCGGGGTCAGCTGGCTTTGCGTTTGCGGCTGATGGTGTCGGCTTTGATGTCCTTGGCGTCGATGAAGCCGCCGCCGTCCTTGAGCATGTAGATCATGTGGAAGACGTACTGGGTGTAGTTGCGTTTTTGGCCGCCGTAGTCGACCCAGCCGGTGTTTTCCATGGCGCGTGCGGAGCCTTCGAGGATTTCGCTCATTTTGTTCAGGGTGGATTGGTCGTAGAGGTTGAGCACGCCTTCGAAGGAGGCTTTGTAGAGGTAGGCGAGCATGTCGAAGGCGATGGGGTTTTTGGCTTTGGCTTGTTTATCAATGGCCTTGCAGACGAGGATGGCCATTTCGGGGTCGCCGCATTTGATGAGGTAGTAGAGCAGTTCGCCGCGGTACTGCCGGATGATGTAGTTCATGTTGCGGACGCGGGCGTTGAACTGGATGGCGGGCTGGTCGACGACGCGCTTCCACTTGTCTTCGAGGGCTTTGTTGTCTTCGACGCGCTGCTTGTAGGCCGCGGCGTCGGATTCATACTTGGCCTTCTGGTCGGCGGTCATGAACTTGAGGGATTCGGGCACCTGAAGCACGCGCTGGAAGGGGGGGAAGCCGGTGACGACGCGGCCGTCAGGCGGGTTGCCGACGGCTTTGTGCCAGGCTTCGTAGGCATCCTGAGGGTCGTAGTACCATTCGCGGCGGAATTCGACCTTGATATTGCCGGGGATCCGGTCGATGAGGGCGACGAGGCGCTTGCCCATTTCGGCACGGTCTTCAATGGTGGCCTTGTCCAGCGCCCAGAGCAGGTGCCAGCGGATGTAGGTGTCACGGTAGTCGTTTTTGGTGAAGCTCTGGATCATCCGGTCCAGAACGTCGAGGCACATGTCTTCAGTGAGGTCTTTGACCAGGGGGTGGGGCCGGCTGAATTTTGGTGCGTTGGCGGAGGTGGGGAGGGCTTTGAAGTCTTCCAGGGCGAGGGCTTCGAGCTTGAGCTGATCGACGGCTTTGGAGATGGCCGCGGTGCGCTTGGCTTTTTCAGCGGCGAAGTTGGGCTTGTTTTTGCGGGGGTCTTCAAAGTTGACCGCGGGCTCGTCTTTCTTATCGTCAGCGGCAGGGGCTGCGGGGGCAGGGGTGACGGCAGCTTCCGCAGGCTTGGCAGCGGCAGGGGCGGCGGGCGCAGGGTCTGCGGCCAGGGCAAAACCAGCCGGCAACGCCAGGAGGCCAGCGAGGCAGAATGACAGCATCGGGAGCGAATGCAGATGACGGCGCATGGAATACCTCCGTGGCGGACGGTCAGAAACAAAGCCGGGACAACTGATTATGACTACGTTATCCGATTCAAGGTTCCAGGCAAAATGGCATAAACGCCGTCAAGCCCTGGCCTTGGCGATGGCATCGGCAAGGGTACCCTGGGTTTGCTCGCCGGTGGCGAGGTTTTTGATGTTAAACAGGCCCTGGGCGGCGTTGTCATCGGTGAAAACAGCCAGTTTTGCACCTGAGGACGAAGCATCCTTGAGCAGTTTGCCCGGGTTTCGGGTGGTTTTGTAGCTCATCCGGGTGTGAAGCCCGGCACGGCGAAGCTGGCCGACCACGCCGGGGACAAACGCGGCGCCGGAATCGGTGGCGGCGAAGACAAAAACCGAGGGGGCAGGCTGAAAGCGCGCCGGGACGAGGTTTTTATCGGTGAGGACGTTGGAAAGCACCACATCGCCCATCCCAAAACCGACGGCGGGGGTGGCGGGGCCGTCGAAGAGGCTGATGAGTTGGTCGTAACGACCGCCGCCGGCGAGGGCGCGTTCGCTGCCGGTGGATTCGTGTACTTCAAACACTGTGCCGGTGTAGTACGCCAGGCCGCGGACGATGGAGAGGTCGTACTCGCACCAGTCGGCGATACCGAAGGCGCTGAGCTGTTCCTGAAGGCCCTTGAGGGGGGAGAGGTCCGCGCCGGCGCCGACGAGGGCCTGGAGGCCGTCGAGGTCTGAGAGCGCGAAGGTTCGGGAAAGGGCGCTTTGGAGCGTCTCAATACCTGTCGGGGTGATGGAAAGCTTTTCGCATTCGATGGCGAACTCCTGGGTGGAGATTTTCGCCTTGCGGTCGATGAGGTTGTAGGCGTCGAGGATTTTATCCTGCGGGACGCCAAGGGATTGGAGGATGGAGGCGGCGGCCTGCCTGTGGCTGATCTTCACCCGGCAGTCGGCGGCCTTGAGCCCAAGCTCCATGAGGAGATCGACGCAGGTGAAGATGCACTCGGCATCGGCCAGGGGACCGTCGAGTCCGAGGATGTCGGCGTTCCATTGCCAGAATTCACGCAGGCGGCCGCGCTGGGGGGCTTCGGCGCGGCAGAGGTTGGGCGTGCAGAACCACTTGATGGGCTTGGGCAGGGCGTTGGCCTGCGCGGCGACCATGCGGGCGAGGGTGGGGGTGAACTCCGGACGGATGGCCAGGGGGCGTTCGCCGCGGTCGGTGAAGTGGAAGAGCTCGCTGACGATGCCGTCGCCGGACTTGACCTTGTAGAGGTCGAGGGATTCAAAGATGGGGCCGTCGACTTGTTCGAAGCCGTTGCGTTCAGAGACCCTGCGCCAGGCGTCGACGATGTAGTTTCGCCAAGCCATTTCCTTGGGGTAGAAGTCGCGGGTGCCTTTGGGGGGTTGGATTTTCATGGGGTGTCTCTTGATTGCAGGGGGAATATGTTAGCTGGTTTTGGCTGGGGCGATCGAATGGAGAGGAAACGAAAAACCCGGCTTTGCTGGCCGGGCCGGGTGGTGTGTGTCTTGTGGGAGGAGGCCGACTACTACACGCCCGCCGCGGCATGGTGCCGGGTGGAATGATGGGCGTGATGGTGGTGGCTGCGCTGCATGGAGGAGGGATTATCCAGGAAAGCCGGGTTGCGTCAAGAAGAATTGCACGTGAAAAGCCGGAGAAAAGCGATGTTGAGGTGGGGCATGGATGCGAGGGTGCAAGGGTGGCGGTAAAATCGCTGGTCTATGACCACCATTAAGATCGCCCAAGACCTTCAATCCCGCGGCCTGCTTCACCAGGCCTCTGACGCCGAACTGGACAAGAAGCTTTCGGAGCTTGCCGGCAAGGGGATGATTTCGGCGTATGCCGGGTTTGACCCCACCGCCGATTCGCTGCATGTGGGGCACTTCATCGGGATCCGGGCGCTGATGTTTGCGCAGAAGCACGGCATCCGGCCCATCGCCATCGTCGGCGGGGCGACGGGCCTCATCGGCGATCCTTCAGGTCGGGCCAGTGAGCGGTCGTTGATCTCCAAGGAGCAGGTGGAGCGCAACGTTGAAGGCCTGCGCGCGGTGCTTTCGAAGTTTCTGGACTTTAACCATCCCACCGCGCCGGCGAAGATCGTCAACAACGTGGATTGGTTCGGCTCCATGTCGGCGATCGATTTTCTGCGCGATGTGGGCAAGCACTTTCGCGTGGGCGCCATGCTGGCCAAGGAGTCTGTGAAGAAGCGCATGGAGCAGGACGCGGAAGGCATGAGCTACACCGAGTTCAGCTACCAGCTTCTGCAGGGGTACGACTTCTTTAAGCTCTACAAGGAGCACGGCTGCGTGCTGCAGATGGGCGGGAGCGACCAGTGGGGCAACATCATTGCCGGTGTGGACCTGGTACGGAAGATCGAAGGGGAATCGGGCAATGTGTTCGCCGTGACGCTGCCTTTGATCACCGACAGCCA
>CAZIWA010000019.1:39262-56773 GCA_964542875.1 uncultured Phycisphaeraceae bacterium
AAGGGGAATCGGGCAATGTGTTCGCCGTGACGCTGCCTTTGATCACCGACAGCCAGGGGAACAAGTTCGGCAAATCCGCAGGGAATGCCGTTTGGATGACTGCGGACAAGACCAGTGTGTATGACTTCTACCAGTTCTGGCTCCGGTCTGAAGATGCGGATGTGGAGCGGTACCTGAAGCTGTTTACATTTGTGGAGCTTGAGGAGATCGCGCAACTGATGGCCAAGCACGCGGAGGCTCCGCATCAACGGCAGGCCCAAAAGAAGCTGGCCGAAGAGATGACACGCCTGGTGCACGGCGTTGC
Organism: uncultured Phycisphaeraceae bacterium; assembly: GCA_964542875.1. GTDB lineage: Bacteria > Planctomycetota > Phycisphaerae > Phycisphaerales > Phycisphaeraceae > CAZGOM01. The sequence goes on from CAZIWA010000019.1 coordinate 39,567, forward strand.
GGCGCTGGAGCAGGCGCAGGCGGCGTCGCAGATTTTGTTTGGCGGGGCGATCCAGAAGGGGATCGATCCGGCAACGCTGGCGAGCGTGTTTTCGCAGGTGCCGATCACCAGCGTGACCGGCGCGGAACTGGAAGCGGGTCTTGCGGTGCTGCCGATCATGGTGAAAGCCGGCCTGGCCAAGAGCAACGGCGAGGCGCGGAAGCTGATCGACAACGGCGGGTTTTACGTCAATAACCAGGCGTGGACCGACGGGCAAAAACTTCTGACTCATAACGATTTGATCACTAAAGATGCAATTGTGTTGCGGTCAGGGAAGAAAAACTATCGGGTAATCAAAATCGGCTCGGCCAGTGTGGTTGTTACACGGGCAGATCAAGAACCTAAATGAGTCTTGCAGTTTCAAGGACCCCAATGACAAGCCAACCCAAAGATGTGATCGAGCTGCACCAGGCGATGGTTCGTTTCAATACGGTGAACTTTTATGTGTCGGGCGTGAGAGCGCCGGAAGCGCCGCTTTGCGCGTATCTGGAGAAGGTGGCGCAGGGCTTTGGGTTTAAGACGCGCAGGCTGCCGATGCCCAATGCGCAGGACGGCGACCAGTTGCTGGTGACTTATGAGGTGTCCCCGGAAAAACCGTGGCTGCTGTACGAGAGCCATATGGATGTGGTGAGCGTGGAAGGGATGACGATTGCTCCCTTTGATGCGACGATCAAGGATGGGCGCGTGTGGGGCCGCGGAACGTGCGACACCAAGGGCACGGGCGCAACCATGCTGTGGGCGCTGGTGAAGTACAAGGCGCTTCCCAAAGAGCAGCAGCACTTCAACGCGGCGATCGCATTCACGGTGGATGAAGAGATGGGGATGACGGGGGTGACGAGCCTTTGCCAGGACCATTTGAAGACGCTGGGGTTTGTGCCGGTGGGGGCGATCGTGGGTGAGCCGACGGGGCTTTGCCCGATCACGGCGCACAACGGTGCGGTGCGCTGGCGCATCACCACGGAAGGGGTGGCCTGCCACTCTTCGAATCCTTTGGTGGGGCGGTCGGCGATCTCCGACATGCTGCGCGTGGTGGATGCGATCGAGACGAAATATGTGCCTTCGCTGACGCAGCGGCACGCGATGACGGGCAAGGCGCAGGCGAGCGTGAACGTGATCCGGGGCGGCACGCAGGTGAACATCATTCCCGCGGCGTGCGAGGTGAGGATGGACCGGCGGGTGATTCCCGGGGAAGTGCGGGAGGTGGTGCTGGCGGGGCTGAAGCCGCTTTTGGCTGAGGTGGCGGCGGCGCGGCCGGGCATGAAGGTGGGCGAAGAGATTCTGCAGTATGCGCCGCCGTTGAGCGATGCGAACAATGCAAGGTTGTTTGCGCATGTGAGCGGGGCGCTTAAGGGCGCGGGGCATGAGGGCAAGGCACTGGGTGCGCCCTTTGCGACCGATGCGGGAACACTGGATGCCGCGGGGCTGCCTTGCGTGGTGATGGGGCCGGGGGACATTGCCCAGGCGCACACGAAGAACGAGTCGATCGCAGTCTCGGAAATCCACCAGGGTGTGGAGGCTTATCTGAGCCTGATCACCCGGCCATGGGCTTGAGGGGAACAGTGTTGAGAACTTGAACGCCTGTGCACCCGGGGTGTCGGGTGACGGGTTGCCGGGGGGCTTCGAGAACGCTTAATGCTGTTGAGGGGGGATTCTCTTTTTTCTGCGACCATCGAGGTCGCAGAAAAGTAGAGAGTTTAGCGCCAACCCAGAGAAGAGATTCTTCAGCACCCATCGAGGGTGCTGAAGAACGAAAAACAATCAAACGATCATTGTCCGGGGGCTGCGCTCGAAGACTCGCTGACTCCCGACTACGGGCTTATGCCCCGATGGGGCGAAGAAATCAGGTCTGGGATCCGAAGATACGCAAGCGAGAGCCGATTGGTCGGTGCTTTGCCTTGAACTGGCTGGCGGCGAGAGAAAAACCAATTAAGGTAGAGCAACATTCTGTGCCCGGGCGCGGGGTGCTTATCCCTTTTTTTGGAATGACACATCATGCATCGATTGACCAGGAATCGGTTGCTGTTCACGGGTGATGTTTCGTATCTGTTCATGGGTGATGCGCTGTTTAAGCCCGAAGGCGGGCCGATGACGGCCAGCGTGCTGGACCGGCACATTGGGTTTCTCGCCGGCAAAGGCGTGGACACCTATCTGACCAACCCCAATGCCAACGGCAACTGGTACGCCAGCAAGCGGACGCCGACGGTGTTCGATGGATACAAACGCGGGAACCTGGAATTTTTCCGCGAGCATGTTTTGAAGTGCGACGGCTTTGCCAAGAAGACCAAGGAAGAGATCGATGCGAGACTGGACTTCCACAGGAAGTTTCTTGAGAACTATGTGGACCTGATGGATGCCGGAGTGGATTGGATCGCCGAGGTGGCGGGGGCGTGCCGAAGGCATGGCGTGAGCCCGTGGGCGACGGTGCGCATGAACGATGTGCATGGCGTGGGATCGCCGGAAGGAAGCTACTTTAATGCGCCGGTTTACCGGGTGAAGGAGAATCGGCTTTCAGGTGCGGGATGGCCGTTGCAATGGCCCCATCAGCCCAGGGGGCAGTGGAACTATTTCATCGGGCTCAACTATGCGCGGCCTGCGGTGCGCCAGTTCATGATGGACACGATTGCGGAGATGATCCAGGACTATGACCATGATGGCATCGAGCTGGATTGGCTGCGCAACCCGATGTGCTGCGAGCCGGGCGCGGGGGACGATGAGAGGGCGTTGATGCTGGCGTTTCATCGAGAGGTGCGTGCGCTGGGGCGGGCGAAGGAGAAGAGGACGGGGCGGCCGTTTTTGATCAATCTGAGGGTGCCGCCGAATTTTGAAATGATGAGGGATGTGGGGCTGGATATCCGGGCGATCGTGGCGGACGGATGCGTGGACAGCGTGGCGGTATCGAATTTCTATCAGACGTCGTGGGGGTTGCCTTACGAGGAGTACCGGAAGGATTTCGGGCCGGATGTGGCATTGATCGGCGTGCTGGAGGGCGTGCCCAACTGGGTGACGGCCCATGATGCGCAGGGCAAGAGCAAGGGGTGGCGGTATGTGTGTTTTTCGCCCGAGGTGCTTTGCGGGAACGCGGCAGCGAAGCTGGCCGGGGGAGTGGATGCGATCGAGGTGTTTAACTTTTTCGGCCCCGGTAAACCGGGCGCCGGGCCAGGCTACTCGACGGGGTATGAGGAGTTAAGGAACCTGGCGGATGAGGCAAAGCTGGCGGCGAGGCCCAAGACCTACAGCTTTTGCGCGGCGGGCAAGGGCGGGCCGTGGATTGCGCCGTTTGAGACGGCGGAGGATGTGCCGATGATTCTGGAGCCTTCGCTGCGCCGGGAGCTGAAACTTTTGATGTTGCCGGAGCCCGCGGGCCGGGAACTGGTGGTGGAGCTGCTGGTGAAGAAAGCGGAGAGCTACCCGATGCTTACGGTGAGCTTCAATGGCCAGCCTGCGGTGTGGGAGTGCCAGGTGAGCCAGGAGATGCTCTCAGGGTCGGAGCTGGGGAGGCATCATGCGCCGGAGATGGTGGGGCTGCGGTTTAAGGTGAAGGCGAGGGAAGGCGTGAAGAAGGGGTGGAACACGCTGATGATCCACAATGCGCAGATGCCCAATCGCAAGGATGACTTTCGGGTGGCCAACACGGTGGTGGTTGAGAATGTGGATGTGCGGGTGGAAGGAAAGGAATAAGGGATAAGTTAAAAGGGACAAGGCGGAGAGAGTTTGGTTTTTCTGGAGAGTTAAGTTGAGGGGATGATCGCACATGTAATGCACGGCGTGCCTTTGGTGAGGGCTGTGCCTCCCGGTCGGGCGCGCTTTTGCTATAGTGAACAGTCCATCAAATCGGAGCCTAGCCTATGTCGATGCAAGTGAAGCTGTACAACCTCTTCCTTCTGGATCAGCAGTTGAAGGGGCTCACGTCCCGGCTGGACTCGGCGACAGGCCGCCTGGCAAGACAGAAAAAGAAGATCGACCAACTCAACCAGCAGAAGAAAGAACTTGGCGACCAGTCCAAGCAACTGCAGGTTCAGGCTTCGGTGTTTGAGAAGCAATCCAACGACATCAATGCCCGGGTGGATACGCTGCGCAACCAGATGAACAGCGTGAAGACCAACAAGGAATACTCCGCATTGCTGCTGGAAGTGAACACTTTGAAAGCCGAGAAGGCCAAGGTGGAAGACCAGGCGCTGGAGTTTATGACCAAGATCGATTCGCTTAAGAGCCAGGCCGCGGCAGCAGATACGCAGGTGGGCGAGCAGGCCAAGCTGGTGGCGATCGCGGAAAAAGAAGTGGCCGAGGCGCATGCCGAGATCAGCAAGGAACTGACGGAACTCAAGAACCGTCGCGATGCGGCCAAGGAAGGAATTCCAGAGGCGACGCTTTCGGAATACGACCGGCTGTATGAACAGCAGGACGGCGAACCGGTTGCGGGCGTGAGCATCGAGAGCATGAAGAACCATGAATTCTCCTGCACGGGTTGCTTCATCGGTCTTCCCCTCGAGCGCGTGAACCGGCTTTTGCGCAACAACGACGAAATCGTGGTGTGTCCCAACTGCGACCGGATTCTTTACATGTCGGAAGAAACACGCAGCGCGTTTGCACCCAAGCCCAAGAAGGGCGCCAAGGGCGAGTGATCGCTTTTGCGGGTGAGGCAACAGAAGCCTCGCGTGTGATTTTTTGTACAGATGTGGTTTTGGCGAAGGTCCTAACGGGACACGCCGTAGTCCGCGGACGGTTTACAGTGTGTCGCCCGGATGGTTTGGCGTTGAAGTTTGTTATGTGGTTTTAGTGTGGTTGAGCGGGAGGTCGGGCTGTTGCCCGAATACCCTCGCTGGCGCGTCGGGCTAACGTATTTTTGGTGTGAGTGGGGTTGGTGGTTTTTTGTTGGCCCGTGTTGTATCGCCTTGAAGAAGACGGTTGGTGGCTTGCGGGATAACATTTGGGCATGAAACTGACCATTCATCTCAGGACGGGCACGAAGGGGCAAAATCCTTATCCGGTGGCCGTGGGTGTGATCGTGGAGTCTGAGGACCCGGTGCAGATCAAATATGCAGCGGGGCATTTGTATACCGAAGACCGGCGGTCGGTGGCGGAGGCCAGGGGGCTGCTGGAAGGGATAAAAGTCGCCAAGGCTTCGGAGCCTGAGGAAGTAATGATCCTGGCGGATTCAGAAAACCTGGTGAAGCGGATCATGGGGGAATTGTTTGAGAGCGATCCGGACATTCTCGATGCGGTGCAGACGGTGCAGGCGATGCTGCTGAGCCTGGACCTGTGGACGATCAAGCATTCGCCCAAGGACGACATCGGCAAGGCGGAGCGGCTGGTGCGAACGGCGCTGGATGCGGGCAAGACCGTGGTGGTGGTGGATGAACAGCGGCCGGGGAATACGGCGGGGTTTGCATCGATGGCGCCCAATCCGGAGGTGCTGAAAAAGGCCGCTGATGCGCCGATGAGGAAGCGTGTGCCGCTGATGGAGAGCGGGGATGGGGAGGAGCCGGCGCCGCCTCGGGCGAAGCAGGCGGCGAATTCGGGGGGGATCAATAATCCGAGGTTCAAGGTGATCGTGGACAGGGATGCGGCTTGCCCGCATGGGTGCACGGACGGCGGGACGTATCAGTTCGGACCGTGCACGCCGACGGAGAAGGCGCTTTGCGTGTTTGCGACGGCGGCGGCGTTTTCGATCGATCCGCTTCATTGGCGGAGCCCGAATCACCGGAGGATCGTGACCAACTGCGCGGTGTGCAAGGCGGGCGTGAGCGTGGAGCCGGGGTGAGGATGGTAGATGTTTGATGTGAGATGTTAGATTTTTCAGAGCAGAATTCGGCTGGCGGATTTCTTGTCTGGAACATCTGACATCTCACATCAAACATTTTTCCCCATGTACCGCTTGCGGGTTTCGGGATCGAAGTGTTCCAGGGCGTAGCGCAGGGCTGTGCGGGGCATGGTTTTGTGGTGTTTGTCCAGGAAGGCTTGAAGGTCGGCGCGGCTGACGCGTTTGCCGACTTCGCGGAGCATCCAGCCGACGGCCTTGTGGATGAGGTCGTGCTTGTCGGCAAGGAGGGCCTGGGCGATGCGCAGGGCGTTTTGCGATGAGCCTTTTTTGATGTCGTGGAAGGTGGCGACCATGGCGATGCGGCGTTCCCAGATGAGCGGGGAACGGGCGAGCTTGTCGAGCAGTTTCGGGTCGGGGTTGAGGGAGAGGTAGTGTCCGACAAGGGATTCGGCGCTGGAGTCGACGAGGTCCCAGTTGTTGATGCGATGGGTGTTGCGCATGTAGAAGCGGTGGAGTTCTTCCTGGCCGCGCGGGTCTAAGCGATGGTATTGGGCGACGAGGATCATGAGCGCGGTGGAGCGGAATTCATGCTCGGGGGAATCCAGCAGGGATTGGATGTCGTCCAGGGAGAGGCCGGGGTATTGGGCGGCGATTTTGCGTTGCTGGGGGACGGTGAGGCCGAGGAAGATGTCGCCTTCGCCGTACTGGCCGGGGCCGGATTTGAAGAAACGGGCGGCGCCGGCGGCTTTGGCCGGTGTACCCAGTGCGCGCATTTGTCCCTTGAGTTGCTGGAGCTTTGGCATAAGGTCAGTCTATGATGGCAAGCGCCCTGATGCGCTGGCCTGCAGACACAAATCAAAGGATGGAACCATGCCCTATTCGCGGATCATTAAAGGTGATGTTTATCGGCATGCGGGATCAAGCCTGGCCAGGGACCAGGATGTGGTGGCCAAGAAGATGACCAAGCACGCGGGGCTGCTGGCTTGGGTGCGCGAAGCGGTGGAGCTGTGCCAGCCTGATGTGGTGCACTGGTGCGACGGGAGCGAGCTGGAATACCAGTTTGTGGCGAATCAACTGGTGGAGACGGGGACGTTCATTGCGCTTAACGACGAGAAGCGGCCTAACAGCTATTACGCCCGGAGCGAGATGGGGGACGTGGCCCGGGTGGAGGATCGGACGTTTATCTGCTCTGAAAACCCGGATGACGCGGGGCCGACGAATCACTGGGAAAGCCCCAAGCGGATGAAGAGCAAGCTGGAGCGGCTGTTTGAAGGGTGCATGCGCGGACGGACGATGTATGTGATTCCGTATGTGATGGGGCCGGTGGGGTCGCAAATCGCCAAGATCGGCGTGCAGGTGACGGATTCGGGGTATGTGGTGTGCAACATGCACATGATGGCGCATGTGGGGCTGCCGGCGCTGAAGATGCTGGGGCGTAAGGGAGAATTCTGCAAGGGGCTGCACAGCGTGGGGGTGCCGCTGGAAGAGGGGCAGCCGGATACGCCGTGGCCGTGCAACGAGAAGGACAAGTACATCGTGCATTTTCCCGAGAGCCGGGAAATCATGTCGTATGGGTCGGGCTATGGCGGGAATGCGCTTTTGGGGAAGAAGTGCTTTGCGTTGCGGATCGCATCGGTGATGGCGCGCGATGAGGGCTGGCTGGCCGAGCACATGCTGATCATGAAACTGACGAACCCCAAGGGGGAATACAAGTACATCGCGGCGGCGTTTCCATCGGCCTGCGGCAAGACGAACATGGCGATGCTGACGCCTGCGCTCAAGGGGTGGAAAGTGGAGACGGTGGGGGATGACATCGCGTGGATGAAGTTCGTGAAGGACAAAGACGGAGTGACGCGGCTGCGGGCGATTAATCCCGAAGCGGGGTTCTTCGGCGTGGCGCCGGGAACGAGCGTGGAATCCAACGGCAATGCGATGAAGACCATCGAGCACGATGCGATTTTCACCAACGTGGCCCTGACGGATACCGGCGATGTGTGGTGGGAAGGCATGACCAAGGAAGCGCCGGGGTACCTGGTGGACTGGACGCGCAGGGTGTGGACGCCGGAGGCCAAGCGCAAGAGCTCTCATCCCAATGCGCGTTTCACGGTGCGCGCGGGGCAGTGCCCGGTGATCGCCAAAGAGTGGCAGGACCCGGCGGGGGTGCCGATCAGCGCGATTTTGTTTGGGGGGCGCAGGGCGGGCGTGGTGCCGCTTGTGGTGCAGGCCAACTCGTGGCAACACGGGGTGTTTTTAGGGTCGATCATGGCGTCGGAGAAGACGGCGGCGGCGTCGGGCAATGTGGGGGTGCTGCGGCGGGATCCCATGGCGATGCTGCCGTTTTGCGGGTACCACATGGGGGACTATTTTGCGCATTGGATCAAGGTGGGGCAGGAGAATGCGGGGGCAGGGCTGCCGACGATTTTCCATGTGAACTGGTTCCGGCAGGATGAGGACGGAAAGTTTTTGTGGCCGGGATTCGGCGAGAACGCGCGGGTGCTGAAATGGGTGTTTGAACGGCTCGACGGCGTGGGCCAGGGCGTGCAGACCCGTGCGGGCGTGGTACCGGCGCCGGGAGCGCTGGATGTGAAGGGGCTCAAGATTTCGGAGAAGGCGCTGAATGAGCTTCTGGCCGTGGACGAGGAAGAATGGGCCGATGAAGTGGGGCTGATCCGGGAGCATTACAAGCAGTTTGGGGCGCGGCTGCCCAAGGAGCTTCAGGCAGAGCTGGAGCTGCTGGAGGGGGCGGGGGGAGTGAAGAAGAAGAGGAAGTCAGAAAGGTAAAAGGTACAAGGGATAAGGTAAAAGGCAGAGAGGAGTTGAGCTGTTACTGATCTTTCTGCGTTGAAGCAGGCGCGTGCAAGAGCTTTTAAAAATGATTCAAGCCCTGGGTGTCGCATGAAGACGTGCTCAAGGCGGGGCTACCTTATTTTTCGATTTCAGCGAATAGAACATGAGAACAAGAGAACAAGGGCAGTCTCCAAAGAAAAGTCGATTCAAAGTCGAAAGACTGCTAGGGAATTTGGGGGGCGGCGTTGATAATGACAGATGCGGTCTTTGAATAACCGGGAGAAAGAACACCCTCACCCCAGCCCTCTCCCTGCTGGAGAGGGGGGCGGAAAGAGCAGAGAGGGATTATTCAAAGGTTCCAAATGACGGTTCCATGATGCGCAATTTGATCAGGAGGCGGGCCATGCCTGACACAGCAGAACTGGGATTGCTGGGCAAAGTGGGGTATGTGATTTTGTCGGTGCGGGACGTGCCGCGGAGCACGCGGTTTTATCGGGACCTGCTGGGGTTGCCGGTGCGGTCGGAGGCGCCGGGGTGGGTGGAGTTCGACATGGGGCAGATGGTGCTGGTGATCCATCCGTACCCGGGGATGATGCCGTTCAACAATTCCAATGCGATGCCTGAGGTGGTGTTTGAGTGCCGGGACGTGACGGGGACGTATGCGAGCCTGCGGGCCAAGGGGCTGCACTTTAGCCATCCGCCTGTGAAGGTGAGCCAGACGTCCCAGGGGGATGGGGTGAGCGCGGAATTTCGGGACCCGGACGGGAATCGATTGTCGATTTATGGGATTGTTCCAACGCTCGCAGAAGCAAGAGGTTAGGGTTTTGTCGACATTTCTCGAGTGGTGTTTTTATAAACTTTTTAATATAATTTATTGACAAATTATAATTAATGCCTAGAATTTTGGAGTCTGGGCAGTAGTGTTGGTGTAACTCCATTTTTTGGGAAAAACGCATGCAATTGATGACTCAACCTGGCGTGGCGAAGGTGGCGGGCGGGTTTATGTCCGGGCTGTCGGGCCTGGCGGGTCGGCTGCGGGCGTATTCGCGCGGGAGGCAGGAGCAGGTGCGGGGGGCTGCGCTGGAGGCTTTGGAGGGGAGGCAACTGATGACGCTGGCGCCGGTCGGGCCGGTGTTAAATCTGGTGGACGGCGGGCATGGCCCGGCGATCGCGGTGGCGGGGGATGGGTCGTTTGATGTGGCATGGACGGCAATGGACAAGTCTGGCGCGGGGGTGTTTGTTCAGCGCTTTAGCGCGTTGGGGCTGCCGGAGACGGATTTGGTGCGGGTGAACACACAGGAAGAGAATGCGCAGTTTGAGGTGGACATTGCGCGGTCTGGCGATGGGACGTTCATGGTGGTGTGGACGACGCTGTCGGAGGAGGCTGGGAAGCTGCTGGATGTGCATGGGCAGTTGTTTGATGCCGACGGCGAGAAGGTGGGGACGGAATTCGCGGTGAACGGGGTGACGCTGGGGAACCAGCAGAAGGCCAGCGTGACGGCGCTGCCGAGCAGCTCGGACGTGGCGGCGGATGGGTTTTTGGTGACGTGGATGAGCATCGATGACGAGGGGCAGAGCATTCAGGGGCAGGTGTATTCGCATACCGGCGCGGCGGTGGGGGATGCATTTACCGTGGGGACGGTGGCGATCGAAGGCAACACGCTGATGAGCCCGAAGGTGGGGGCGGCGGATGACGGGTCGTTTGTGGTGGGGTGGCAGGAGCTTGAGGAAACCAAGAACAGCGTGGTGATGTACGGGCAGCGTTTCAAGAGCGACGGCGAGAAGACCGGCGAGGTGTTTACGGGGGCGCAGGCCATGGCGACCTTCGCTGACGGGGCGGCGACCGTGCCGACGTACGACATGGCGGTGGCGGGGGATGGGTATGTGGTGTTCACCTACGACAACTACAACTTCGAGGGCCAGAACTGGGATGTGATGGCGCAGGTGGTGAGCCACGAGAACCTTCCGGACTTTGCGGCGTTCATGGTGAACGACACGGTTTTGGGGGACCAGTTCCATTCATCGGTGACGTTCAAGAGCGACAGCACGATCCTGGTGACGTGGGAGGGCAAAGGGAGCATCAACCAGCAGAATGGCCAGGTGGTGTTTGCGCGAAGATTTGTAGGCACGGGCATCGGCGGGCCGGAACTGACGGTGAGCGGACAGGTGGATGGGTTTGGCGAGGGGCTTTATCCGCAGATGGGCCGACACAGCGACAGCGGGTTCGCAGTGGCGTGGAATGGTTTTGGCGCGCTACAGGGGCAGAACGTGAAGGTGCTGGGGCGGGTGTTTGACGATGTGGTGGCGGGGCCGTCGGCGCTGGTGACGGGCAATGGGCTGGTGATCGCCAATGGGAGCACGACGACGAGCTTTAACGATCTGACTTCGTTTGGCGTGGTGACGGTGGGCGGGCAGCAAGTGCTGCACACTTTCCGGGTGACCAACACGGGGACGCAGGAACTGGTGACGAAGAATCTGATTGTGCCGCAGGGGTTTGGGCTTGTGGAGGGGCTGAGCGAGAAAATCGCGCCCGGCGGGTTTGACGAGATCACGATTGCGCTGCTGACGCAGGAGGTGGGCAGCCTGTCGAAGGTGGTGAGCTTCGGCGTGAACATGGGGAATGTGACGACGTACGCGTTCACCATTTCCGGCGAGGTGCAGCAGGCACAGAGCACGGGGGTGTACATCATCAATAAGAACACCGCCAAGGGTGACCGGATATTCATCGATGACAATAACAACCGGGTGACATTCAACTACACGGGGGCAGGGTCTGCGAAGCTGACGACGGACCCGGTGACGAAGAAGTTCCTGTCGATCGAACTGACGGGGACGGACCCGAAAACCGGATTGACGATCGATGTGAATGCCAAGGGAAATTCGGTGGGCAAGAACGGCACGGCGACGGGGACGGGCACGGGCGCCGGGTCGGTGGGGCTGATCACCATCGCGGGGGGAATGAGGAGTTTTTCTGCAAAGGAAATGAGCCTGAGCGGGGATTTCGTCGCGCAGGGGTTCGTGAAGACGGTGATGCTGGGGAACGTGGGTTCCGGTGAACAGCATGTGTTTACGCTCAATGGGACAAACAAGGAGCGGGCGAGCATCAGCCTGGGACAGGTGAAGGACATCACGTTCACGTCCGCTGGGATGATCGATACGCTTCGGGTGGTGCGGTGGGATGACAATGTGGGGGTGACGGATGTGATCACGGCGCCGGTGATCGACACGCTGAAGGTGATCGGCATTAAGCAGACCAAAGCGGTGGCCGGCGTGGTGGGCGACTTTGAAGCGACTTTGAAGCTTTCGGGCGCGGGGCTGACCAAGCCGATCCTCAAGACGCTGGGGACGCTGGATATCGCCGGGAGCTGGGTGGGGTCTGCGGAGAAGGAAAATTCCGTGGCGGGCACGGTGGGGACGATCAATGTAGATGGGGATTGGTTGCAAGGCTCCCTGCACCTGAGCGCGATCAACGGCACGCCAGGCAGCGTGGGCAAACTGGGCAGCATCACGGTGGATGGACAGGTGACGGCCAGTACGTTGTTTGTTCCTGGTTCGGTGACTTCGTTTAAAGCAGGTGAATGGGATGGCGGCCTATTATCGGCGCTGAGCGTGGGGACATTCACCATCACGGGACGCAGTTCGTCGTATGGTCAGGTGGTACTGGCGGGAAATATGAGAGGGGATTTGGCCGTAAATCCGGATAACCTGCCGCTGACGGGGAATGTGCTGGGGACGTTCAGCGTTGCGGGGAAGGTGAGCGACAGCGTGGTGCGCGTGAAGGGCAACACGGGGGCGATCACCTTCAAGGGCGCGGATTCCGTGCTCTTTACGGCGACGGGGAAAGTGCTTTCATTCACCAGCACGGGACAGGTGCTGGGGGACTCGGTACTGGAATCCAGCAGCGAAATCGGGGCGATTAAAGCGATCAACTGGCTGGGAGGCGAGATCCTTGCGCAGAAGGTGCTTTCGCTTTCGATTTCGGGCGCGTTCAAGATTGCAGAAAATGCGTATGCGCCCAATAACTTCACGGCCGCCGTAAGCCTGGGGACGGTGGGCGGGGTTTCGCTGGGGAATGTGGGCATCAGCGGAACGGTGACGGGCGGCGCGTGGGAGACCAAGGGCTCGGTGGGGGCGATGACGGTGGGCGCGATGGGGGATATCAATATCAGCATCGGCGGCGGGCTGACGTCATTCACAAGCAAGAGCGAAGTGATGGCGGGCGTGCAACTGAAGGTGGCTGGGATGGCGGGGGCGATTTCAGCGAGGAGCTGGGATGGCGGGTACATCGAGGCGGCGAAGATCGGGACGATCACGACGACCGGTGTGAAGAAGGCCGGTACGACGCCGGCAACGCCCGGGAATTTTTCCGCGAATGTTTCGGCGACGGGGGCTGGATACAACCTGACAGGCAAGACCAAACCGGTGTTGATTGCGGGGATGAACGTGGATGGACGGCTGGGAACTGGCGGGGAGGGGTTTGCGACAGTGACGTCCATGGGGAGGATGGGCGCGGTGAAGGCGGGATCGCTGCTGAATGCGTCGATCAATGCCGCGGACGACCTAACGAGCGTGTCGAGCCAGGGGACCGCTGAGAATGTGCGGATCACCGCGGGTCAGAGGCTGGGGGCGGTGACTTCGATCAACTGGCTGGGCGGAGAAATCACGGCGCAGCAGATCACCTCGATTACGATCAAGGGCCAGAAGGCGAGTAAGAATGAAGCGTTTATTTCCGGCGACTTTACGGGGACGGTGACCGCGGTGGGAACGCCCGGCGGGCCGGTGAAGCTGGTGGACCTGGGCGCGGTGACGGTGGCGGGAAACCTGGGCATCCTGGGGATGTCCGGCGCGCACTTTAATGTGCTGGGCAAGATGGGGGCGGTGACGGCAGGCGCGATCGGCGATACGACGATCTCGCTGGGCGGAGCGCTGGCAAGCATCACCAGCAAGGGCCTGGTGAGCGGGCTGACGGTGATCGCAGGCGTGATGGGCGAAGATACGTTCACGGGCGGCGCGGTGGGCGCGGTATCGGTGGGGGCGATCGCCAACAGCGTGTTTCACACCGGGAAGATGACATCGCTGAGCGTGACGGGCCGGAAGGCTTCGGCATCCGCGGGGCCGGAGATCATTGGTAATGCATCGGGCCTGACGCTTACGATCGAGGATTCGACGGCCAAAGCGGGCACGCTGATGCTGGGTGGCCTGACGGTGGCGGGAGCGCTGACGGACTCGAAGATCAGGGTGTCGGACAACACGGGCAACGTGTCGGTGGGGAGCATCAGCAACTCCAACCTGTATGTGGGCGTGAAGTCCACGTTTGATGAAGGGTTGCCGGAGTCGTTCACGGCATTTGAGCGGCTGAGCGCCAAGCTGACGGGTTTCGCGGTGACAGGGAAGGGCGTGGCGTCAGATGCGGCATCGTTTGTGAACAGCAATGTGGCTGCGGGGCAGTTGGTGAATGTGTCGCTGAAACTGGTGGCGGCGGTGGAAAGCGAAGCGACATTCGGCCTGGCGGCGGGGTCGAAGATCGGGACGTACAAGCGGTTGCTGGCGGCGGGCTCGACGGCGACGAAGAACGTGACCAATGTGACGGCGCCGGAGACGTATGATGAACCGGAGGGCACAACGTTTGTGCTGAGGATTGTGACGCGCCCGCCTGGGATGTTTATATGAGTGATCCATTTGAGACGTTGGGTGTGCCCCGGGCTTTTACGATCGAGCCAAAGCGGCTGCAGGAGCGTTTTATTGCGTTGAGCGCGGCCAACCATCCGGATCGGTACACCGATCCGATGGATCAGGCGGACGCGGCGGAGCGTGCGTCGGTGATCAATGATGCGCACCGGGTGATTGCCGATCCGATGCTTCGGGCGCAGGCTCTGCTGGGCCTGCTTGCGCCGGAGATGGGTAAAGAGGATGCCAATGCGCTGCCGAAAGGTTTTTTGATGGAGGTGATGGAGATCCGGGAGGGGATCGAAGAAGCCAAAGCCGAGGGGGACAAGGCGAAGCTGGCGCAGGTGAAGGCGACGGCAGAGCAAGAGTTTAAAGAACGGCTGGGGGTGCTGAGGGGTTTATTGGACGAAGCGTGCGCGGGGGCGTCGGGAGGGCTGGCGCAGGCACGGCTGGAACTGAATGCAATGCGGTATTTGAAGCGGATGATTGAGGGGGTTTGAGGAAGGTATAAGGTATAAGTAAGAGACAGAAGGGTGGGGGGCTGTGTGCTGATGTGGGGAGAGGGTTGAGGGGGATTTTTCGAGACTTTAGCGTCAATACAGAGAAAAGATTCTTCAGCCCCCATCGAGGGGGCCGAAGAACAAGAAACAATCAATTGATTCTTTACCGGGGGCTGCGCTCGAAGACTCGCTGACCTCCGGCTACAACCGGTCGCCCCGCTGGGGCCAGAAGATGTCGGTCGCACTCGCATCCAAATGCACGCAACCTTGTAGTGTTGCTAAAGAGTTGATTTTTAGGTTGAGGGATGGGTTTTTTGAGGCTTTGGTTTTAGAGTGCGCTTTATTGGTTGGTTTGGTTGCTATTGATGCAGGCGCGTGCAAGATACAGCACGGCTTCGGGCCGTGCTGTATCGCTCAGATTTGAGGATTGAGTTTGGTCAGGGGAGGGTTGAGGAGGCGCCGGGGTCTTTGCCGGTGCTGGCGGCCTCGATCTTGGAGGAGAATTCTGCGGAGACGCGGCCGAGTTCGGCGATGAGGGCGTCGAGGTTCTTGTTGGTTGCGGCCTGGTTTTCCTTGATCTTGACGAAGATGGGCTGGACGGATTTTACGCCCGCCTGGGTGAGGTCGTTGGAGAGGGCGGTGTTGACGTCCTGGAGGTTCTGGCGAAGGGGGCCAAAAGACTGCTGGACGGCGCGGTAGGCGTCGGCGACCTGGCTGTACTGGGCTTTGGAGCTGTCGATACGCGCCTGGGAGGAGGCGCGGATTTCGGGGTCTTTGATCTGGGCGAGCTGGGTTTCCCAGCTCTTGAACCAGGCGGCCTTCTTTTCTTCCATGGCGTTGGCGCGGCTGTGGAGCTTGTCGGCCTGGATGTTGAGCTGCTTGAGGGCGTCGGCGTAGGCCTGGTACTGGGGCTTGAGGTCAGGTGCGGGGCGGTTGATGAGGGTGTCGAGCAGGTCGACGGTTTTGTTGAGCTGGATTTGTGCGGCGCTGGTTTCCGCTTTGGCTGCGGTGAGGGCCTGGGCGGCGATATCGGCCTTCTGGTAGCCCTTGTCGGCGCAGCCGGGAGTGACGGCGAGAAGAGAGAGGCCGACGATGGCGAGGACGGTTGGTTTGAAGGACATGGTGTGTCTCCGAAATAGGGGTACAGACACGAGTATAGTGCGGAAGATGATTTGGGGGAGTCGGGGATTTCCCCAAGTTGTTTGATGGGGATGGTTGGTGGTTTTTGGGGAGGCGTGAGCAAGATACGCCGTAGCCCGTGGACGGTCTACGGTGTGCCGCCCGGGAGGGGTTGGTGATGATGGGGGCGTGGTGGTTTTTTGTGGGTTGAGCGGGAGGTCGGGCTGATGCCCGAATACCCTCGTTTGCACGTCGGGCTAACGTGTTTTTTGGGTTTGGATGGAGGAGGGGTTATTCGGTTTCGTTGGGGAGGATGATGATGCGGAAGCCGGAGAAGTTGCTGGCGCTGTCGGGGTAGAACTTTGAGCGTGCGGCGGAGCGGCAGTCGGATTGGCGGGCGGCCCAGGATCCGCCTCGGGTGGAGCGTTTTTCGTCGCCGGTGATTTCGGGGGTTTTGGGGCCGGAGGGGTTTCGAGTGCTGGTTTTGGGGGAGGTGTCGGGGTAGGGGGCGTAGCGGTCGAGGGTCCATTCCATGGCGTTGCCGTGGGTGTCGAAGAGGCCCCAGGTGTTTGGTTTTTTGGTTTCGACGGGGTGGGTTTTGCCTTCGGCGTTTTCGCGATGCCAGGCGGTTTCGTCGAGGGTGCCGGGGCCGAAGGCGGTTTTGTCGGCGGACCGGGCGGCGAATTCCCACTGGGCTTCGGTGGGGAGGGTGCAGGTCTGGCGGAGCTTTTTACTGAGCCATGCGCAGTAGGCCTGGGCGTCGTTAAAGGAGACGACGACGACGGGGTGGTTGTCGGCCTGATCAAAGCCGGGGTTGCGCCAGGTGACGTCCTTGGTGAGGACGGTGTTGCCGGCGCTGTAGGCCCAGGCTTTGCCGGCTTTTTCGGCATCGGTTTTATAGCCGGTGTCATCGACGAATTTTTTGAATTGGCCGACGGTGACTTCGTGGCGGCCGATGTAGTAAGGGCGGGTGATCCTGATGTGGCGCTGGTTTTCGTCGGAGGAGCGGTCGGGCTCGGTGAGGGGGCTGCCCATGTTGAATTTGCCGGGCTCGACGAGGATGGTGGGGCCGGCGATGGCGGGGTCCGGGGCGGCGCCGCCTGGCTGGGTGGCGGCGTCCTGGGCCAGGAGGGGCTGGAGGGCCAGGAGGGTGATGAGGAGCGATTGGGCGGCGCGTTTGAGCATGAGGGCTGTCATTTATAATTTTAAATGTATAAATTGTGAATTAGATGCCTGAAAATAGGGGATTTTGAGGGGTGTGATTGAGCTTTGCGGGCTCAGACTTTGCCGACCATGAGGGCGCTGGTGTCGGATTTGCTCATGAAGATGGTGGC